>CAYULH010000066.1:0-29685 GCA_964445645.1 uncultured Aureispira sp. | reverse complement strand
ACTTCTAAATATGGATTGGTATAAGTAGTCTAGCAGGGATATTTAAGACGGAATAAACGAATGTTTGTTTTTAGTCTTACCCAAATAATTGTACTTTTGCAATGCAAAAAGAGAAGGCAACCTTCTTTTGTTTACACAATTTCTACAAAAATACTACAAATACTATATAATGGCTTTAAAATGCGGCATTGTTGGTTTGCCCAACGTCGGAAAATCTACCCTTTTTAACGCACTCTCTTCGGCTAAAGCACTAGCAGCTAATTATCCTTTTGCTACCAAAAAACCCAATATTGGGGTTATTACGGTGCCTGATGATCGTTTGGTAAAGCTAGAAAATCTCATCTCTCCCCAAAAAGTTATTCCCACTTCTATTGATATTGTAGATATTGCAGGACTCATTCGGGGTGCCAGCAAAGGGGAAGGAATGGGCAATGAGTTTTTGGGCAATATCCGTGAGGTGAATGCTATTGTACACGTAGTACGTTGTTTTGATAATGATAATATCATTCATGTTGACAACAGTGTGAATCCTGTACGGGATAAGGAAACCATTGATCTGGAGTTGATATTTAAGGATATTGAAACCCTAGATAAACAGGTGCAAAAGCAAAAGAAAATGGCTAAAGGTGGCGATAAGGCTATTCTCAAGCTCGTAGATGCACTCGAAGCACTCATGGAGCACCTCAATGCCGGTAAACCAGCCCGTAGCTTTGCCGATTATGATACCGAAGACACAGAATTGTTTGTCAAGCGTTTGCAATTGCTTACAGACAAGCCTATCATCTATGTGTGTAATGTAGATGAGGGGTCTGTATTAGAAGGCAATGCTTATACCAAGGCTTTTGCTGAGGCTGTAGCAGATGAAAATGCCGAAATCATCCTAGTAAGTGCTGCTATTGAAGCGGATATTGCTGAATTGGAAGATTATGAAGAGCGTATGGAGTTCTTGGAAGATATGGGACTCAAAGAACCGGGGGTGAATAAGCTTATTCGTGCTTGTTACAATATCCTAGACCTTATCACTTATTTCACGGCTGGCGAAAAAGAGGTACGGGCTTGGACGATCCGAAAAGGAACCAAAGCTCCGGGGGCTGCTGGTGTAATTCACTCTGATTTTGAACGTGGTTTTATCAAGGCCAAAACGGTTGCTTTTGATGATTTTATAGCACAAAGTGGCTGGAAAGGGGCGCAAGAAAACGGCGTATTGCGCCAAGAAGGTAAAGAGTATGAGGTAAAAGATGGAGACTTATTGGAGTTTATGTACAATGTGTAAGTGCATCTTATAAGCCATCTACAAATAACTAAAAAAGCTGCTTCTAAATAGAAGCAGCTTTTTTTTATACATAAGACACTCTAAGAATGAATAAAAAGATATTTAAATATTCAAAAAAAAGCAAATAAAAAATTGTGCTAGAAAAAAATTACATTATATTTAAAGATACACTCTAAACACTTAAAAATCGCATCCTTATGAATTATCTAATTTACTCTAGCCATCGTACCGCTATTTGTACCGACCAAGAAATTGAAAAAATATTAGATTCTTGCAAAAAGAACAATCCTAAAAACAACCTTACGGGAATTTTATTTCATTCAAAAAATTATTTTTTACAGTATTTGGAAGGTGAGATAGAAGATATTACAAGATTGTACGATACTCTCAAAAAAGATCCTCGACACGAAAAAGTAATGATACTCAAAAAAGGGACAACAGACAAACGATATTTTCCAGACTGGTACATGGGGTACAAAGATGTTAATACCAATGAAATTGTATTAAAATCACAAGCATCTGAGGATGAATTATCTATCTTTGATGCACTATTGCAAGGGGATAATGAGCATTTATCAGGCAAGGATGCCCTCAGCATTTTGATCAAGTTTTATCAAATCATCTAAGCTTTGCAAGTTGATAGGAAGATAGGAGCAGGAATAAGCACATAACTTATTCCTGCTTATTTATTTGAGTACAACGTTTAATTTTTTCTTCTAATAAGGGGTGGTTTGGATTTAGGGCTAAGGCTTTTTGATAGGCTTTTGCTGCCTTTTTATATTTTTTGAGCTGCTCCAAGTTCTGCCCTTGTATATCGTGTACCTCCCAATCCTCGGGTAGTGCCTGCACCATAATTTCACTGAGCTGCCTGCTAATCCCATAATTACTCTGTCCAAAATGGAAACGTTCTAACCAATAAATATCTATAATATTATCTGGATAAGCTGCCTTTTGGAGTCGTTGGTATTTAGCCACCAAGTTCCGTCCTTTGCCAGCATCTATAGCATCTGCCAACTCAAAAGCAATGGTTCGTTGGGGTTGCTTTAATTGGGAAGCTGGATAAATAAGGTGTAGGCCAATATCATCTACAATACTAACTGAATTGGAAAGTACCACCACGCCCATCTTGGTCTGAGTATTATAGCCAACAAAGGAAGTGAAACCTCCTGTGCCGCCATTGTGCAACAATATATGGGTGCTTGTATCAGGCTTCCACACAAACCAACCATCTTTATAGAAAAGTTGATCTTTTCCCAATTGATTGATCCCTGTTGGAATAGCTCCATTGATAGAAGTGGTTTTAAACAAAGGATTGGTTTGTTGTTGAAACTCCAAGTACTTCAAAAGATCCTTGGTATTGCTAATTAATCCACCTGCATATCTACTTGGCCCTGTAAATTTCCAGTAACTATTGATTGTACCAATATTGGTAGGCTGTGCCAATTGTTCCTGAGTGTTTTTGGGGTGCTCCATCCATGTATTTTCCATGCCAATTTTGTCTAGCAAGTCAGACATTAGGGTATCAAATGATTGCTTGGTGGCTACTTCTATCACTCGTCCAAGAATACTGTACCCCCAATTAGAATACCCCCATACCCCTGAAGTATCGGCCTCCAAACCTTGCAGTTCTTCCATTAATAGCTCATTAGAATACCCATTAAAAGGATCGGACCAATCTGGGGGCGAGAATTGCTCTGACAATCTAGGAACACCTGCCAGATGGTTTCTCAAATCAGCCAATATCAACTGATTTAAGTTGGCTTGAGGTATAAAATTCGATAAGGGTTGGTGGAGTGCCCCTTTTAGATGAATAGTGGTGAGGGTTGCTGTAAAGGTCTTGGTAACTGAACCAATTTCGTACAGTGTTAGGCTATCAGGTAGTTTATTTTTGGTATTAAAATAACCATAATTGTAATAGGCTGTAGAGCCATTGGGCAATAAAATACCAATAGCAATACTTGGGTTTATTTCGAGTGCTACACGCCTTTTGATTTCAGTTTCTAATTCCTTGGAAACACCTTGCCCAACAACAGTATGGGCCATTAGTATCCACAAAAAAAAACATCTATACCTCATTGGTAATTGATTTATTTAAATAAACAAAAACGGCCAAATAAAAAAGGCAGAACAACCAATCATTGGGCCCATAAATAGTGTAAAAAATGCCCGCCATAGTATCGGCCTCATAAACAGCAGCCAAATCATGATGGAGCATCCACTTAGTCCAAACCAATCCATAGATGAATTTCTCTACAGCAAAAGCTCCAATTAGCCATTTGAGCTGCTCCCAACGAGAGGCCATTGCCAAAAACACCAAGCCCCAAACCACAATCATAAGCAAACCAAAATTGGACATTACTACAGGGTCTGCTTCATTGAGGGCGGTATTGGTAAAGAATTTTGAAAAGATCAGAGCACCACCAATATTGGCTACTCCCGACAAATACATTCCTTTGGTGACAAGTTCTTTGTTCAATTGCATGATTTGTTTTTATTTGATAATGGAGTTGTAACCAGCACACTTATTATGAATATCCAGTCTGGAATCTTCTTTTTCTAATCCTAATTCTTTTAATACATTTTTTCCAATATTTTCGCCCAAGTGATAATAAGCATCCCATTGCTCCTCACTAAAAAATTGATTGGCAGTTGTTTCATGCGGAAATTTGGGGGTATAAGTTCTGTACATGACATGGTCCAATTCTCTTCGTTTTTGCTCTAGTTCTGGTGTAATTTTGGATTCCACTCGTTCTCGAACCGCCTTTAATTCTTTCTGTTTCTGCTCCAAATCTTCTCGTTTGTGTCCCTTTTTCAATGCCTTAATCTCCCTTTTTAATGTTTTAATTTTTGCTGTAGAAGCATCCATTTCAGCCTTTAGTTTTGCCACCTCCTTTTTTAAACGTCTCAATTGATAGTCCTTGTTGGTCAATACAGACGACTTGATATACACCAAGACCCCTTCATACTTGGAGGTGTACGAACCTTTTAGCCCCTTTACTTTGGCCACAGCAAAATGGCTTTGAGAAGTGCCTGTAATAAGATCGGGCTTAATGCGTTCTGATGGGCCATTGTTTTTCTCAAACTCAATAACAATTCCCAATTCATTTCGAGCTCTGATGGTGAGATTACGCAAGTCAAAAAAGTCAAAATTATTATCTTGCCCACCATCTATAACAATAATGGTCTTTACTTGCCTTCTCAATAATTCAAAAACAGCTAAGTTTTCTATATGCCCACCATCCGAAACCTGAATTTTGTAAGAAGTCGTTTTTGCTTTTCCTTGTACTTCTAGTGCTGTATAAAACGGCCAAAAAACTGGAAGCCGCTTGGCAAAAAGTGGGCTTGGTGCCAAATAACCTGTCCTAAAATTGCCCAATATCATCATCCATCTTATAGGCATAGACAAATTCATATTTCCCATAAAAGTATTCACTGCCGCACCACTAGTAGCCATTGCTGTAGCCAAAGAAATATTGGCATACAAGGATTTGGAGTTATTGGCATAATAAGTAATCTGGCTTCCACAATAGTAGGGCGAAAAAAGAAAGTAGTTGGCATTAATAGTGCCTCTGTAGGAAATAGATGTCTTTTCGGCCTTATGATGCTCTGTATTATTTTTTTCATGGACTTTTGCCTTGTAATAATCATGGACTTTTGCCTTGTAATAATCATCCTTGTCTACATGAACCGTAGCATTGATTAATGGATAAGGGCCATTAGATTGCTGTAAATCTGTGAGTTTAATATTTTTTTGGGGCCATAGGTAGGCTCTTTGTAGTCTGCGTTTGTAATAGATATGTGGAGAAGTGAAATTGGGCGAAAATATAAGCCCCGGTACAAATACCAGCAATAGTACAACAAGAGCAGAACCTACTATCCCCAAGAGGGTGCTAGTGCTCCCCATTGCCCAAAAAACAAATGCAGTTAGCCCACCATATAAAAGCATAGCACTCAAGCCAACTAATGCCATATCAACAAGTAGTACAATGATTTGTCCAGAATCAGATTTTGCCAATTGATCTTTTAGTCGATCTCTTAACTGGCTGATTCCCCTATGTATAAAAGTTAGATCAGACGAAAATATAAGCCCCGGAAGGAGCATCAATGCCAACAAAAGAATACAGGATAATCCTACACTGGGCAGCTTATAACAACAGATTACGGTCAAAAACCCAAAGGGCAAAATAAGCCACAACCAACTTAATAAAAATAGGCCAACAATAAAAAGTGCTAATACTATCTGGCTCAAAAGTTTATACTTTGGCCAAATGTACAAGTGTTTTCGATGCGCTCTAAAGTGCTTGATAGAACTTTCTTCAAATAATTCATCATAAGGATTGGAAGCTGCTTGTTTTTTTGCTAGAGAAGTATGAATATAAGAAGCCAAATACCCCCCACCAGAAACAGAACTGAGATAATCTGCCTTTTCTATTAACCCCATATTATTCAGTTCCTTCATCAAGCCCAAACACAAGGTTGCCGAACGAATGCCCCCACCAGAAAGTGCTATGCCCAATGAATCCTCTTTGACATTAACCTCCGTATCTTCTGGAAACTTCTCCTTCCTTCTTTCTCTTACATAAATCTCCTCCATAGCCAACAGCTCTCCAATATTCAATACTGGCATCTCTTTAAGATGATCTGGCTTTTTATTGGGCTGCGGCCCTCCCTCCAATTGTTTTTCCGCCTCCTTTTGTCCCATACTAATCTGTTTAGTTTGTTTTCCTAGACTCCTAATTTAAACTTTTTTTATTTATATCAGCTTGTATATGGTACAAACAAAAGACGATTTTCTAGTTTTTTAAGACTACTTAAATATCCGAATATTGACATCTATCCCCACTTTTGCTTAATTACAGGGCAAAAATAGTTGATTCAACAAAACACTTAAAAATGGATTAAATACTTTTATAAAAATTTCAAATTTCATAGCAGAAAATGGAATGTTTCTTCTAAGAAATAACTAGTTTAGATGTGATAATAGTACCATTCATTTTCTATTATTGATAATTATGTCCCCCTTCTTTTAATGCCTATCCCCCCTAATACTCATCCTATTTTTAAAACTAATTACTTTTATTTTTATTAGTAATAACTGTTAAATTTTAAAATAAAGATGAAAAACAAACAGGCACCTAACTTCCAACTACAAACACTTGATGGTTCATTTGTTAACCTACAGCAATTTAGAGGCAATAAGGTTTATCTCACTTTTAATAGATGGTCTTCATGTCCATTTTGTGGGCTTACTACCAATAAAATTGTTTCGAGGAGCAAAGCCCTGAACGACAAAGGCATCAAAACAATAATGGTTTTTCCATCTCCTATCAAAGATATTGAAATGAACTTGCCCACAAGGCTAGATTTACAATACACTATTTTCTTATCAGATACTACTCTAGAAATCTTTAAGTTGTATCAAACTAGAGCTTCCCTAAAAGGGGATCTTGAGAGCATGACAGATTTTAAAGTGGTCAAAGAAGCACTACAATACGCCAAATGGCGATCACTAGCTGTTCAAGGAAAGGTGTTTCAGCTCCCCAGTGGCTTTCTAATCAATGAAGATGGTGTAATCGAATTAATAAAACATGGTAAAAATCTGACGGATATTTTAAATCCAGAGGCGGTTATCGAGCATCTAGAAACATCAGAGGTCTAAGTTTTTTTGGAACAAACTACTAAGGATATTGACAAAGCTACAGAAGAGCTTTAAGCCTATGGATACTCGAATAAGCCACCTAAAAAGTAAGATCCTAATTCTACTTTCTAGGTGGCTTATTTGGTTTAAACTGTCTCTTACAAGGTTCCAAATCGCTCTTCCAATACCTTCTTACGATAGTCAAAAATATGGTTGAGCTGTCTCTTGACAAACAAAGCATGTGCAATAGGGCCCAAAGGGCCAAAAGGTAGACGATAGTGTACAATATCCGTTACTTCTACTCCCCCCTCAATAGCCTTGAAAAAGTGCTGATGATGCCACATATTGTATGGCCCTACTCGTTGTTCATCTATAAAAAACTCCAACTCCTTGACCTGTGTAATCTCCGTCATCCAATACATAGGAATTCCCAACAGGGGCTTCACCGTATACTCAATAATTTGCCCTGGGTACATTTTTCCGTCATACTCTGAACGAATATGAAAACCCATCTGCTCAGGTGTAATTTCCTTCAAATTCTTGGGGCTAGAAAAAAACTCCCATGCTTCTTCCAAGGTGATGGGCAATTGTTGTGTGGCGTGTATATTATAAGTAAACATAATAGCTGTTGTTGTTTTGGTGAATTTGTATTGTTATAACAATACTTTTGGTTTTAGGTTGTACCCAACAACTATCAAGTGACACATTAAAAAAGAGCCAAGAAATATATTCTTAGCTCTCTGTATTTTAATAATCTGTCTTTTTATTTACTAGGCCATCCTGCAATAACAAATGTCGCATTTTATCCCGCTTTGTTTTGAGATAAAAATTGTTGTATTCATTAGCCTCTATCTCTAAACCTACCATTTCTACCACCTCTACCCCACAAGCCTCTATAGTTTCCTTCTTGAGTGGATTGTTAGACATCAATCGCAAACGATTTATTCCCAATGATTTGAGTGCATCTACAGCAGGAACAAAGTTTCGTTGGTCGGCCTCAAAACCCAAGTGCAAATTAGCTTCAACCGTATCCATTCCTTCTTCTTGCAGTTTGTAGGCTTTCATTTTATTAATAAAACCAATTCCTCTGCCTTCCTGTTCCACATACATAATCACCCCTTGGCCTTCTTCTTGTACACGGCGCATAGCTGCATCCAACTGTGGGCCACAATCACAACGCATAGAACCCAAAATATCCCCTGTAATACAAGAAGAGTGTATTCTAACTAATACAGACTCTGTAGGTTCCCACGCTCCTTTGGTCAGTGCAAATAAATGTTTTCCTGTTGGTTGTTCAAAAGCGACCAACTCAAACAGGCCATGTTCTGTAGGCATTTGAATACGTACTGCTTCTCTTGGGGACTCTTGAGGTGCGTTGCTATCTGTTGCTTTCATCTACAATTGTTCTCTCTTTAGATATTGTTGAACAAGTAGTAATTCCTTAGTGAATACTATATTTTCACTTGTGAACTTACTTGTTCTATTATTTATTATTATAAAATAAGGAAAAACTATGCTAGTATACAACTGATTGCCAAATAATTAAGATTTTAATCTTTATTTGTATTATTTTAACAAGCAATTGGACAGTATTCTCCACGAGGTAATATTAATTAGTTACCAAGAACAACAACCAACAAAAGAAAGAAAGGTTCATTTATTTTACTACAGAATCATTGACTACTTTTCTATGCAAACGTCCTTGTACAGAAGTAAGCGGTACATTTTCTACTATTTCCAAGTCATATCCAATTAAACCAATACGTCTAATAGGGTTATTGGTCATCAGACGCAATTTGCTCACTCCCAAGTGGCGCAATACCTGTGCTCCAAGGCCATAATCTCTTTGATCAGAACGTGCTTTGAGGCGACTGTGTATATCTGCCAAGCTCAACCCCTCTCTACGCATACGCTCATAACTTTTGAGTTTGTCCATCAAATCCTTGCTACCTCCGTCATGCTCAATAAACAACACCACCCCTTTGCCAGCTTGCTCTACTTGCTGCATAGCAGCATGCAATTGGGAACCAGAATCTCCGAGCAAAGCACCAAAAATATCGCTAGTAGTAAAGGAGGCATGTACTCTTACCAAGATAGGCTCATCCTCTTCCCACTGCCCTTTTACCATAGCAAAAAGTTTGTTATCTGTCGTTTGATTCTCAAAAGCCACGATTTCAAAATCTCCATATTCCGTAGGAGTTTCTACACGCAATACCTCTTCAATCAATGTTTCTTTCTCTAGGCGATATTTGATTAAGTCCTCTATAGAAATAATCTTTAGATCGTGCTTTTCAGCAATCTCAAACAAGTCGTTGAGACGAGCCATTGTTCCATCCTCATTGAGAATTTCGACCAATACACCTGCTGGCTCCAACCCTGCCAAACGCGCCAAATCTACAGCCGCTTCTGTATGCCCTGCTCTACGCAATACACCGCCATCCTTGGCAATCAAAGGAAAAATATGGCCGGGACGTGCATAATCACTAGAAATTGTTTTGGGGTCGGTGAGTTTTTGGATACCTGTAGCTCTATCATAAGCCGAAATACCTGTACTACAACCAAAGCCTAACAAATCAATAGAGATAGTAAAAGCTGTTTCGTGTACAGCCGTATTTTGTTGCTGCATAGGACGCAATTCCAATTCATCGCATCGTTGTGCAGTAAGTGGTGTACAGATTAAACCACGACCATGTGTAGCCATGAAATTAATCATCTCTGGGGTTACCAGTTCAGCAGCACAAATAAAATCGCCTTCATTCTCACGATCTTCATCATCAACTACTATAATTAATTTACCCGCTTTAATGTCTTCTAATGCGTCTTCTATACGATCAAGTGTTTGCTTAGACGTTTCGTTTTGTGGGTTGCCAGATGCCATTTTGTACTCCTTTTAGATATTTAAAAAATCCGTTAAATAATGCCAAGTTCATGGCATTAAAATAAGTAATGTAACGTAAGATGACTACGTTTATATTAAATTGCTTGAGTACTCCATCTAATAGAGGAACACCAAACAAACCTATATTTGCTAACAGTAACAAGGTTTTGTAAAATTGGTTGTGGTATACCATCGTTAATAAACACAAACAACTATAAGAAATAATAATAAAAAATGGACCTAGCCAACGCAATACTTTGTGGGATAAAAAAGCAAAGCCTAGACTACTTGTTGGAGGCCACAACAAATGTTTGAATGTAGCCAAATTGGCAAAATTTCCTGCGGATATACGTGTCTTGCGACGAAATTCCTCCTTCAAATCACTAGATACCACTTCATAACACACTGCCTCTAGCTCATTGATAGCACGAGCACCTTGTTCAAAAACTTTCATGGCAATATAAAAATCATCTACCAAGAAATTGGCTGGTACCGGTGAGAACAACTGTGCCCGAATAGCATAACATCCGCCCAAAGGCCCCATAGTACGCCCCCAAGCACGTCCTTCCATATTCTTAATGTAGACTTCTCTTGAGATATAGCCATCTTCGGTTGCGGCAATCCCTTCGGCAGCCATAGCTCGTTGGCTCGGATGCTGAATATTAGAATCGACCAAACCAATGGCTGGATTCTTAAAATGCTTTACTAATTGGTAAATCGTAGTAGGTTCCAAAAGCACATTGGCATCCGAAACAATCAGCGCATCCTCTGGTGCAAAAGGGCGATTGGCTTGCGCTTGCTGAATCAAATCATTGATGACACTTGGTTTGCCACGCCGCTCTTCAAAAGCGTAAAAGTGGGCTTGAGAATTGTTCTTGGCCCAAGCAGCTACTAAGGCATTGGTATTATCAGAAGAACAATCAGAACCAATATAAAAGTGCAATTTATCACTGGGGTAGTTGCTTTGAGATAGGGTTGCCAATTTTTCGGCAATGACACTTTCCTCATTGTACAGAGACATAACAAAGAATACATGAGGCAGATCTTCTGTGGGTTGATGGATTAGCTGATTATTGCTCTTTTTGGCAGCAGCCCAGCGCACCAATAAGGGATAAATTACATAAGAATGCGCCAAACCATACACACAAACCCACAATAAAATTTCACCAAAAAGCATCATAGCCTTAGTAGTTGGTTCAAAAAAAAAGCAACTGGATATGCACAATTGTTGTAAATCCAGTTGCCAAATATCAAAGTAGTTTAGAAGTTGTTTAAAACTAGCTTAATATTGCTAATGAAAGCTAATTTTGCCCTACTCATCGTTAAAAATTGACCCCATAGCGCTGCTATGAGCTAAATTTTTGCCTTGATTAGAACAAAATTATTACTCATTATCAATGCAATTCCACCTTTAAACAACTTCTTTAGAAGTTATACCTTGGCTGTATCCAAAACCACACAAATTCTATCAAAAATTTCTTCAATACTACCAATTCCATCAATGCGTTGAGTTTTGCCTTGTTGGTCATAATAATCTGCTACAGGAGATGTTTGGCTCTTGTATACATCAATTCTGTGTTGTACAATAGCAGGATCTTGGTCGTCTACACGGTTTTGTTCTTTGCCTCTTGTTGTAATTCTTTTTACAACTTCCTCGTCGGCCACAATCAGCTCTACCAAACTCGTAACAGCCGTATTTTGTTCTGCTAAAAAGGCATCCAATGCGTTGGCCTGATCCACATTTCTTGGAAAACCATCCAAGATATACCCTGTAGCATCAGGGGTTTTGTCCATTTCTGCCTTCAACAAACGAATAGTGATAGAATCTGGCGCCAAAGAACCTTTGTCTACATAACTCATTACCTCTTGCCAGATAGGGCTATTGGCCGCTTTTTCTCTTCTAAATAAGTCTCCTGTAGAGATATGTACTAAATTATATTTTTCAACTAATTTGGCAGCTTGTGTACCTTTGCCACTACCGGGAGGGCCAAAAAGAATAATATTAAGCATGTTTTTTTGTTGTTATAAAATTAATACTTCGTGATTTTTCTTTTTTCAAGAACTACAAAAATTTACATAAAACTGACTATCAAAACAAGATGGCTCAAAACACAGCTATCGTTATATACACACTGATAATCAACTACATACAATTTTACACGAAATAAGGAAATTAGATCGATGATTTTTGGTTGTATCGTAGAACAATAAACTAATTAGATGCTCACAACAAGTTATTGCAAGCATTTATTAAAATAGATTGTTACTACAGAGCAAAGATAAGTATTTTATAGAGTAAAAGCTAATGCCAAGCATTCTTAGTATCAAGCTTTATTCAAAGTTTTATCTAAAATAGGGCGCATCCATGTTGCTATTTCCTCTGCTCGCTCCAAGGGCATAATATGTGTCCCACCCTCTATACGATCGTCTACATGAGGCAATGCACTATTAAAAATATGATCCTTATCACCATTCAAATGCCAACAAACAGCAGGAATATCCTCATTTTTCCAATTCACAATAGCCTCTCTACCCCAAGCGTAATGCAAGGCAGATTTTGACCTAAACATATCTGTCAGAATAGCGATATTTTCTTCTGTTATAGAGCCAACTAATGAAGCCATACGAGGAATAAATTGGTGGGTGTACCAAGTGGGAATAAATCTATACAATCGCAATACTCTAGCCATTTTAAACACAATAGGAGTCTCTTTATTTTGCTTGTATGTTGCTAATAAAATCACCACCACATTTTTATGCTGTTTGGCAATTTCTACGGCAATAGGCCCACCCAGAGAAAACCCAACCAAAATCAAGGGTTTATTGCCATCTTGAGGCGGAATTTGTGCTCCCAGCCGTCGAGCATAATCGGGCAAGGACTCTTTGTAACTTAAGGGTTTGATATAATTCAAAACAACCTTTTCATAATCAGGCAATAGTGGAAAAATTTTGGAAAATATTCGTTCGTCTGTTCCCAAACCCGGTACACAGTAAAGAGTGGCCATGTTTTGTTATTGATATAAAAATATAAGTGAATTTGCTTACAAAGTTACTGCTTTTTCTGAAGGTGCTATCTTTATCCAAAACAATAAAGACAACAACAACAACATATCTGGATAAAAGTTGCGTCATCCTGTCCCAATCCCATTCCAAAAGCATTTATTAAATCCAATTCATGTTTAAACATCTTTTTTTAGCTTTGGAATTGTATTTTTGCAAAGTATTCACTACTTTAGATAAACTATTATTTATAATTTAGTTTAAAACACCCATGAACTCCTAAGTTTATGTTTTTATCTATCCAATAAACTTTAAAAGTAAAAATCAACAAGAATGAAGAACAAGTCCCCTAACAATATTCAGTTGTCGATTGGCCAAAGCAAGCGTCCCTTTGTTGAGTCCAAACCACGCACTGTCCAAGTCAACTCTTGGGTCAATACAGCACTTGCCAAAACACAAATCAGTACTTCTAAGAGCGGCCCTTGCCAAATGGTGGAAGTGCATTTTGCATTTTCCAAAAGTATTCTAAATAGACGCTAATCCTTTTTGCCCTGTGTTTCAAAAGATTCCGACCATCTTTTTTGCTCATTAGCAAACACACCCTATGCTGTCTATACTTATTCCTTGTTATAATTTTGATGTCTGTAATTTGGTCAACGAATTACATAGACAAGCTAGTGCTTCTACCCTAAGCTTTGAAATTATCTGCTTAGAAGATGCCTCTGATGAGCATTATATCCACAAAAATTCCACCGTACAGCATTTATCTTGTGTTGAGCACGATGTATTGCCCACCAATGTAGGCCGTGCCAAAATCCGTAATATATTGGCCGAGCGTGCCCAATACCCTTTTTTACTATTTATGGACTGTGATGCTTGGCCACCTGATAAGTGGTATATTCAACGTTATATAAAAGCATTGAATCAAGAAACGGTTTTGTATGGCGGGCGTTGTTACCAGCCCCATCCGCCCTCTTCCGATGCACTTTATTTTCATTGGTATTATGGGCAACAACGAGAAGAAAAAACAGCCGAAGAACGCCAAAAAGCACCTTATCATTCGTTTATGACCAATAATTTTCTGATTCCCAAAAAGCTATTTTTGACCATCAAATTTGAAGAAAAATTAACGCAATACGGCCATGAAGACACTTTGTTTGGGTTAGAACTCGCCCAAAGGCAATACAAGATTATCCATTTAAACAATCCTTTGGAGCATATTGGGCTAGAACCTGCCTCTGTGTTTTTAAAAAAGAGCCAGCAAGCCTTACAAAATCTTTGGTATTTATATCAAAATCAATTACTTCCCCCAGCATCAACAAGATTGCTCAGTTGGTATCATAAATTCCAACGATATTATTGTTCCGTTTTTTTATTAGTATCTTATCATCTCTTTCATCAACTTTGTTTGGCACAATTACAATCCAAACGTCCTATTCTCCTTCTTTTTGATTTTTATAAGCTATCTTACTTAGCCTATTTAAATAACATTACAAAAAGACAAAATGCAATTCTGAAATAAAAAGAATAATATTTAAACATTGGCTTACTTCTGTTTAATATTACTAACTTTAACTTAACATTGATTTCATTTTTAAAATTTAAAACAACTAACATGAAAAGAAGTTTTATCTTATTTTTAACGTGTTGGCTCCTTAATTCAGTTGTTTATGGTCAGGTTCTTAATGAATCTTTTGACGCAACTACAACCCCTGCTGGTTGGACAAATACAGCTGTCACAGGTGGCCCTTGGGTGTTCAGCACTTCTCCCGGTTGGGGCGTTACAGGCACGCCCGATCATACTGGTAATGGCGGCAACTACGCTTGGATGGATTTTTCGGGTACCGATGTCACCGTTGTGCTTACCAGTCCTGCCGTAAGTGTTACCACGCTCACTAATCCTTACTTGGAATTTGCTTATGAGAGCTATGTATCTGATCCTAACTATCCATTGCCCTACAATGTATTAATCATAGAAGCATGGGATGGCAGTGCTTGGACTCCCGTTGATACTTTGCAGCAAAACACCGCTCAAGGTTGGGAAATTTTGGGCTACAACTTAACTGGCTTGACGTATGCTGGTGGCGATAGTGCTCAAGTGCGTTTTGTGGCAGAATCTGGCGGTAGTGCTAATGACTACGAAAATGACTTGCTGTTGGATGATATTATGATAAAAGAAGCACCTTCTTGTTTTACTCCAGGGCAATTGTCTGTTTCAAATGTCACGTCTACTAGCGCTGACTTTGCATGGACACAAACAGGGACAGCTCTTGCATGGGAAGTAAGTTATGGTGCGCCTGGTACACCTCCGGGTGGTGGTAATGTGGCCACTACAGCCACCAATTCGTACAGCGCTATGGGCTTAATGTCTGCTAGTCCTTATGTATACTTTGTACGTGCCATTTGTGGCCCAGGTGATACTAGTAACTGGGCTGGTCCTATTCCTTTTGCTACGGCTTGTGCTGTATTTACGCCCGCTTATACTACCAACTTTGGTAACTTCTTACCTAATTGTTGGGAGGAAGCCGATGCGGGTAGCCCTGCTACGGGGCCTTCTGCCTTTGGTGGTAGTTCTTGGGGGCAGTCAGGCACTTCTGCTCGTACCAATCTATTTACAGTAGGAAAATCAGATTGGTTGATTTCTCCTGAATTTGATTTGTCTACGCCTGGCCCTTGGGAATTGGTCATCAACAGTAATGCTACTGATTATAGTCCTACTACAGCTTTTAGTGGTATGGGATCGGATGATACCGTACAAGTAGTGGTTTCTACTGATGGGGGTGCTACGTGGACAGCCTTGTATACTTGGGATGTGAACAATCCATTGTTGTTTGCTCCTAATGATCTTATTATTGATATTAGTACCTTTACTACTACTTCCAACATCTTTGCTATTTGGGCTTCGGAAGGGGCTGTGAATGATGCTGAAGATTACTATGCTATTATTAATAATTTTGAAATAAGAGTACCACTTACTTGTGCCAATCCTACTACACTTGCTGTTTCCAATGTCACTGCTAACAGTGCTGATGTAACGTGGGTAGCTGGAAATCCAGCACAACTGGGCTGGGAAGTTTCTGTTGTGCCTTTTGGTTCGCCTGCTGTGGGTGGAACTGCTGGAGTATCTCCTTTTAATGCTACTGGTCTGACTCCAAGCACCACTTACAGTGCTTTTGTACGTGAGATTTGTGGCCCAGGTGATACCACTGCTTGGCTTGGCCCTATTAGTTTTGCAACACCTTGTGCTTCCATAACTCCTGCTTATACTACCAACTTTGGTACCTTCCTGCCTGCTTGTTGGGAGGAAGCAGATGCAGGTAATCCTGCTACTGGCCCTTCTCAATTTGGTGTTAGTTCTTGGGGGCAAAATGGAACTTCAGTACGTACCAATATATATACTACAGGTATGTCTGATTGGTTGATTTCTCCTGAATTTGATTTGTCTACGCCCGGCCCTTGGGAGTTGGTTATTAATAGTAATGCAACCGATTGGAGTCCTACTACTGTTTTTAGTGGCATGGGTTCGGATGATACGGTACAAGTAGTGGTTTCTACCGATGGTGGTGCTACGTGGACAGCCTTGTATACTTGGGATGTGAACAACCCCTTACAGTTTACCCCCAATGATGTAGTTATAGATATTAGTGCCTATACTGGTATTTCCAATATCTTTGCTATTTGGGCTTCTGAGGGAACCGTAGGTGGCCCTCAAGATTACTATGCCATTATTAATAACTTTGAAATAAGACAAGCAACTGCTCCTTCACTAGATGTTTCAGTAGATACCTTATTGGTCAATGATGTATATTGTAATGTGAGTGCAGTAAGCGGTGGTTTTGTTGTTACCAACAATTCTAGTGTTCCTGTGAGCAATGTACCCTACAGTGTTACCTTAAATGGTCTACCAATTGGTGGTGGTGCTATTGCTAGTTTAGCCGCCAATGCTTCAGATACTATTCTTGTAGGCCCTGTTCCTTCACCAACGGGTGCTGGTGTTATTGTGGCTTCTGTTGGTTTGCCCAATGATGCCAATACTAGCAATGATGCAAGAACAAAAACGGTTTACATTTCTAATATTGATGTCACCGCTGCTGTTTCTTCTGCTATTGATTGTAATGGTAACTCCACTGGTGCATTATCTGCAAGCACCGCTAATGCTTATGGTATAACCACTTATTCGTGGAGTAATAATGCCACTACTACTACTGTTTCTAATTTACCTGCAGGTATTTATGCTGTTGTAGCAACCGACTCTATTGGATGTATGGATAGCGATACCGTGGTTTTAACCCAACCCAACCCACTTGTTGTTACTGGTACACCTAATGATGTATTGTGTAATGGGGATGCCAATGGCAGTATCTCGCTTGTGGTTACTGGCGGCACACCTACTTATACTTACTTGTGGAGCAATGGTGCTACTACAGATAATATTTCTAACCTTGTAGCCGGCCCGTACTCTGTAACCGTAACCGATGCCAATGGTTGTATGGCAATGCAGTCCTTTACAGTGAATGAGCCTGCTGCTATAACCTTGAGCATTACACACAACAATATGGATTCTGCTACAGCAATTGCTGGTGGTGGTGTAGGTTCTTTTACTTTTGCTTGGAGCGATGGACAAACTACGGCTACTGCTGGTGGTTTGATGAACAATACTACTTATATGGTAACGGTAACAGATGCCAATGGCTGTACGGCTATGGATTCTGTCAATATTGCTTTCATCAATGTACCAACCATTGATAAAGTCAACAACTTATCTATGTTCCCGAATCCAGCAAATGACCAAGTATTTGTAGATTTAGACTTATCAATTGCTACTGATGTTCAAATTGGTATTACAAATGCCTTGGGTCAATTGGTAAGCAGCCAAGCATTGGGTGTTATCCAAACTCAACGTGCTGAACTATCCATCAAAGATTTGCCTAGTGGAATGTACTTAGTTCGTTTCCAAATTGGAGAAGAACAAGTAACCCGAAAATTAATAATAAGTAGGCCATAAAATTACAGCCTATAGCCTACCATTTTTAAGCAGTCTTGAAGATATTTTCAAGGCTGCTTTCTAATTTTACATTCCACCATTAGCAAGTCAAAAACAGTGCTGGAGTAGTTCCAAAAATGAAATTATCAAGCTTCCATTACCAAGAATAGCAAAGATTCTGTTATCTTAAAGTTTAGTTTTTGCTAATAAAATTGGTTTTCCTCAAAACAACAAACAATTTTGTATTAGTAAAAATACACTAATTTAGAGCAATCTAAGATACATTAATCCAATACTTATTAGACGTTATTTTATCACTTTTAATCTGCAACTTTTATATGAAACTCCTTTTTACAATAACTATGTTTCTATTATTAGGTACTTTTGGGCTACACGCCCAGACGGTTCTATTAGAAACCTTTGACAATACAAGTGTACCAGCTGGTTGGACACGAACGACGACTACTGGTAGTGGCTGGGTATTTGGTGGCACTCCCGGTTACGATGTTTCTTCCATTCAAGACCATACAGGCAATGGCGGTCGATTTGCTTGGGTAGATTTTTCTGGTTCAGATGCTGGAGCAGTATTAGAATCTCCTGTTATTGATGTATCTACCCTCACTACTCCTTACCTACAATTCTATTTTGAGAGTCATTATTCTGGCACCTTGAACCCATTCAATATCATGTACTTAGAGGCTTGGAATGGTACTGCATGGGTAATCGTAAATACCTTCCAAGGCAATACGCCCTTCGGTTGGGATGAGTATGGATTTAACATGACTCCTTATATCTATAATGGTGGCGATATTCGTTTCCGTTTCAGATGCGAATCTGGTGGTGCTGGTAGTGATTTTTACAATGATTTGCTACTGGATGATGTAGAAGTAATGGAATTGCCTACTTGCCCCAAACCATCCAATCTAGTAGCTAGTAATGTAGCGACCAACAGTGTAGATTTGGCTTGGGTAGAAAATGGTACAGCTACCAACTGGGAAATCCAGTATGGCCCTCAAAACTTTACGGTGGGTACAGGTACTACCGTAGCCACGGCTACCAACCCTTCTACCGTTACTGGTCTGAACCCAAGCTCTACTTATAGTATTTATGTGCGTTCTGTTTGCGGACCGGGTGATACAAGCCAATGGGTAGGCCCTGTAACCTTTGCCACAGCTTGTGCTACCGTTACTGCTCCTTGGATGGAAAGTTTTAACGCTTCCTCTACTCCCAACTGCTGGAATGAAACAGGCTCTGAGCCTTGGCGTTTTAACACATCTGCAGGATATGCAGCCGCCAATGCAGGCGACCATACGGGCAACAATGGCAATTATGCTTGGATTGATGGCTCTGTTCCCAATGGGCCTAGCCAAATTTCTAGCTTAGAAACACCATTTATTGATGTATCTACCCTCAATGCTCCGCTCCTATCTTTCTGGGTATTCTCACACAACCCTACTGATAACAGCTACAACACGCTTGATGTAGAAGTATACGACGGTGCTGCTTGGAACCAAATGCAAACCATCAATAGCGACCAAGGCCCTACTTGGAATAGTGTAGCGGTTGGTTTGGCTGGTCTTAATATTACAGGCCCTATCCAAATACGTTTTACCGTAACAGAAAACTCTCCCGGAACAGCCTTCTACAATGATATTCTAATTGATGATATTGAGGTAAAAGAAGCACCCAATGTAGGTGTAGCGGCTATTTTGGGTGTTCAACCTGTATATTGTAATGCTGCGGTTAATATTGACCTTGTTATAGAAAATAAATCTGCCAATACAGAAGGTGATGTACCTTGGGCTGTAGAATCTGACGGAGCTGTTATTGCCACAGGTGTTATTACTACTTTAGGCCCCAATGCAATGGATACCATTTCTATTGCTCTTGGTGGTGTAGGGCCTGCTGGCCCCAATGCTATGATTACTGCTTATACCGCCTATGCTCCTGACCAAACCTTTAGTGATGATACAGCCACGGCTACTATGGGAATATCCTACACAGGTGTGGTAGCTAGTGTAACCAGCCAAGTGGGCTGTGCAGGTGCTGCTGGTGGAGAGATTGCTGCTATGGGGCAGAATGGTTTGCTCCCTTACACTTATAATTGGAGCGATGGACAAACAACAGGTACTGCTACTAGCTTGGCGGCTGGCACCTATACCTTGACCGTAACGGATTCTATTGGTTGTAGTACAGTCGCAGCACTAACGCTTAATGATCCTCCAGTACTCAACTTAAACACCACAGGCACCAATTTAAATTGTAATGGCGATAATAGTGGAATGATTAGCACCTCTATCTCTGGTGGTATTCCGGGCTATGCCTACGCTTGGAGCAATGGAGCTACTTCTTCTCAATTGACCAATGCTGCTGCTGGCAGTTATACCTTAACGGTAACGGATGCCAATGGTTGTGAATTGGTAGATAGTGTTACCTTGACAGAACCTACTGCAGTGGTAGTAGTAGTGCAGGATAATGGTAATGGTTCGGCTACAGCTATGGCTTCTGGTGGTGCTGCTCCCTACTCTTACCAATGGGATCCTAACGCCAACAACCAGACTACCATGACAGCAACAGGATTAGTAGATGGTGATGTTTATTATGTTGTAGTAACAGATGTTAATGGATGTACAGATGTATTTTCTTTCCAAGCCAGTGTAATTGTTTCTACTACTAATGTATCTGCACAAGAAGATATGGTTGTATTCCCCAATCCTACTTCTAAGAATGCTTTCTTAGATTTAAAATCAGCTACTGGTGAAGTGGCCATTAGTATTACCAATGCAACAGGTCAAGTTGTGTTCCAACAAAACAGTATATTAGCCACAGGTCAACTAGTCGAATTGCCTACGGCCAAGTTAGCGGCTGGCATCTATGCTATTCAAGCTAATAATGGTACGAACAAGTGGACTAAGAAATTAGTAGTTGTTAAATAAACAAAATTGTCCCTCTAATAAGTATATAGGATAAAGGCTCCATTTGGTTTTCTAACTGAATGGAGCTTTTCTTTTTTGCACTAGTCTGGACATCTGACCACAACACACAAAAAATGCGTTCTGAATCTAATCCAGAACGCATTTTATCAAAATAAAAAAAGAGCAGAGATACACCAGCTGCTACAACCACCTACCCTTGCTTGCTTTCACACCTGGGGGATTTAGCGGGAGCTTGCCATGCACCTCCAACTCCGACACAAATATAAGATGCTTTTGTAGATACTACAAGCTTTTTTTAAGAAAAAATGTTTTTTTGAAAGCATCAACAGCACAAGGAATTGTTTATCAAGGAACAAGCTTTCATATTTTTAAATTGGTACTATATTGCAACCTTACTCTGGCAAGGTATGCAACAACCGAGCCTGCTTGATGTACAATTTAAACCCTGTGGCTTCCTTCATAATCTTAAATTCTATGTCCACCCCATAATCGTCCGAGGCAGCGACTCCCTTCTTTAATAACCTATCAATTTGAGCACAAGCCTTTTGCAATTGGCGCACTAGAGGAGTCAATTCAGCATTATCCACAAATATATTGTGAATCGAAGATTGGGCTTGGGTCACATACCATTTGCTGTCAAACTGCCTGAAGTAGATAACTTCGGGGGTGGCTGTGCCTTCTGGATTGGTGACAGAGACTTCCCCATATTGGGTATTGATGTGAATGGTGGGGGTTCCTGTAGAATTGGGCAAGGTTAGGGCTACTCCATTGGCATACTCATCGGGAAAGGCTTCATTGATTAAAATAGCCATGGCCACTTTTTGATGATTAATACCAAAAAACTCCCGTTCCTCAAAGGCTCTATCCAACCACAAAGAGGCATAAACAGTGAGCAATTTTTTGCGAATAATAGCCCGCTCGGCCCCTTGCCAAAAGCCTTTGGATTCGTACAAACCAGCTCCATTAAAAGTGGGCAAATCCTCACAATTGGTAGAACTCCTCAATCGAATTTTTTTTCCTTTGTAATGCTCCTCTGCAATCCATTCCAACTCTTTGTATAGAGATGCAGGAACTTGGGCTTGAGTAATTTTTTCACGAATGGCTTTTAGCTCATTTTTGATGGCTGTTGGTGATAAATTGTCTTTATTGTTTAATAATTGTTGAATTAGCCGATCGGCTCCACAAGATTTGATGGTTTCAAAATAAAAATAAAAAGGAATGGCAAAGCCCTTGCGTGTGTAGCTGGGCAGATGGTGTTGCAACAAAGCATAATTGCTGGCTTTGGCTCCAATACAATTGATAGTTTGTACCGACTTGGCTCCTTTATCAAAATGAGAAAAGGACTGTACGGACAAATCGGGTTCGGGAATATGCAGAGCCAATTGACGTTGTTGGCTCCAGTATGGTTGGGCTTCTGCTGCACTGATTTTAGTAATGTTGAGGGTGCTGCCTGCTGTTGTTTTTTGGGTGGTAATTTTTACCAATTGATTTTCATACGTAGCCAAAAAATTGCTAGGTAAAGCTGCTGTAAAATAGGCATTTACGGTTTTCCTATTCTTAGCCAACAGATTGATATGCGAAAAGGGAGTCTGTGGTGCCAAGGTTAAAATTCCATTGGCAATAGGCACTCGATAAGGCAAACGCTCGTAGAGCAAAATATGCTTAAAATTACTGTTGACCATTCCCTCTTTTCCATCCTTGATATACTTCAAATACCCCACCGCAACGCCTTCATTCAAAATCTCTACGGATACTTGATTGGTGGTAGAAACCGTGCTTGGGGGATTTGCAGTGGCGGCAATGAGCTGGCTCAGAGTCATGGCCCTATACCCCGCTTGTACTACCTTGGGTTGGCTGGCCCAATTGGGCAAAGAACTTTTGGAAGTGGTCAAAATAGCAATCCCTTTGCCCATAGTGGGTAATTGGGCTTTTAAGTATTGTTCTACCGTCTGCATTAAGCGTGCTACGGTCTGCCCCATAGCCTCAGGATCATCGGTATAACTATAATCTTCTACACGCACTGCCCAAGTGTATTGTTGTCCATTTTTGACAAGGGGATTTGCACGCAAATCGTACAAAAAAATGGGCAGGTATTGTCGTTTTTGGGGGTGGCGAACCAATTCCTTGAATTGACTAAATTTAAGCCCTGTTTTGAGGCCATAACAAACATAATTGCCATGCCCTTTGTATTTTTCGACATCAAAAAGATGCACCACTGCTTTGGGCTTATTCCAATCAAATACCACTGCCTTCCAAGTGGGAATATGATTGTAGGCTACAAATTGATACTCCTTGGGTAGTCCTTGTTGTTGGGCTTGTAAAGGGTGAGCAAGTAAAAAACTAAGAATAAACCAAATGATTGGAAAGAAGTAGAGATGCATGGTTGGGGGGATTGTTTTAAATAATTTGTCAATCAAAATAGAACAACAAGATACAATAATTCGAGAACAGCAGTCTTACAATTCTTGTGACATTGTAGTTATTTACAAGCCGTCCACCCTCTTTTTGGTGACATCTGTATAAAATATGCTTAAAAATTCTACCAAAACATACGATATTCCGATTTGGTCTTTAAATTGTAAATATAGAAGTTGTTTGAGAACAATTTATTTTGTTCTGAGGTACTTCTAAGCTTTACAAACTATAATTCCCTTTTTCGTCCCTAAGCAACTGCCTGTGACTTTCTTTGCTTAAATATTGCAGAATAGAAAAAATAAGTTAGTTTTATTTATAAGGTTATTTAATGCAGTATTCAAATCCATGCTATCCATCTGTAATAGAGTGACAAGCTTTTAGGATACACAGACAGTTACTTTACAAACTATTTAAAATGAGATTTTTTATTTCTTTTTTCTCTGTTTTTGTTGTGGTGTTGTTGTGGCAAGAAACGGCACAAGCACAACGTCGTTATGATATTTATTGGGTGAGTTTTAAGGATAAACAAAACACGCCTTATAGTCTTTTTCATCCACAAGAATATTTGTCTCCTAGAGCATTGGAGCGCCGTGAACGGTACAATATTCCCATTGACAGCACTGATTTGCCTATCAATCCAGCTTACCTAGAACCCATTGACATCAAGGGGTTCAAAATCCATAGCCGTTCTAGGTGGCTCAATGGGGTGGCCGTGATAGTAGAAACAGCCAGTGCCAATGTAGAGGATCTAAAACAGTTTGAGTTTATCAAGGATGTGTTTCCTATTGGATTCAAACGCCGAGTAGAACCGCCTACAGAGCTAGGCGACCGTGATTATAAAACCAAATATCGTCAAAAAGAGCATTTTTATGGCTTGGGCAAGAACCAAATCACGATGCTCAATGGGCATTACCTACACAAAATGGGGTTCAAAGGCCAAACCATGCATGTGGCTGTAATTGATGGGGGCTTTGATGGGATTAGAGAAACCCCTGCATTTGATAGCTTGTTTCAGCGTGGACAAATTTTGGGCACGCACGATTTTGTACAAGGCGATGACTATGTATTTGAATCGTCTACACATGGTAGAAATGTATTGTCCTGCATGGCTTCCAATATGCCTTATTTGTTTGTGGGCACTGCTCCAGATGCTCAATATTATTTGTTCAAAACAGAAGATGTAAAAGGAGAATACTTGATTGAAGAGTACAACTGGATTGCTGCTGTAGAAAAGGCGGATCAATTGGGCGTAGATGTCATCAATTCTTCGTTGGGCTATTATGATTTTGATGACAATGATATGGATTATGGTTATGTGGATTTGGATGGCAAAACTGCTGCTATGACCAAAGCTGCTACGATGGCAGCCAATAAGGGTATTTTTATTGTGAATAGTGCAGGCAATGAGGGCAATGACAAGTGGAAACACATTACGGTACCGGGAGATGCAGAAAATATTATGACCGTAGGTGCTGTAGATAGAGATGGGTTTCATGTCAAGTTTAGCTCCTATGGTTTTGAGGATAAAAAGTACGTCAAGCCCAATGTTATGGCGCGTGGTGCTATTGCCGTAGTGGCCGCCAAAAAACGCTACGATACTAGTTTTAGCAATGGCACCTCCTTTGCCTCTCCTATTATGGCGGGTGCTGTTACCTCCTTCTGGCAAGCGCTACCTCGTTACAACAACTTGGAACTCCTCCAAGCTATTGAAAACAGTGCCAATCGCAAAGACGAACCCAATACTACTTATGGTTATGGTATACCCGATTTTTATGAAGCCTACAAGAGCCTAAGCAATTCGGTTATTGAGCTTACCCAAGAACAAACCTATTACAAAGATGCCTACAACAATACAGAGCGTCTCGATATTTTTATGAGTCAAGTGCCTGCTTTTAGTGCCGGGGTTCAGTTGCACAATGCTCAAGGAGAATTGTTGTTTACCGATAGCAGCGATTTAAAAGAAAATTATGCGCGCCAATTGTGGTATCAAACAGTACCCAATTGGCAAAAACTGCCCAAAGGGGTTTATTATATGACCATCAATTTGGATGGTAAAACCAAACGTCTATTGCTCTGTAAGTAATTTTGATAAAGGTATTTGGTTTGCTGCCTACAAAGGTTTATTTTTGGGCTTTCAAAAAGCTAAAACATAATTAGATAGTTACAAAACTGGCTATTACAAAAATAAGAAAATGTACAGAACGCACAATTGTGGTGCTTTGCGCCTAGAAAATGTTGGAGAATCCGTGGTTTTATCGGGTTGGCTGAATAAGAATAGAGATTTTGGAAACATGGCTTTTATCGATTTGCGTGATCGTTATGGCTTAACACAATTGGCTTTTAATACACAGCATAATGCTGACTTGTATGAACAAACAAAAGGCTTAGGCAGAGAATATGTCTTGCGTGTAGAGGGCAAAGTTGCAGAACGTTCTAGCAAAAACCCCAATATCCCTACAGGTGATGTAGAGATTTTGGTAGAAAAACTGGAAGTGCTCAATCAATCGGCTACCCCTCCATTTACCATTGAAGACGAAACAGATGGTGGAGAAGAAATACGCATGAAATACCGCTACTTGGATTTGCGCCGTCGTCCTATTCAGAACAATTTGTTTTTCCGCTCCAAATTGGCCCTAGAAGTACGCAAATACTTGTCTGACCAAGATTTTATAGAAGTAGAAACACCTGTACTCATCAAGAGTACGCCCGAAGGGGCACGTGATTTTGTAGTGCCTAGCAGGATGAATGAAGGGCAATTTTATGCCTTGCCCCAATCGCCCCAAACCTTCAAACAATTGTTGATGGTGGGAGGTTTTGAGCGTTATTTTCAATTGGTAAAATGTTTTAGAGACGAAGATTTGCGTGCCGACCGCCAACCCGAATTCACACAAATAGATTGTGAAATGGCCTTTGTAAGCCAAGAGGATATTCTCAACATGTTTGAGGGGCTTACCAAGCACTTGTTCAAAACTTGTTTGGATGTAGAATTGCCTACTTTTCCACGCATGACCTATGATGAGGCCATTAGCCGTTATGGTTCAGACAAGCCCGATACGCGTTTTGGGATGGAGTTTGTAGAACTCAATGACTTGGCCAAGGACCAAGGTTTTCCTGTTTTTGACCAAGCTGAATTGGTGGTAGGAATTTGCGCCACAGGCCAAGCAAGTGCCTATTCTAACAAAGACATCAAGAAATTAACAGAATGGGTGCAACGTCCACAAATTGGTGCCAAAGGATTGGTTTATGTCAAATACAATGAAGATGGCAGCCTCAAATCATCGGTAGGAAAATTCTACAGTGATGAGCAATTGCAAGCTTGGTTGGACAAAGCAGGCGCACAAAAAGGCGATTTGCTCCTTGTTTTGTCGGGCGAAACGGATAAAGTTCGTGGTCAGTTGAGTGATTTGCGTTTGGAAATGGGCGAGCGCATGGGCTTGCGCCAAGGAGGCTTTAAGCCACTTTGGGTAGTAGATTTCCCCTTGTTGGAGTGGGACGAAGATTCGGAGCGTTTTCATGCCATGCACCACCCTTTTACCTCACCCAAGGCCAATGATGTAGAGCGTATGCTCAATGGCGACCATGAAACCATGAAAGCCCTGCGTGCCGATGCTTATGACTTGGTTATCAATGGCTGGGAAATTGGTGGTGGCTCTATTCGTATTCACGACAGAGCCTTGCAATCCAAAAACTTTAAACTATTGGGCTTTACAGAAGAAGAGGCCGAAGAACAATTTGGGTTCTTGCTAGGAGCGTTTGAATATGGTGCTCCTCCTCATGGTGGAATTGCCTTTGGTTTTGATCGCCTCTGCTCCATTATGCAAGGTGCAAGTTCCATTCGTGATTTTATTGCATTCCCTAAAAACAACCAAGGACGCGATGTAATGATTGATGCACCATCATTACTTGCAAATGACCAACTAGAAGAATTAAGTTTGTCTGTTATTGAAAAAAATCCTGCTTAAATAGTCTTAAAACAATTATTGTTTGCATTTAAGTAGTCTTAAAAAAGTAAACGGACTAAAAAATGATTCTTTTGCCCTAGCTAGTGCGCTTCGCTTATGAGCTCGGCAGAGCCTCGGTTCGGCGTTGAAAATACGCGCTTTAGCCCGCTAAAGCTTTGTTTTTCGCCTTGATCTAGACCAAAATCTCTCCTTTTTTATTGTACGGTTTCTTTTTTGCACCTACTTAAGTAGTCTTTAAAAACGCTCTCATTCTTTGGAATGAGGGCGTTTTGTTTGTTAAAACCTGTTTGCTCTTAGCACAAACAGGTTTTGCCTCGGTTTCTCCAACAACTTCATTCAGTAATTCAATAAAAATCTCTTTAAGTTTTAATTTTATTGTTCTATATTTGGTAATAATGTTCTATTATTTTGTAATATAAACAATCAATTGTTTTTCTTGTACAATTATTAGATAATTTAATTATATTATAAATCATTACAATTAAACTAGTAGCAAGAAATATACTGTTATGGATTAGACAGACTATTACACCAATTTTTTTGCCTCATTACAACTCCAACTGCACAAAATAGACTACAATAAAAAGCTTAACAGAAGAACTACACTAAAACTATGGGATTATCAGAAGAAGAAATTCAACATCTGTCTAACTTATTATTAAGTACCAATACCTCCAATACCATACTCGCTTTTGAGTTATTGGAGGCTTATCCTATCTCCCCAGATTTGCTGACGGAGATATTCGTCATTTACAAATTAGAACAAGATAATGCCATTCGCAAAAAAGCTGCTTTGTCCTTGAGACGTTATGCTTCAGCACAGTTATCTATATTGATTAACAGCAATTTGCAGCTCGGCAATCGAAATGGGCTGGCTCCTACCGAACAGACCATCAAAAAAAATATTGAATGTTATGTAGAGATGAGCAAAGGGATGCTTGATGGTGTAAAAATGGGTCTAGCTATGTATCACAAATACAAAGTAGGACTCAAATACTTGATTGATAATTTACCTAGTGAGGAGCGAAAAAAACTACTGCGTAACTTTATTGTTGGTACAACCTTTAAACTCACTCATTGTGCCCTGACCAAAATTCCGACCGATCTTTTTGAGTGGAAAGAATTAACATCTATTGATTTGAGTCACAATAAGATTAAGACTATTCCAAAACGTATACAAACCTTTAAAAATCTACAATCTCTAAAACTATCGCACAATAATCTTACAAAACTTTCCACGAGCTTGGAACAATTGCCCAAACTCAAAAAATTGGATATTTCTAATAATAAGTTCAAAGCTTTTCCGCCTGTACTTTGCCAGTTGCATCAATTAGAAGAATTAAACATATCTAGGCTCAATCATCTCTTGTTGGGCGAATATATTGATGTTCCAGAGGAATTTAGTAAGCTCCCCAATATCCGAAAATTGCGCTTAAGTGATAGTTATACGGGCTATTCACAGGGATTGCCTGTACACTACAATGGTTTTCCCAATTTCAAGCAAGTAGAGAGTAAGACCTCTGCGCCCCTAGATCTCAATCCTTTGGCCTTAGCCAAAACAGCTTATCAACAAAATGGAGGAAGTGAAGGATTGCTTTATTTATTTCACAATAGTAAAGATGAAGCACTACTGAGGGAGGTAATCGACGATCAGTTTTATGATTTGACCTATAAACGCCTTGATTTAAAATCGACCATGTTGCTCAAACTGCCTCCTATTCTAAAACATTATTCCATTCTAGATCTCAACCTAAAGGGTTGTTATTTGGGAATTGAACACTATCCTATTGGTAGTAAAAATAAACACAGCAATTGGGCTTTGCTCGACCAAGCTGCTGTTGATGTTGTTTTTGAAAGTATTGTCAATCAACCCAATATACGTATTGCTGATTTATCACGCAATCGCCTCCAATACTTGCCAACAGCCTTGTTTACCTGGTCAACCTTGCGAAGTTTGGATTTATCACACAATGCCCTCAAGCAATTGAATGACGAAATTATAGACTTGGAGCAGTTGGAATTACTGGATTTGCAGCACAATCATTTAACCGCTTTGCCAAGAAATTTAGGCGAACTCAAACGATTGCGTTGGTTAGATTTGAGTAGAAATGCCCTTACCCATGTTCCACCTATTTTGGGTACTTTGTCCGAATTAGAAGAGTTGCATTTTGTCAATGCACTCAAAGAACCCTTGCTCTCCCAGCACACCTTAGCCATTCCAGAATCTTGGCGTGGGTTGCGTTCCCTCAAGTCCATTCATTTCTATGATGTGGGTTTCCAACAAGAGGAAACAGCTAAGGCTTACAAAAAGCGTTTAGAGGAATTGTTGCCCAAGGATTGTTCTATTCATCTATCTTATAATTAATTGCTTCTTTTTATTAGACATTATTGCGAATAAATTAGTAGCGAAAAAGTATCTTTTTGCTTGCGTGAGTCCTTTGGGGCAGAGCTGTTAAGTTCTGGCAAATGAATCCGAATGCTATTGGAAAAAATCCCGAAGGGATGATATTATAATAGTAATAATGCTATAAAATGCCTATAAATCCCGAAGGGATGTCATTATCACCTTGTATATTAATAATATCACCCTTTCAGGGTT
>CAYULH010000065.1:0-29956 GCA_964445645.1 uncultured Aureispira sp. | reverse complement strand
AACCCAGCTTGCTGGCTCATAAGCGAAGCGCACTAATCCACGAAGTATTATACAATATCATCTCCAAAAAAATTAAAACACAAAAATAATGAGCACTCAAAATACACTAATGCCTCTTGAGGCCGTCAATCAACTCATAGATGCTGGACACGTTCTTACCATAGCAGGACACGAGGAATTGTTAAGACAACTCCACAAAGGCAACTGGATGGCAGGTACTACGCCTTATTTTATGGACAAAGACGGAGGAGGCGTGGATTATAACCAAGTTTTTGTAACAGACCTTACCGATATAATTACCAATTTTCAGGTCAAAACCTATACAGAGGAGACGGTTACTAGCACGATGTTAGAAGATCGCTACGATAATGGTTTTTCTTTAATCATTTTGCCTGCCTTCTCTTCTATCCACCAGACTTATGCCCTCCAAGCGGGCGAGCAAGCTTCTTTATTTGACAAGCCTATTATGGGCTGGATTGCTGGCATACACCTAGAAAAAATTGGACAAGAAAGCCCCAAAGTTATTGATGGGTCTACAGGTGAGGTATTTGAGAACAGAGCAGCCGTGCTACATGGCGAGTTGCCTAGTGATAAATATGCCGAACTCGACCTTATTAATATATACGACCAAGGAGCTGGTGACACCTTTACGTTTGAGGAGAATGCTTTTAAATTTACGAATTGTATGGTCAACGGAAAACCGACCAATATCGCCCATTACTACAAAGAAAATAAGATAGACTCTACCTTACCACTGGTAGCCAACTATGCTGGTGCTTCTATTAATGTTAGTATTGAAAGTGTAAATGAAGAAGATGTTTCCTTCTTTGCGCCCTTGCTCCAAGGCAGAGAATACAAAGTTGCCAAGTCGGTTGACGACAAATACACTACTTTCTGTGCCTTGCTTCCTAAGGACGAAACGCCTATTATCTTTTCGTGCAACTGTATTCTCAACTATGTTCACATCGGTATGCAAAACAAGTTTGCAGGTAATCTGAAAGGCCCTTTTACCTTTGGGGAAGTTGCTTATATTTTGGTCAACCAAACGATGGTTACTTTATCCATTAAAAATTTTTAATGCTACATTTTTTTCATAAATTAAGAATTATTTCATCAAAATAAATGGCTTTTTTTTTAAAAAATGACTGCCTAAAATCAATTAAAATAAAAAAACGACTAATTTCATACTGTTTGTAAACGCCTTACCTAACAACAACTGATGCCTACTTTCCCATCCATTTATTATTCATAATTTTTCACCAAAATCACATATATGATCCCTGAACTTGATAGGAAAAAATGGCAGGCTTTGCTCACAGAGCAAACAACACCAACACTTCACAGCTTGAGCTTAAAACTCAAATTGGCCTCGCTCAAAGCACAAATGAAAATTGAACATATAACACTTAATGAAGCTGTAGAAACATTACACCATTACTGCATGAACAATAAGAAGATGTATACCAAAGATTTAGAAAATATTCTTGGTTAGTTTATTTTTTAGCTATTCGTGCAAATCAACTATCAGAAACATTAAAACACACAAAATAATGAATACCAAGAATCAATTAATGCAACTTGATGAAGTTAAACAATTGATAGATGCAGGGCATGTGCTTTCTGTTGCAGCGCGGGAGGATGTACTCCATCAACTTCCAAAAGGAAATTGGATTGGCGGTACAATTCCTTACTTCATGGATAAAGATGGGGGCACAGTTGATTATACTCAAATATTTGTAACAGATGTGACAGATATTATTACCAGTTTTCAAATCAAAACGTACACAGAAGAAACGGTTACAACTACGATGTTGGAGGATCGCTATGAAAATGGTTTTTCTCTGATTATTTTGCCCGCTTTTTCTGCTATACATCAAACTTATGCCCTCAAAATAGGCGACCAACCGACCTTGTTTGACCGCCCTGTGGCGGGCTGGGTGGCAGGCACTCTTTTGGAGGAAATTGGAAGCCTAATGCCCCAAGTTTTCAACGGTCTTACAGGAGATATTAGTGAAAATATGGCGGTCGTATTGCATGGTGAACTTCCTAACAATAAGTATGCTGAAGTGGATCTTATTAACATCTATGAACAAGGAGCTGGCGATACCTTTACCTTTGAGGAGGATGCTTTCAACTGTATTTTTTGTACCATCAATGGGCAACCAGCCAACCTAGCACAGTATTATGTAGATAATAAGATAGATTTGGATTTGCCACTAGTAGCTGACTATGCTGGTGCCTCTATCAATATCAGTGTCAAACACCTCAACGAACAGGGACGCAATATATCTTTTCTGGGTCCTGTACTCAAGGGCAAAGAATACCGAGTAGCCAAACCTGTGGAAGATAAATTTGCTGCGCTCTGCGCCTTGATTCCCGAAGATGTAACGCCAATCGCTTTTTCGTGCAATTGTGCCATCAACTATGCTCAAATGGATATGGAAAGTAAGTTTACAGGCCAATTAAAAGGGCCGTTTACCTTTGGCGAAATTGCTTACATTTTGGTCAATCAAGCTATGGTTACTTTGTCGATTCGAGATTATTAGGATAGTGCATAAAGAAAAACCAACAACATAGTTGTAATAAGAAGACTTGCCTTGGGGTACGTCTTTTTTTTTTTGTGGTAATGCTTCTAATTTCTGGTAGAATACAGCCTAATTATCCACTTACGTAATGTATTTGCAACTTTTTCTGAAAATATTTCTACAAAAACGTAGAAACATAGCTTAATTTCTTAGATTTGGATAGTTATTTGCGTTTTCTTTCTAAAAAAGAACAAAAATCCATTTAACTTCAAATAACTCAACAACACAAAACTACTAACTATGCTAGTACAATTCTCTGTCAAAAACTACAAGGTTTTTAAAGAAAAGCAAGTCTTCTCTATGCTAGCGTCTACCAAATACACCCGCAAGGAAGAACATACTTTTGAAAGCAAAGACTTGAAACTACTCAAAGGTGCCGTGCTTTATGGTGCTAATGCTAGTGGTAAAAGTGCCTTGATTAGAAGTTTAAATTTTGTAAAGAAATTTATTTTCATTTCTTCAAAAGAATCTTCTATTAATGATGATATTCCTACAGACTCCTTCAAATTAAGCACTACTACAGAACACGAACCTTCTGAATTTGAAATTATTTTTATTCATAATAACGTTCAATACAGATATGGTTTTGAAGTAACAGAACAAGCAGTAATTGCAGAATGGTTGTATACCAAAGATAAACGAGAAGTAGAATACTTTTACAGAGATGAAGATGGTTATGAATTGAACCAATCTAAGTTCAAAATTGGGAAAACATTGACCGACCAAAACATGGTTCGCCCCAATGCACTGTTGCTTTCTGTTGCAGCGCAGTTTAATGACCCAACAGCCAAAGAAGTTTTTGATTGGCTAAGACAATTTAGTATCATTTCGGGCTTAGAGTCTAGAGCTTATGAAGCTTTTACAATTAACGAAACGAAACAAAATACGGATTTTAAAAACCAAGTATTAACCCTGTTGCAGCAAGCTGATTTAGGTATTGATAATTTTTTAACAGAAGAAAATACAGAAAGAGAGCTGCCCGAGTTTTTGAAAGAATTTCGTGATGAAATTTCTTTCACAGATGATGTGAAAACTTTTCATAGAAAGTATGACGAGAGCAATGCACCTCTTAAAGAACCTGTTGTGTTTGATATGGATAAGCAAGAATCCAACGGTACTCAAAAGTATTTTCATCTAGCAGGGCCTTTAATTCATACCTTAAATGAAGGACGCATCTTGGTTATTGATGAACTGGACACCCGATTGCACACCAAATTAGTGAGTCATATCATCAGTTTATTTCACAATCCTGCTATCAATACCAAAGCAGCTCAATTGATTATTACCACACACGATACCAATCTGTTAGACGAGGAAATCTATCGTAGAGATCAGGTGTGGTTTGTCAAGAAAGATCGCTATGGAGCTAGTAGCTTGTATTCGCTCAATTCATTCACTTCTAGCCAAGAGAATTATGAGAAAAAATACCTAGAGGGACGTTATGGAGCTATTCCTTATATTCAAGATAATAACAATTTATTTTCTCCTTTGCAGGCATAAAAAGAAGGTAAGGTTATGAAAATGAAGAATAAAAAACAGGAACAAAAAGCTCAACGAGAAGCTAGAAAAAAGGAACGTAGACCCAACGAAAAAGCAGGTGTCATCAATAGAGAAGAAGAAGCCAAAAACAAAGAGTTACCCAGAATACTCATTGTTTGTGAAGGAAAAAATACAGAGCCTAGTTACTTCAACCAGTTTGAGGTAACTAGTGCTACTATTAAGGCGATTGGAGAAGGTTATAATTCAGAGTCCTTGGTTCAACGTGCCTATGAATTAAAACAAAAAGACCCCAAAAAGTACGACCAAGTATGGTGTGTATTTGATAAGGATGAATGCACTGACGAGCAATTCCAAGCTGCCTTAATATCAGCTCAAAGCTATAATTTTCAGGTAGCCTATTCCAATCAAGCTTTTGAGTATTGGCTATTTTTGCACCTCAATGACCACCAAGGGGGGGCTATGGATAGAGCTGATTGCTGTAAAGAATTTAACAAACTCCTAGCTCCTTTTGGATTAAAATACGATTACAAAAAAACTAAAAAAATAGACAACCTCCTATTTGACCTGCTCCTAGCCAATGATCCAAATGATAACAAAAATCGCTCTCTACAAGAATTGGCCATAATGCGTGCTACAAGAAATCTAAAATTCCACGAAAATGCAGGTACTTCCCCAGCCCAAGCCGAATCCTCCACTACAGTTTTTGAGTTAGTGTTAGAACTCAAAAAATATATGTGACAAGGATAAATTTCCTTTTTTAACATCCTCTTAGTAATTACAACCACAACATAATCCTTCTTTTTTTGTAATATTAATCTTACAAAAAGCCAGTATACTATGACTAACAGAAGAGGATTTTTGTTTAAGCCCTATGAGGCACCCGAGCAAAAGCCATTTGATCGCCTATTTGAGATATTCAAAGAACTCATTACACACACCTCTGGAGATGTAGATGAAGCCTTAGATTGGATGTACGAATTGGACAAAGAATACAATTTGAGCACCCCTGAATACACCCTTGAGGATTTTATAGAAGATCTCAAACGCAAGGGCTATATCAAGGAAGAGCCAGACCCCGATCAAGAGGGCGATCAAGGCAATGGTGGCCGTGGCAAGCTTTCTATCACTGCCAAAACCGAGCGTGCCATTCGCCAACAAGCACTTGACCAAATATTTGGTCAACTCAGACGCAGTGGAGCGGGCAATCACAAAACCAAACATCGTGGACAAGGTGATGAGCACAATGGCGAGTACCGAAATTATCAATACGGCGACTCCCTAGAACGTATTGCCATGACGGAGAGCCTACGCAATGCTCAAATCAACAATGGCATTAGCAATTTTAACCTGACGGAAGATGATTTGGTGGTGGAGGAAACCAATTTCAAAGCGCAAATGAGCACGGTGCTGATGATTGATATTAGCCATAGTATGATTTTGTATGGCGAGGACCGTATCACGCCTGCCAAAAAGGTGGCTATGGCCTTGGCCGAACTCATTACTACCCGTTATCCCAAGGATACCTTGGATATTTTGGTGTTTGGCAATGATGCTTGGCGCATCAGCATTCAGGATTTGCCCTATCTCAAGGTAGGGCCTTATCACACCAATACGGTAGCAGGTTTGCAATTGGCAATGGATATGTTGCGCCGAAAGCGCAATACCAACAAGCAAATTTTTATGATTACCGATGGTAAGCCGAGCTGTATTCGGGAGCGGGACGGCACTTATTATAAGAATAGTTTTGGGCTAGATCAGTATATTGTCAATAAGTGTTACAATATGGCTGCACAGGCACGCAAGCTTCACATTCCTATCACTACTTTTATGATTGCTCAAGACCCTTATTTGATGCAGTTTGTCGATGAATTTACCGAAATGAACCAAGGCAAGGCATTTTATACAGGTCTGAAAGGTTTGGGCGAAATGATCTTCAAAGATTACGAACAAAATCGCAAAAAACGCATTCGATAAGAAGACAGCTACTTGTAGCATTTTTGTAGAACAACGGTACTTAATTTTATGTCTTCACCTATTCTTTCTATTGGTATTACACTATTAGTCATGTTACACACTGCATTTACTATTGATTTTGGTCAAACAACACAAAACTGGCAAGTAGTGAACGATACCGTTATGGGTGGTCGTTCTCAAAGTCAGGTCAAATACACCAACAACTCCGTGGTTTTTACAGGCACTGTTTCCTTAGAAAATAATGGCGGCTTTGCCTCCTTCAGAAGTCCTTATGGACAATGGGATTTGACAAGCTATACAACACTGACCATTCGTTACCGCTCCAAGGGCTTTGACATGGCTTGGACTATGAAGGATCAACGTCCGTATTACATGCCCTCCTTCAAAGGCAAGTTGCCCAATACTCAGGGAGCATGGTCTACCGTTACCTTTGATTTAAGAACCTTGGATGCTTATCGACTGGGCAAACCCTTGGGCTATCAATTATCCAACAAAGAATTAAAAAACATCATCCGCATGGGTTTCATCAGCAATGAAAAACGAGCAGGTGATTTTGAATTAGAAATAGACAACCTAACTTTTAAATAAAATCATGGAACACACCTCCATACACACCTTAGGACAGCTCAAAGCAGCTGGTTACAAAAGCCGCAGCATCAAAGATGAATTGCGAGAAAATTTAATTGTCCACATCCAAAATGGCTCTACTGTTTTTGAGGGCGTTTGGGGCTATGAGAATACCGTTATTCCAGAACTAGAACGCGCTATTCTATCCCGTCATAATATCAATTTGTTGGGATTGCGTGGACAAGCCAAAACACGTCTGGCGCGCCTGATGGTCAACCTATTGGATGAGTGGATGCCTGTGGTAAAAGGCTCGGAAATCAATGACGATCCCTTGAAGCCACTCTCTCGATTTGCCCTAGATACCATTGCAGAGCAGGGCGATGATACGCCTATTGAATGGGTGCATAGAAGTGAGCGTTTTGCCGAAAAATTGGCAACGCCTGACGTAACCGTAGCCGACTTGATTGGTGATGTGGATCCCATCAAAGCCGCCAATTTGCGCCTGTCGTATGCCGATGATCGAGTGATTCATTTTGGCATGATTCCAAGAGCCAACCGCTGTATTTTTGTTATCAATGAATTGCCCGATTTGCAAGCACGCATTCAGGTTGCTTTGTTTAATATCTTGCAAGAGGGCGATATACAAATTCGTGGGTTCAAATTGCGCCTGCCCTTGGATGTCCAATTCATCTTTACCGCCAACCCCGAGGATTATACCAATAGAGGAAGTATTGTAACGCCGCTCAAGGATAGAATTGGCTCGCAAATTCTCACCCACTACCCACAAGATATAAAAATAGCACGCACCATCACCGAGCAAGAAGCACGCAATGACCATCGCCAAACTTCTAACATTCATGTGCCCTCCTTGGCTAGAGATTTGCTAGAGCAAATCAGTTTTGAGGCACGAGAGAGTGAGTACATTGATGCCAAAAGTGGGGTCAGTGCTCGTATGAGTATTACGGCTTTTGAGAATTTGCTCAGTGCTGCCGAACGCCGTGCGCTCAAGGCTGGGGATGAACAAACAGGTTTGCGTATGAGTGACTTTTTGGGTGTAATTCCTGCTATTACGGGCAAGGTAGAATTGGTGTACGAAGGAGAACAGGAAGGCGCTGCTGGAGTGGCTCAAAATCTAATTGGCGAGGCGGTAGTGAGTTTATTCCCTACCTTATTCCCCAAAATTAGCAAACTAGAACGCCCCAATACGACTAGTCCTTATCAAGCGGTATTGGATTATTTCTTGGTGAATAGCGATTTGGAGTTGTTGGACGATTTGCCCGAAAAGGAATATCGTACACAATTGGATGCAATTGAACCACTGGCAGAATTAGTTAAGAAATACCAGCCTAGTTTGAGTGAGCAAGATCATTACTTTGTAATGGAATTTGTATTGTGGGCATTGGTAGAACAGAAAAAACTAAGCAAAGATCGTTTTACAGAAGGTTATCAATTTAGAGATTTGCTCGGCTCTTATTTGAGCGGTTTGCAATAAGTGCTATTGGAGTTGGTTATCAACCCTAGCACGATCCCCAACTAATGAAAGCATTGGTTGGGGATTTTTTATTGAAGTTGTTATCTTGCCTGTTGTCAATCACATTACCAACCAAGCACTATGTCCTCTACAGATTTTAGCCATTCCTTTTGGGCCAACAAAATCGCTGTTGTAGACAGCAGGCGTGTTGTTTTTGCAGCGCAGACCTTGTTTTTTGCCCTGCCGGGTAAGCGGGTGCATGGGCGAGATTTTATTGCCGATTTGTATGCCCAAGGGGTGCGGCATTTTGTAGTGGATGCCCCTGTAGAGGGCTTGGAGTTGGCTCAATTTGCACAAGTAGATGATGTGCTGGCGACGTTGCAAGCGTTTGCACAATACCACAGAGCGCAATTTGCCCCTCACCAACCACCTGTATTAGCCATTACAGGCAGCAATGGCAAAACCATTGTCAAGGAGTGGCTGTCGCAATTGCTTGAGCAAGATTGCCGCATTGTCAAGAGCCCCAAAAGTTATAATTCTCAGATTGGGGTGCCGCTTTCTGTACTCAATTTGGCTCCCAAACACGAACTGGCCATTTTTGAAGCAGGGATTTCGCAAGTGGGCGAAATGCAGCGGCTGGCGGCCATTATTCAGCCCAATTGGGGTATATTTACCAATATTGGGGCAGCGCATGACAGTGGTTTTGAGCATACCAGCCAAAAAATTCAAGAGAAATTGCGCCTGTTTGAGCAAGCTGAATTGTTGATTTATAACAGTGACCAAACCCTAGTACGAACAGCCATAGAGGCTTGGCAACCACAGGGCTTGGAATTGCTATCGTGGGGCAGCCACCACTCGGCTACTGTGCCCATTATGCAGCAGCAAAAAGAACAACACACCCACCTAACAATCACTTGGCAAGGGCAACAACATGGCCTAACGCTTCCGTTTGTACACGCTGCAACCATCGAAAATTGCTCGCACTTATTGGTGTTTTTGCTCCATTGGGGGCTGCCCATTAAAGCCATAGAAAAACGCTTGCAGCAGCTTCAAGAAATTCCCATGCGCCTAGAATTTAAGCGTGGGAAGCAGCAGTGTTATTTGATTGATGATAGTTATAATAATGATGTAGAAGGACTAAAAATTGCCTTAGACTTTTTGGCACAAAAAATCCCCAACAACAATTATTATCATAAAACACTGCTATTATCTGACTTGCCAGAATTGCACAGCATCCAAGATTATCAATTGATTGCTCAATTATTGGAACAGTATCAAATTGAGAAATTGATTGCTGTTGGAACAGACTTGGAACGGCATCAATCCCTTTTCCAGACCTTGCCAAAAGCTCATTTTTATACCCAAACTCAGGATTTATTACAAGCCTTGGAACAGGGTACACTTTCCTTTCAGAAGGAGTATATTTTGATAAAAGGTGCTCGTTATTTTGAGTTGGAACAAGTGGTGGATTTGCTTCAAAAACACTTGCATGGTACTACCTTAGAGATTGATTTGCAAGCTTTATCGCACAATTTGCAAACCTACAAAGTGCAGCTCCAACCCTCTACGCAATTGATGGTCATGGTCAAGGCTTCGGCCTATGGCAGTGGTTCTTATGAAGTTGCACAATTGTTGGAATACCAAGGCGTGAATTATTTGGGCGTGGCTTATGTAGATGAAGGGGTGGCACTGCGCCAACATGGCATTAAACTGCCCATTATGGTCATGAATCCCGCTCCACACGAATTTGATTTGCTGTGCAAGCATCAATTGGAGCCTGTTATTTTTAGTTTTGAGAGTCTACACGCCTTCACAACATTCTTGAGCCAACAAGCTTCACAAGCCCCCTACCCTGTTCATTTGGAGTTGGACACGGGTATGCACCGTCTGGGATTTGTGGCCGAAGATGTTCCTCGGCTTTGTCAGCAATTAGAAGGCACTAAAAGCGTTCATATTCAAGGCATTTTTTCACATTTGGCTGCAGCCGATGATGTTCAATATAAATCATTCACTTTAGAACAAATCGAATTATTCGAGCAGCTTTCCAAGCAATTGCTACAAGTCTTGCCCCATACACCAATCCGACATTTGCTCAATTCGGCAGGCATTGCACAATACACCCACGCCCAATTTGATTTGGTGCGCTTGGGTATTGGCCTATATGGCCTCAACACTCGGCTGCCCTTGCGCCCCGTGCTGCGCCTCAAAACCACCATTGCCCAAATCAAAACCCTGCAAGCAGGGGAAAGCATTGGCTATAGCCGCCAAGGAAAAATAACCCAAACTACCCGTGTGGGTGTGCTATCCATTGGCTATGCCGATGGTTTTTTGAGGGGCTTGGGCAATGGCAATATCGAGGTGCGTATCAATGGCCAAATGGTGCCCACCTTGGGCAATGTGTGCATGGATATGTGTTTTGTGAATCTCCAACACTTGCCCACGGCTCAGGTGGGCGATGAAGTGATTGTTTTTGAAACCATTGCCGACTTGGAACGCATTGCCAAGGCATTGGACACGATTCCCTATGAGATTTTGACCAATATTAGTGAACGGGTGAATCGGGTGTTTTATGAGGCTTGATGGGGGCATGTTTTTAAGACTACTTAATACATCATAAGCAGTATCAATTACTACCAAACTATCAAATTACTTCCTATGTATTTGTGTGAGCAAATTTAAAGAATATGTTCCTGTAAAAACCGTGAAATGACAACTCATCCACTTCTTATTTTTGCACTCCGAGTTGAAATCTTAAAATTATTATCGTAAATTTGACATTATTTGTCAAACGATTTAAAATCAAATGAAAACATTTGGTACAATAATAAAAGAGGAACGCATAAAGAGAAATCTTTATTTACGTCAAGTTGCAGCTCAATTAAATATAGATCAAGCTATCATTAGTAAAATAGAACGCGGAATACGGACTCCCAACAAAGAGTTTGTCTTAAAATTTGCTAAAATATTTGAACTTGATGAAAAGCGGCTTCTAGTAGAGTGGCTGAGTGACAAAATGGTTTGTGAAATTGAAAGTACTGGTTTTGCTCAAGAAATCTTACAAGTTGCAGAAAGAAAAATTAACTACAAAAACAACAAAATTAAATGAATAGAAGGTTTATTGATTTATTTGCAGGTATTGGTGGCTTCAGAATGGGTTTTGAAAACAATGGTTTTGAATGTGTATTTTCATCAGAAAAAAATAAATATTGTCAAGAAGTTTATAAGGATAATTTTGGTGAAGAACCGTATGGTGATATAACTAAAATAGCCCCTAAAGACATTCCTGATTTTGATTTATTACTAGGCGGCTTTCCATGCCAGCCATTTAGCATATCTGGAAAGAAATTGGGCTTTGATGATACAAGAGGAACTCTTTTTTTTAATGTTTGCCAAATAATACAGGAAAAAAAGCCTAAAGTTGTTGTCCTTGAAAATGTGAAGCATCTGATTCATCACGACAAAAAAAGAACCTTAACCGTTATCTTAAACAGTCTTAAAGAGCTAGGTTATAATGTTTCATACCAAGTTTTAAATTCAAAAGACTTTGGTTTGCCCCAAAACCGAGAAAGAATATTCATCATTGGCTGTAAAAATAGTTTTTTTGATTTTAACAAACTACAAAAAAGCCCTACTCCACAATTGGAGAATTTTTTAGATAAAAAAAATTCTTTTGAATTCCTTGATAAATCAGAATATACGCTAATTGACAACCCCAAAAAACAACCTACAGGTTTAATTTTTGTTGGATATAGAAATAAAAACCAATGGAAAAAAGGCGTGCGTCCAAATACATCTCATCTTTCAAGGGTACACCGACAACCCAATAGAATATATTCTGTAGAAGGTGTTCACCCTACCATTCCATCACAAGAAACTTCTGGTAGATTTTTTATATATTTGCCCAAAATGGATATGGTCAGAAAACTTACCCTTAATGAATGTTATAGAATTATGGGCTTCCCTTCCAACTTTAAACGCCATTCAAGAACAGGAGAACAATACAAACAAATTGGAAATTCTGTTGCCGTTTCTGTTATTGATGCTATTGCAAAACAAATACTAGAACAAAATTTACTCCATGACGAACCACAAACAGAAATTATTGGAAATTTACGCGCTCTCCTCCACAATAACTGATATTAAGAATATTGACGCAAAGATTGAAACGCATATTAATGAAATAGGTCAAAAAATAGCTTCTCAAAAAGGAGTTTTTACCGTACTTGTTACACTGATTACCCACAAAATACTTTACCCTAAACAGGACATTCGATACCATCAAAGTAGTATGAAGCATGGCTTCTCTGGGCGAACTATTGATACTAAATACATAACACCAACTCTTAAAGAACTAAAACTCCCATCTATGGCAGAAAGTGGTTGGCTAACGAGATCTTTGGAACAACCATATCCATATACTCTAAAGTACAATGGTAAAATCAGCAACAAAACAGTAAGAACTGCATTTTTGAATATTATTGACTACGTTGAGAAGAATCCGAAAAAAGCAAAAAATATACTGAGATCACTTCTCAATGAAGCGATACAAGCAAAACAAAGACTTGCTGTACCTATTATCCCTCTTACTAATCCAGAAAATATAACCATCCAAGATGTAATTGACTCATTGGCTCAACACTTTGATACAAAATACAATGTTCATGGAGGTTCAAAACTACCAGTAATTGCCCTATATGCTATTTACCAAATACTTATTGACGAAATTAAACGATATGAAGATTGTGAGCTTGCTGAACTAGGCAGCCATACAGCATCAGACCGAACTTCTAACTCTTCAGGTGATATTGAAATTCTAAAAAATAAAATTAATTTTGAAGCTGTTGAAATCAAACTTGATAAAGTGATTGACTCCAATATAGTAAGAATTGCTATTGAGAAGATTCATAAATTCAATCTATTAGAACGATATTATATTCTCTCTCACATAGGCATAAAAGAAGAAGATAGAGAAGAAATCCAAAAGTTGATTATTGAAACAAAAGCGCAGCATGGCTGTCAAATTATTTTGAATGGAGTTCTTTCAACCATTAAATACTACTTGAGATTGATTGGAGATACCGAAGAATTCGTAAGAAAATACTCAGCTCTTGTTGAAAATGATTCCGAACTAAAACGTATTCACAAAACGAGTTGGAACAATATTATCAAAAATGACTTAAATGTTTAATATGTATAATTATTCGTTTTAACCCTGCTTCCTAAAGCAAAAAGCTCTCCCATCACCGCAACAACGTAATATTCCCCTTCGTTCTCAGCACACTGCCATCATCACACACACATTGCAAATAATAGCCATACACATCGGGCGGCAAGGCACTGCCCTTAAAATTCCCATCCCAACCTATCATTTGGTCATTGGTTTCAAATACACGCTCGCCCCAACGATTGTACACCGATAAAGTCATGCTGGTAATATTATTGCCATTGACCAACAACACATCATTGTGCCCATCGCCGTCAGGCGAAAAAGCATTGGGAATAAACACCACTGGCAAGCCACAAATAGGCTCTTTGATTACAATTAGAATAGAATCAAGGGTGGTACAACCCAAAGTATTCTCTACCAGCAAGTAGTAATAATTGCTCTGGCGTGGACGGGCAGTAGGATCATATATATCATAACTGCTCAAAGAGGTGTCGGGTATCCAATTATAAATATAAGTAGGGTCATTGGTAGCCAATAAATCCACTTGTTGCCCTAAAAAGATGCTATCGGCACTTGCTGTGATGCTCAATGCAGGCCATGGGTATAAAATATAGCCATTGGCTTGGGCGGTATCGACACAACCATGACTATTGACCCCAATAACGGTGTAGGTCTGGTTGGCTTGCAAAAAGGCCAGTGCGGTATCTTGGTCTTGCCCACTAATAATATCTGTATTAGGCGACCAGCTATAAATTACGGTATCGGTATAAGCATCCAAGGCATTGCTTACTGTCAATTCTATCGTGTCGCCCTTGCAGAATACAGTATCATCGGGTGCAGATAATAGCAAGCCTTCCAAAGCCATATAAATGGGCATGGTGATGGTATCGGGGCACAGACTCCCTGCTCCTGCAATCAACTGAATGGTATAATTGCCCGTGTCGGGAAAGGTGACCGTAGGATTGGCACTGGTAGAAGTGGTTACATTGGGAATATTCCATTGATAATCAAAAGGTGTAAAATTGCTGGTAGAGGCATTGACCAAAGGCACCACCAAAGAGGTATTACACACCAAATCTAAGGTATCAAAGGCGGCTTCTGATTGGTTGACGGTAATAATAACAGTCGTAGAATCTTCGCACAGATGACTATTGATCGCTGCTACTTGTATGGTAATCGTAGAATCGGGAATGATTAGAATAGAATCCATGCCCTGCGGGCTATTGACTATGGCCGTAGGCGACCAACTGTACTGTATACTGTTAGAATAGGCGGCCAGTGCATCGGCTACACGCAACCAAACCGAATCGCCTTCGCAAATGGTAGGAGCTGCAATTGCCTGCAAATCAACCCCATACAAGGGCAGGTACAAATCCAATACTGCCGTATCGGGACACTGGCTTCCTGCGCCTGCAATCAATTGAATACTATAATTGCCTGTATCGGGAAAGGTAAACGTGGGATTGGCTGCGGTGCTGCTGCCCAAAACATCAAATTGCCAAGCATAAGCCAAAGGAAAATTGCCAATAGAGCTGTTGATAAATGGAATATCTAAGGAAATATTACAAGCCAAATCTAAGGTATCAAAAGCTGCTTCTGCTTCCAACATATTCACCGCTAGGGTTAGGCTATCTTCACAACCATAACTATTGATGGCATTCAATTGAATGGTATAAGAAGTATCGGCCCGCCAAGTGGTGGAATCACTGCCCTGCCCTGTTAGGGGTGTAGCCGTCGAACGCCAAGTATAATTGGTAAAATTGGAATAATCTGCCCAGCGATTTGCGGCTGTCAGACTAAAGGTTTCATCCTTACAGTAGGTGACATCAGGCAAGGCTTGTAAGTCTATGGCTTGTATTTGCACATAGACCAACTGACTGGTGGTGTCGGGACAGAGCATCCCTGCACCTGCTATCAAACGCACCGTATACTGGCCTGTATCGGGAAACACAAAATTGGCATTGGTAGAGGTGGCCGAACCTATATTATCAAACAACCACCTATAATTGTTATTGGGGGGCGTGCTGCTGCTTTGATTTTGAAAATTCACCTGCAAGGTGCTGTCACAACTAGGTAAGATGGTATTAAAATCGGCATCGTTTTCTTGTATGTTAATAACGGTGGTAATAGAATCGCCACAATCAAAACTATTTTGTGCCCTGAGCCGTATGGTTGTGGTCTGGTTGACTACCACTTGTACCCGATCGGTGCCTTGCCCACTTACAATAGCCGATGCTGGACTCCAAGTATAATTGGTACTGGCGGCATAAGCAGCATAAATATTATTAGCGGTAAGCGTAAGGGTATCGCCTGCACATGCCGTTCTAGGCGGAATATTGACCAAATCGACCGCCTCTATTTGCACATCAACCAACTGAGAAAAAGTATCTAAACAAGGGGTCCCCAAACCTGCTATAAGTGTTATATTGTAACGCCCTGTATCGGGAAATAGAAAACTAGGATTGGGTACATTTCTGGTGCCAAGGGTATCCATTAGCCACAAGTACCCCCCCCGAACTACACTGCTGGTATTGCTAAAACCATACAACAAACTGCTGTTGCAAGGCGGTTTGACAGGCGCAAAGGAAGCCACGGTCAGGTCGGAACAGCCCCCTACAATATGCTGAAAATCACGCCTAGTTTCCGAAATCAACACCCCATTTCGATATTCCTTGAGACAAATCCCAACCAAAAACACGCCTGTAGCTTGGGGCGTTCCTTGCAGTAAGCCTGTATTGGGATTGATTCGGAGCGGATCGGGGCCACCCAACATATTATTGAGCGAGTAAGGGGAGGCCCAAATGATGCTCGGATAAGGTGGCGGATCGGCTGGAAAAGGTCGAGGACTTACAAAAAAGTCCCCATCACTCGGAACACACAATTCGTATACAATCGAATCGCCGTCTACATCCGTGGCAGATTGGTCAATGGCTACAGGCACGCCCGAACACAAATACACCTCTGGCCATTCATTGAAGGTAGCGGAACTGTTGCAAAGCAATAAAGACTGGGGAGAAATAAACGTCCAGTAAGTGGCTCCAGTCGCATCGGGATCTACGATATTAACAATATCTCTATTCCTGCAACAACGTTGGTAAGCTACGGTATAACCAATACCATTGTAGGGCAATACAACGGTATCAATATAGGTAGTGGTGTGAATACAAGCCGAAGTAGTCACGGTTAGGCAAGAATCGGGCAGGGAAATATCCAGCGTATCATTAATACCTGGATTGTAAATCATATTCAATTGGGTGAATAGGTTTCGTGTTTGCCCATTATAAATCCCTATATAAGCAGGGCTATCAAACCAAGGTACCCCTGTATCACAATCCCTAAAAATAGTCAAAGCAATCTCATAACGATCATTGCCCAAACAACGGTAATTCATTTCACCGCCTACAATATGCGTGGCTTGTGCCACAAAACTAAAAAACAACCATCCTATCAATTGAAGACTTTGTAAGAATAATTTGGTAGACTTAATTTTCATAGAATAGTGTTTTTCAATCCTAATAATAACTTCTACAAGCCCTATTACCCATGGCTGTTAAGTTCTGTATTATCTAAAGTTTAAGGTGTCGCCCCTAATGGGGCTTTATTCACTTTTTAGCTGGTTTTCACCAATGTTCCGCCCCTCTGGGTAGGGTTGTTAAGTTCTGGAAAATGGCTTAGAATGCTGTTGGAAAAACCCCGAAGGGTAGGGCTGTTAAGTTCTGGCAAATGACTCCGAATGCTGTTGAAAAAATCCCGAAGGGATGGCATTATAGTAGTAATAATGCTATAAAATGCCTTTAAATCCCGAAGGGATGTCATTATTAGCATACAATATAATAATAGCACCCTTTCAGGGTTCAAAAACTATACTTAAATATATTCTACAATCATTTCATCCCTTCGGGATTCCTAAACTTAGCGTTAAACATAATCTAAATTCAGAACTTAACAGCCCTGCCTTTCAGGGTTCAAAAACTGCTCTGTAAACAAAGCTACAATAATATCATCCCTTCGGGATTCACTATTCGCAACATCAACGATTAGAACTTAACAGCCCTGCCCATAAGACATACGACATTTTAACGCAAAAGTGTAATATTACCCTTTAGTAAAGCACTATCGCCACCGTCACAAGTACATTGCAAGTAATAGCCATATACATCTGGCGGCAAGTCCGCTCCTTGATAGGTGCCATCCCAACCCATAGATTGATCGCTGGTCTCAAAGACCAATGTTCCCCAGCGATTGTAAATTTGTAAGGTCATACTGGTAATATTGTTACCGTCTACCCTTAGCATATCATTATGACCATCATTATCAGGCGAAAAAGCACTGGGTACAAATACCAATGGCTCGCCACAAACAGGTTGTCTGATTTGTATCGTAATAGAATCTCTATTGATACAGGACTGATTATCAATAGTTAGATAATAAGTTGTTGTTACTCGGGGGCTGGCGGTAGGGTCAGATGTTGTTGTACTGCTCAAAGTAGGATCTACATCCCAATTGTAGGTATAACTCAGATCATCGGTTGCATTGAGTTGAGCCCTTTGCCCCACAAAAATACTATCAGGTACAGCCACAATATCCAAAGGAGGAGACAAAGTAGACGTGTTCACACTGGCCGTAGTGCTGTCACTACAGCCCTTGTCATTGACTACCAGCACTGTGTAAGTCTGATCGCCCTGAGCCACTATAGTAATTTGTTCGCTGCCTTGCCCTGCTATAATATTGGTAGCAGGCGACCAAGTATAGGTATTGGTATTATAATTACCAAACAAATCGCTCACACTCAACGTAGCGGTATCATCCAAACATACCAAGGCAGCATCCGAGCCTTGCAGTTCTATTCCATCTAGGCGTAAATCGACCAAACGAGTGAGTGTATCTTGGCAGGGAGTTCCAATGCCCCCTATCAATTGAACCCTATACACCCCTGTATCAGGAAAAGTATGGCTAGGATTGGATTGGGTAGAAGTGCCTGTGCCACCAAAATCCCAAATAAATGCCTGATTGGTATCAATACTAGTATTGGTAAAAGGCAAGGTTAGGGAAGTATTGCAATCGGCTATGCTTGGAGCTGTAAATTCGGTATTGATTTGGAATACTTGCAAAGGCAGAATGACGGTATCAGGACAGCCGTTATTATTCAAGGCAACTACCTTAAAAACGGTATTGCTATTGGCGACTACAAGTACTGAATCGGTGCCTTGCCCTGACAAAAGCGGTGCATTGGGCGACCAAGTATAGGATACAATATTATTATAATCAACGAGTGCATTGCTCACATTCATAAATATACTATCGCCCTTACAAACCTGTGTTGGAGAACCCGAAATTACTAATGTTCCATCCAAAGGAATGTAAATATCTTGGCTAAAGGTATCTTGGCACAATGCCCCTACTCCTGCCACCAAGGTAATGGAGTAGCGTCCTGTATCGGGAAAGGTAAAGGTAGGAGTAACCAAAGTAGACGTACCAAAGCCATCAAAATCCCACAAATAGCCATTATTAACCGAAAAGCTGTTGTTGTTAAAAGGCACAGCCAAGGTAGAATTACAATCAAAAGTAATGCTATCAAATGCCGCTTGTACTTGTTCTATAGTAATGCCTGTTTGTGCATTGTCTACACAGTTGTTGTTGTTCGTAGCACTGACTGTCAAGTTCACATTGCTATTGGCAATCACATACACCGAGTCGGTGCCCTGCCCTGCCAGCACCAAATTGCTGGGCGACCATTGGTAACTCGTAATAGTATTATAATTGGATAATAAATTGCTCGCTCTAATCCAAACGGTATCGCCCTCGCAAGCAGCTGCTCTAGGCGCAGCTATACTCGCTCCGTCCAATTGTATTTGTACTTGACGTTCTACCGTATCTACACAAAACAAGTCCGCTGCAGCCACCATTCGTACAGTATAGGTTCCTGTATCTGGATAAGTATGGGTGGGAGTAGCAGCTCTAACAATAGGCGAACCATCTCCAAAGTCCCAATCAAAAGTTACATTCTGAGAATTGCTATTATTACTAAAACTAACCGCCAAAGAAGTATTACATGGTGGAACCGTAGGTGTAAATTGGGCTTGAATAGGGGTACAGGCTACTACTTCATACTGAAAATCACGCCTCACTTCGCCAATCAAACGCCCATTGCGATACTCCTTGGCACAAATACCCACTACAAAAATCCCCAAACTGGGTGGGGTGCCTGATAAACGTCCTGTAACGGGATCTATACGAAAAGGGTCTGTGCCTCCCAACATATTGGCAGCACTGTAAGGTATAGCCCAGTTTACATCCAAAAATGGAGGTCCCTGTGGAGGATTGGGGGCTGGATTAAAAGTACTTGCCCCCTGATAAGGAGCATACAAACTGTAGACAATCGAATCCCCATTGGCATCTGTTGCTGAGTTATCATAGTCAATAGAAGAGCCTTGACAAATAAAGAAAGGCGGCCAATCTCTAAACCGTGGGCTGCTGTTGCAGGCAGCCAAGGCATCCCCCGAAATAACTACATCATAAGTAGCCCCTGTTGAACCGGGCGCAAGAATATTGGTAATAACATTGTTTCTACAACAGCGCTGATAAACCAAGTGGTAGCCATCAGGGGTAAAACCTAGTGATATTTGGCGACGATAGGTAGTAGTGTGAATACAAACATCATTATTGAGGGTATAACAAGGATTGACTTCTGCCAAATCTAAGGTATCATCTTGCCCACTAAAAAATAAGGGTTCTGTTGCTAATAAAGCCCCCGTTCTAGCATTAAAAATTCCTACAGGTGCAGGATCATCAAAATAAGCATTAGGATTACCATTCTCACAATCTCTAAAAATAGTCAAAGAAATCTCATAACGATTATTTCCCAAACAAGTATAGGTCATTTCTCCTCCAACAATATGCGTAGCATGCAACTGGGCTAAAGGAAACAACATAAATGCTAAACAACATACAAAAGGAACAAGAAGGCGATAGTTCATGATAATAATGTCCAGATTGAGATAATAAAAAACTAAGACTAGTTGTAGTTATATTGACCAAAGTGCAGCAATGCCCGTACCATTCCTATATTTTTTGTTAGGAACTTATACAGCATTGCCAACGAAAGGTTATATTGAGGTAACAATGCCTAATAAAAGCATATTTGATAAAAATACGCCAAAAAAGACAAATAGTTTAAGAGCACAAGCTAGGTGGGGACAAGTACCTCTATTTGTGGTATGAAAATACAACAATTGTTAATTTTATGAAGATACAGCAAAAAAAAATAGCTGCCTCTATTTCTAACTTTGTTTTTAAAGACAATATTCCATCTTATGGTGTTTATCATGGAAAGATTGCCGATACTAATACAAACGCATGGGATGGAAACAAAGGTTGGTGGAGTCCTAGACGCTTGCAACGCAAAGCTTGGATTTTTTTGGGTGCATATACAGAGGAAGTATTTGTTGGATTTTTCATGATAGATGCTGGTTACTCGGCCAATGCCTTTTGTTATGTGTATGAACGTGCCTCTAACACCTACTGGGAAAAGGAATGTATGCGCCCTTATGGATTTGACAAACATTTTCAGGCAAGCCTAGAAGAACACTGGCAATTAGGCCCTTATCAAATTTGGTCCGAGCAAGGGCAATGGAATTGTTCCTACCAACACAAAAAAGCCGAACTGCTCCTACAATTTAAAGAACCCCACCAAGGCATTAGTGCCATCGGCCCTTCTAGTGAGCAGCGTCCATTTCACCACACCTATAAGAATCTACTGCTCCCTACTTCTATTTATTACAAAAATAAAAACCAAGAATACAAAAACACTCAGGCAATTGGTTGCTTGGATTATTCCAAGGGCTATCCTCCTCACCATACTGTTTGGAATTGGACTTCGTTTATGGGCAAACTAGATGATGGCACTCCTATAGGTATTAATGCAGTCAATGGTTTTAATAAAGAAATGGAAAATGCAATTTGGATAGGCTCTACCATTGAACCCTTGAGCAAAATGGATTATCCTCCACCCGATACACCTGTAGAACAATGTTGGATTATGAAAGCTCAAGATAATTGCCTACAACTTCAATTGCAGCCCGAGGGCATACGTCGTCAAGATATTAACTTCCGATTCTTAAAAAGTAAATTGAGACAATTTTTGGGGCCTATCAAGGGCAAAATATATCGCCAAGATATTTGGCAAAATTTTGAAGGATATGGTCTTATGGAATACCACGAAGCACTGTGGTAAATCCTAAAATCAGATCACAAAAACGTATGCAAAATACAGCTGTATTCCTATGAAAAGACAAGAACAAAAAATAGCCCCCTCTATTGCTAACTTTGATTTTGAAAATAACACGCCTCCCTATGGCGTTTATCATGGCAAAGTGGCGAACACTGATACTAGTGCTTGGGACGGCAGCAAAGGTTGGTGGAGTCCTAGACGTTTGCAGCGCAAAGCTTGGATATTTTTGGGGGCGTATACAGATGAGTTATTTGTTGGTTTTTTAATAGTAGATGCCGGCTACTCGGCCAATGCCTTTTGTTATGTGTATGAACGTGCCACAAATACTTACTGGGAAAAAGAGTCTATGCGCCCCTTTGGGTTTGGTAAGCATTTTCAGGCAAGAATAGATGAACCTTGGCAATTGGGTGCTTATCAAATTTGGTCGGAGCAAGGCCAATGGAATTGTTCGTATCAACACAAAAAAACAGAACTGCTCTTACAATTTACCGAACCCCACCAAGGTATCAGTGCCATCTGCCCCTCCGAAAAAAAACGACCATTTCATCACACCTACAAAAATCTACTACTTCCTACTTCTATTTATTATAAAAATAAACAAAAAGAATATAAAACTACCCAAGCAATGGGTAACTTAGACTACTCCAAAGGCTATCCTCCTCATCACATACGCTGGAATTGGACTTGTTGTATGGGAAAATTAGACGATGGCACTCCCATAGGGATTAACGCATCGACTAGCATTAAGCATGAATTAGAAAATGCACTTTGGATTGGCAACAACATTGAACGCTTGGACAAAATCAATTATCCCCCCCCTACTAATCCTGTTGAAGAACATTGGAAAGCTAAAAATGATCGCTTACAACTTCAATTAATGCCCGAATGTATACGTCATCAAAATATTAATTTTAAGTTCCTAAAACTTAGCAAAAGACAACTTTTAGGGCCTATAAAAGGCAAAATATATCGCCAAAAAACTTGGCAAAACTTTGAAGGATATGGGATGATGGACTACCAAGAAGCGTTTTGGTAAGTCCTAAAATCACATCACAAAAACGTATGCAAAATACAGCTGTATTCTTATGAAAAGACAAGAACAAAAAATAGCCCCCTCTATTGCTAACTTTGATTTTAAAGATAATATTCCTCCCTATGGTGTTTATCATGGCAAAATTGCTGATGTAAATACAGACGCATGGGATGGAAACAAGGGGTGGTGGAGTCCTAGGCGCTTGCAACGCAAAGCTTGGATTGCCTTAAAGGCTCATACCTCAGAATTATTTGTTGGTTTTTTTATAATAGATGCCGGCTACTCGGCCAATGCTTTTTGTTATACGTATGAGAGAGCCTCCAACACCTACTGGGCCAAAGAATGTATGTTCCCTTATGGCTTTGGCAAAAACTTTCAGGCAAGCCTAACAGAACCTTGGCAATTAGGCCCTTATCAAATTTGGTCTGAGCAGGGGCAATGGAATTGTTCGTATCAACACCAAAACATAGAGCTATTGCTAAAATTTAAAGAACCACATCAAGGTATTAGTGCCATATTCCCTTCTAGTGACAAGCGTCCATTTCATCACACTTACAAAAATGTATTGCTTCCTACTTCTATTTATTACAAAAATAATACACAAGAATACAAGGACACTCAAGCAATAGGCTGCTTGGATTATTCCAAGGGCTATCCTCCTCATCATACTGTTTGGAATTGGACTTCGTTTATGGGCAAACTAGAAAATGGCACTCCTATAGGCATCAATACTGCAAATGGGTTTAACAAAGAAATAGAAAATACCATTTGGTTAGGCAATACAATTGAGCGCTTGGGTGCAATGGATTATCCTCCCTCTACTACACCCATAGAACAATCTTGGATTATGAAAGCTAAAAATGACCACTTGTATCTTCATTTGCAGCCCGAGGGTGTACGTCACCTAGATATTAATTTTCAATTTTTAAAAAGCAACTTGAAACAATTCTTTGGCCCTATGAAAGGTAAAATATACCACCAAGAAATTTGGCAAAACTTTGAAGGATATGGTTTTATGCAATACCATGAAGCATTTTGGTAATTTCTAAAATTACCTCACCCAAACCTTTACCCCCACCAATACCTAAATTTAGATTAGGTGTTTTGATTTGATAATTAGCCACCTCAATAATAGCTGTGTAATCCTATGGAAATACAAGAACAAAAAATAGCCCCCCCTATTCCTAACTTTACTTTTAAAAATAATATTCCCCCTTATGGTGTTTATCATGGTAAAATTGCCGATACCAACACCAGTGCATGGGATGGTGGTAGAGGTTGGTTTAGTGCTAGACGCTGGAGCCGAAAGGCGTGGATTTTTTTGGGAGCATACACGCCCAAATTCGTAATGGGCTTTGCTATTGTAGATTTGGGTTATACAGGCAATGCCTTTTGTTATGCGTATAACCGCACCACTAATACCTACTGGGAAAAAGAATATATGACTCCTTTGGGCTTTGGCAAAAATTTTCATGCAAGACTAGAAGATCACTGGGAACTAGGCCCTTATCAAATTTGGTCTGAACAAGGACAATGGAATTTTTCTTATCGACACAAAAAAGCCGAACTGCTCCTACAATTTACCGAACCCCACCAAGGCATCAGTGCTATATGCCCTTCTAGTGGCAAACGCCCGTTTCATCACACCTACAAAAATCTATTGCTTCCTACTTCTATTTATTATAGAAATGGTTCCAAGGAATATAAAAACACCCAAGCAATGGGCGGCTTGGATTACTCCAAAGGCTATCCTCCCCGTCACACCGTCTGGAATTGGACCTCATTTATCGGCAAATTAGAAGATGGCACCCCTGTAGGCATTAATACGGTCAATGGATTTAACAATGAATTGGAAAATGCACTTTGGATAAATGGCTCTGTCGAACGATTGGGCAAAATGCAATATGCTCCTACCTCCACTCCTATAGAAGACACTTGGTTTATGAAAGCCAAAAATGAGGAATTGTACCTTCAATTGCGCCCCGAAGGCATCCGCCGACAAGATATTGACCTCAAATTGGCAAAAAGCAAATTCAAGCAAGTTTTTGGGCCCATCAAAGGGCAATTGTATCACCAAAATACTTGGAAAAAACTAGAAGGTTATGGAGTCATGGAAGATCATGAAGCACTATGGTAATTGCATTAAGTATGTTATCAAGATGTCAAAGAATTACTTTTCTTGAACTCCTGTATGCAAAACTGCTGTTATTGGGGTATCTTTGGCCTTACCATTATCTGTGGGTAATGCCTGTTATAACTAAAATTATCAAAAAAAGACATGAAACGTGTGGTAGTGGGCCTCTCAGGGGGCGTAGATTCTAGTGTTAGTGCTTATTTATTGCAACAACAAGGATATGAAGTTATTGGCCTTTTTATGAAAAATTGGCACGATGACTCGGTTATTATTGATAATGAATGCCCTTGGATAGAAGATAGCAACGATGCCCTCATTGTTGCACAAAGTTTAGGCATTCCTTTTCAGACCATTGATTTGAGTGCCGCATACAAGGCTCGAATTGTGGATTATATGTTTGCAGAATACCAAGCAGGACGCACCCCCAATCCTGATGTGCTGTGCAATCGAGAAATCAAATTTGATGTGTTTCTCCAAACAGCTCTAGAATTGGGTGCAGATTATGTAGCCACAGGGCATTATTGCCAAAAAGGAACCCTGCAAAAAGATGGCAAAACCTATTATCAACTGTTAGCTGGTGCCGACCAAAACAAAGACCAAAGCTATTTCTTGTGCCAATTGAACCAAGAACAACTCGCTCGGGCACTGTTTCCTATTGGGCATTTGCAAAAATCGGAAGTGCGAAAAATTGCAGCCGAACAAGACTTGATTACAGCCGACAAAAAAGACTCTCAAGGGCTTTGTTTTGTAGGTAAAATCAAATTGCCCGAATTCTTGCAACAACAACTACAACCCAAAAAAGGCGATATTATAGAATTGGACAAAAATGCCCCTTTGTTTGTGCAACAACAACAACAACTAGAAGCTATTGGCGAAAGCCGAAACCCAGCAGCACTAGCCCTATTGAGCCAAGCCCCTGCTTACCACCCCACCTTAGGCAAGGTAGTAGGGCAACACAATGGCGCACATTATTTTACCATTGGTCAACGCCGTGGACTCCATGTAGGAGGCACCAAAGAGCCTTTGTTTGTACTGGCTACCGACACGCAAAAAAATATTATTTATACAGGGCAAGGCGCACATCCGGGCCTATTCAGAAAAGGCTTGTTTGTTCCAAACAGTGATGTACACTGGGTGCGCCCAGATTTGGCCTTGGCAGCAGGCCAACAACGGCAAGTACAAACGAGAATTCGATACCGCCAAGCATTGACCAATGCTACCCTTTATGCCACAGCCGAGGGCATTTACAGCATATTTGAGGAACCACAACGGGGCGTTACCCCAGGGCAATTTGCAGCTTGGTATGATAATAATGAATTGATTGGCTCAGGTGTTATTGCTTAACCGTATCTTTTTTCTTGATATTAAAAGACATACCTATTTCTGGCAAAAACAGGGTCTTATTGGCTTTTGTAAAGGCATCTTTGGCCGCACTTTGATCAATTTTGATGGGTTCAAAGGTATCAAAATGGCAACCTATAATGGTATTGCACTGTATAAAATTGCTGGCAATAACGGCATCATCATAGCCCATTGTAAAGTGATCGCCAATAGGCAAAATTGCAAAATCTAGTCGAGGACACAACTGTGGAATCAACTGCATATCCAAGGTTAGTGCGGTATCTCCTGCAAAATAAAAGGTGCCACTAGAAGGGTTGGAAATTACAAAACCCACTGGATTACCCGCATAACTTCCATCAGGAAAAGAACTAGAATGCACGGCTGTTACCACTCTCAATAATCCAAAATCAAATTGGTGACGACCACCAATATTCATACCGATGCCCTTAAAACCTTTGTCCTCGTACCAGCCTACCACTTCTGCCACCCCTATAATTTGGGCTTCACTTTGTGCCGCAATAAGCTCTACATCAGCAACATGATCGGCATGGCCATGCGAGAGCAAAATATAATCTGGATTAATGGCACTTACATCAATATTGCTGGCTGCATGTTGTGGATTGCCTGTTATAAAAGGATCAAACAAGAGCTTCTGCCCTCCTACTTCAACCAAAAAACAACTGTGTCCATAATAAGTTATTCGCATAAATCTAAGCGTTGTATATCTACTCACAACCTTCTACAAAGATTGTAATAAAGGTTACAAATCAATAATTCAAAGATAATGTACAAAAAATGCCCCATAATTCTATGATTTCAACTTCAAAGTTATAGAAATGCCCCTCATAGTGCCTCCAGCAAAAATCTTAGCGTTTATTTGCTACAATTGGCTCAACCATGCACCTACAACCTTGTTATAGCTTGGTATTCATTTAATAATTGTATATTGCCTTATTGGAATTTGAGATGGGCCAAACAATCAACCCCATGCTAAATGCTTCTAGGTAAGTGTTATCACCATATAAAAATACCTTCTTATGATTACCGTATTTTCTGGCACCAATAGAGCCAATAGCCGCACTGCTGTAGTAGCCCAAAAAATCTATGAACTGCTCAAAACACATACTGATGAAGAAGTATTGTTATTTGATTTAAAAGATCTACCAACAGATTTTGCACATCAAGACATGTATAATCCCGAAAGACAATCTACAGCATTGGCAGCCATTCAGGACAAATACCTCATTCCTGCCACCAAACTTTATATTGTAGTACCAGAGTACAATGGCGATATTCCAGGTATTTTCAAACTCTTTATTGATGCTTGCTCTATTCGCGAATATGCAGCTTCCTTTCATGGGGGCAAAAAAGCAGCCTTGGTTGGCGTAGCTGCTGGTCGTGCAGGTGGTTTGCGAGGGTTAGAATCTATGACAGGCTTTTTGAATTACCTGAAGATTAATGTTCTACCCCATAAATTGCCCATCTCTAGCATTGGAACCCTACTTACAGACGATCAATTAACGGATGAAGACACGATTAAAGTATTGACAGAGCAAGTACAGGAATTTATGGCTTTTTAGAACAGCTTGAAGGTCATGAGGAATAAAATTGTTAAGAAGTATAAAATTTCACTTAACTAAGATGTTTTTTTCTTCTTTGACCAGTTAGAATGTGTACTTTTGGGCTATATTTTACACACGCTCAATCTAGTACTTATGTTTGCTGTCCTAACATGGAATCCTGATCCTATTATTGCAGAAATTGGTGGATTTGCCTTACGCTGGTACTCCTTACTTTTTGCTACAGGCTTTATTATTGGCTTTTTTATTCTCCGAAAACAGTTTTTAGAAGAGGAGGTTCCATTAGAAATACTGGATAAACTCCTACTCTATTCTGTTATAGGTACTATTCTGGGCGCACGTATTGGCAATTGCTTATTTTATGACTTTGAGTATTTTTCGCAACACCCTCTAGAAATTCTGCTGCCCTTTCGTTTTTCACCAGAGTTCAAGTTTATAGGTTTTAGGGGCTTGGCAAGTCATGGAGCTTTGCTGGGCCTAATAGTCACCTACTGGCTCTTATCCAAGCAAACAGGCTATAGTATACGTTGGTATTTGGACAAAGGCGCACTCATTGGAGGATTGTGCTTGGCTTGTATTCGTTTGGGCAATTTTATGAATGGAGAAATTGCAGGTGCGCCCACCAATGTCTCTTGGGCGGTTATTTTCCCTGCTGTCGATCAGCAGCCCCGACACCCTGTTCAGCTCTATGGTTTTGTGGTTTACCTCGGCCTCTTTTTCTTTATGTTGTATTACAATAAACGACTCCAACAAAAAACACCTGCACCACAAGAAGGACATCTATTAGGCGTATTTTTATTGATACTAGGAGTATTGCGTTTTAATATGGAATTCATCAAACGCCATTATGTACTAGACCCCGATAGTTGGCTCAATATGGCGCAGTGGTTGAGTATTCCTATGATTATAGGAGGGGCTTTATTGGCTTGGTACACCAGCAAACCTGCTGCTAATCCAAGGTCTTAATAAGATATACATAGGCTCTCGAAAAGGTGTTCGTACACTCTACCCTTACTGCTATTATCTTGGCTGAACTACTATAGTTCCTGATTTTGTATGGTCAATGACATATCTATAAGCCCCTGCTGCTAATATTCCTAGAGAAATAGTTTCTTCTCTTTGCTGTAGAGTAGTTGCTAATACCCTTTGTCCCATCATGTTATAAAGCTCAAACAATGCCGCTCCCTCTTCGTCTCGTTCTACAATCAGTTGTTGCTGGGTTGGATTGGGGTATACTTGAACATTTATAGGATTCGGTATAAGAATAGTATTAATAAAATCAAAACATTGTAAGGTCATTATTCCATATTCATCTGCCCCATATAAGTGAATATTATTTTTAGTGTAGCAATTAGGAGTGTACCACCAACCTAGACCTATTTCCATGGCACGAAAAAAGCCTTGACTAGAACCAATGCCTTCTATGTAAAATAGATCATAATCAAATGACCATTTCCAACGTGTAGAACCGTCCAAAAGAGTAATACGTGTAACATCTCTAACAACCATCGGCCAATGTATAGAAGAAGCACTTAACGTATCTCCTACATTCAAAGTATAATCTAAAAAAAGCTGCTCTGTTGGACGATAAAGCCTCTTAATGTATACTTTTCTTTGTAAAGTATCTTCTCTAAAAAAGCCCAAAATATGTGTCTGACTACTATCTACTGAATAAGACGGATTGCCAGAAGATACCGTTATATCAATATCGTAATAATTCAAAATAGAGTAAGTTTGATTGTTGATAGTAGTATCACCTTTAAAAAAGAAATGAAATCCTCTTGGATAAACATAATAATAGGCTCCATTACCTTCTAAACTTTGCCAGTAGGCATCCTCTTGAATAAAATGATGATATTGTTGTGCTTGTACTATATTGTTAGCTAATATTACTAGATAAAACAAACAGCAATTTGAAAAATAATTCATGTTTTTATTTTGTTTTAATATAAAAATCACCCCTTCACAAACACCGCACTCCCCACCAGCACGCCATCTTGCCGCACCTCCAACACATACCAGCCCCCCAACAACTCCCACACAGGAAAAATATAAGTCTTATCAGAAATATCCTTAGCGGTATGGCTTTGCAGCACTCGCCCTTGTGCATCCAAAATCCGAAAAGTCAATTTTTCCCCAATCTGCTTGTTTCTGTACAATACATTCAAATAATCTACGGCTGGATTGGGGTAGAGTTTTAGCTCGGCTTGGGGCTGGGCATGGAGCGGCAGAACGCTGTTGGTAGTATCGGGCAGATGGCAGCCCGGTACCAAGCAGCCGTGCTGGTCTAACTTGAGCAGCCAGCCTTGTTGGTAGGCCCCCTGCCCCGAGCCTTGCGCTTGCCCACAAATCAAGAAGCCGCCGTCTTTGGTTT
>CAYULH010000064.1:0-30176 GCA_964445645.1 uncultured Aureispira sp. | reverse complement strand
CAAGATGCTTTTTTAGCTTTTTTGTAAAAAAAGTAAAAAATCCACGAAGTATTATTTTTAACAACCATTCTAAAATTATCACATAAGGATGAGTAGAAGAATTAAAAAAGTAGCTGTCTTAGGTTCAGGAGTAATGGGCTCAGGAATAGCAGCTCACCTCTCTAACATTGGTTTAGAAGTCTTATTATTAGACATTGTACCTTTTGATCTAAAAGACGAGGAAAAAGACAATCCTGCCGCTCGCAATCGCATTGTAGATAGTGCACTCAAGTTTGCCATCAAAAACCGCAAACCTGTTTCTGCTTTTTATGACACCAAAACAGCCGCTCAAATTACCACAGGTAACTTTACAGATGATTTTGAAAAAATCAAAGATTGTGATTGGATCATTGAGGTAGTTATTGAAAGGTTGGACATTAAAAGAGAAGTTTTTGAGAAGGTAGACAAATACCGTAAAAAAGGTTCTTTGGTTACTTCCAACACCTCTGGTATTCCTATTAATTTGATGTCTGAAGGACGTAGCGAAGATTTCCAACGCCATTTCTGTGGTACACACTTCTTTAATCCTCCTCGTATCTTGCGCTTATTAGAAATCATTCCTGGCCCACAAACGGATCCAGAAGTAATTGATTTCTTCAAGATGTATGCGGATCGTTACTTGGGCAAGCGTGCGGTTATGTGTAAGGACACGCCTGCATTTATTGCCAATAGAGTAGGGGTGTATGCTATGGCCAAGATCTTCCAATTGACCGAAGAGTTGGATTTGCCTATCGAAGCTGTAGATAAACTAACAGGTGGTGCTATTGGCCGTCCTCGTACAGGTACTTTTGCCTTGGGTGATTTGGTTGGATTGGACACTGCCCAAAAAGTAATCAAGGGTATTGCAGAGAATTGCCCCAATGATGAGCAATCCGATACCTTCGAAATGCCTGAGTACCTCAACTTTATGTTGGAGAATAAGTTTTTGGGTAATAAAACTAAGAAAGGATTCTACGAGCGTACCAAAGAAAAAGATGCTTCGGGCCGCAAAATCAAATTGGGCTTGAACCTCAAGACCTTGGAATATACACCAACACAGCGCGTAAAATTGCCTGTTTTGGATGCAGTGAAGCAGGTAGATTCGCTCAAAGGAAAAGTTCGCACGTTCTTTAATGATAAATATGCAGACGACAAAGGTGCTCAATTGGTAAAACGCTCCTTGTTAGGTTTGTTTGCTTATGTTTCTAATAGAATTCCAGAAATTGCAGACGACATTTATTCTATTGATGATGGTTTGCGTTCAGGATTTGCTTGGAATGTAGGGCCATTTGAGTACTGGGATATGGTAGGTGTGAAGGAAGGAATCGCTGCTGCCGAAGCAGAGGGTTACAAAGTAGCACAATGGGTACACGATATGGTAGCTGCTGGATTTGAGAGCTTTTATCGTGTCAATGATGGTCAGCAAGAATATTATGACATTGAGAAAAAAGCTTACCAAGTGGTTCCGGGTACTGAGGAGTTTGTAATTTTGGACAACATCAGAAGCAGTTCTGAGGTATGGAGCAATTCGGAGTCTACTTTGCATGACTTAGGTGATGGTGTATTGTGTTTTGAGTTCCGTTCCAAAATGAATTCTCTAGGAGAAGGTGTTTTGAGAGGCTTGAACAAGGCCATTGAGATTGCCGAAGAAGGCGAGTGGAAAGGTTTGGTAGTTGGTAATAATGCCGAGCACTTCTCTGTAGGCGCCAACCTAATGGCTATTGCTATGATGGCTTATGAGCAAGACTGGGATGAATTGAACATGGCGGTAAATGTATTCCAACAAACTAGTATGCGCTTGCGTTACTCTGCTATTCCTGTAGTAGTTGCTACGCAAGGATATGTATTTGGTGGTGGATGCGAATTTGCTATGCACTCCGATAGTGTGGTCGCCTCTGCTGAATCTTACATTGGATTGGTAGAAGTAGGGGTTGGTTTGATCCCCGGTGGTGGTGGAACCAAAGAATTTGCTTTGCGTGCTGCACAAGAATTTAATGTAGGCGATGTACACATTCCGCTAATCCTAGAAAAATTCAAGACTATTGCTATGGCTTCTGTAGCTACTTCTGCACATGAGGCATTCCAGCATGGTTACTTGCGCCCTGGGGTAGATGAGGTAAGTGTAAACGTATCTAGAACTATAGGCGAAGCGAAGAAAAAGGTATTGGAATTGGCACCTAACTACACACAACCAGCTCCCAAAAACGACATCTTTGTATTGGGTCGTGCAGGATTGGGCTCTTTGTATGTAGCTGCTGAGAGCTTGCGCTTGGGTAGATATGCCTCTGACCACGATATTTTGATTGCCAAAAAAGTAGCTAGTGTATTGTGTGGTGGTGATTTGACAAGCCCACAAAAAGTATCGGAGCAATACTTGTTAGATATTGAGCGTCAAGAGTTCTTGAGCCTTTGTGGAGAGCAAAAAACACTGGAAAGAATCCAGCACATGCTATCAACCAACAAGCCTTTGCGTAACTAATACGCATCCTCAATAGGCATTTAAAATTTTAAAATTCACGACAGGAAACTGTACGTTATAAAAAATAAAAACAATGGAAGCATATATTGTAGCAGGTTATCGTTCTGCTGTAGGAAAAGCTAAAAAAGGTGGATTCCGCTTTTATCGTTCGGATGATTTGGCCGTTCGTGTTTTGGAACACATGGGCAAAAATGTAGATTTTGACACCAAACTTATTGATGATGTATTTGTAGGTTGTGCCAACCCAGAAGGGGAGCAAGGTTTGCAAATTGGTCGTCAGATTTCTTTGCGTGCTTTTGGCAAAACAGTACCGGGGGTAACGGTCAATCGTTACTGTGCCTCTGGTTTGGAGACCATCTCTATGGCTGTAGCCAAAATTAAAGCAGGCATGGGTCACTGTTTTGTGGCTGGTGGAACAGAAAGCATGAGCTTGATTCCAATGACAGGATACAAATTGTCGCCCAGTTATGAAGTAGGTCTAGACAATCCTCAATATGTAGTAGGAATGGGTTTGACGGCGGAGGCCATTGCTCAAAAATACGGCATTAGCCGCGAAGACCAAGACGAATTTGCTTATCAATCACACGTCAAAGCGGCCAAAGCTTTGGATGAAGGCAAATTCAAAGACGAAATTGCACCTGTAGAAGTACAGGAGGTGAAAATCGTAGATGGCAAGCGTGTAGAAAATAGCTGGGTAGTAGATGAAGACGAAGGTGTTCGTCGCGATACTACGGTAGAAGGCTTGGGCAAATTGCGCCCTGTATTTGCACAAGGTGGTTCGGTTACGGCTGGTAACTCTTCTCCAATGTCCGATGGTGCTGCTTTTGTATTGGTAATGAGTGAACAAATGGTCAAAGACCTCAACTTGGAGCCAGTAGCACGTATGGTATCGTATGCCACAGCAGGTTTGGACCCACTTTATATGGGTATGGGCCCTTGCTTGGCTATTCCAAAAGCCTTGGATCAAGCAGGTTTAAAATTGGATGATATTGATATGATCGAATTGAACGAGGCATTTGCTGCTCAGTCTTTGGCTGTAATTCGTGAGGCAGGATTAAATCCTGACATTATCAATGTAAATGGTGGTGCTATTGCCTTAGGACACCCATTGGGTTGTACGGGGGCCAAATTGAGCATCCAGCTAATCAATGAAATGCGCCGCCAAAATTCTAAATACGGTATGGTAACGGCCTGTGTAGGTGGCGGCCAAGGAATTGCTGGTATTTACGAATTCTTGAAATAAATATTGTTCCTGTAAAGGAATTTATACCAATAAACGGTTAGAAAACTGTCGGGTGGCTTTGGTGCTGCTTGGCAGTTTTTTTTGTGGGTGAGGTGATTATCAACTCACCCACAAAAATTACCCCAAGTGTACAATAGATTCCTGCTGCAAAGGAGCTTCATAAGGAATGGTCATACTGGTTTCTGTATCTGCCTTTTTGGGGCGGAAGGAGGGAAAAGAAGCCAAAACACCTCCTATCAATGCCAAGGTAATGAGCCAGTAACTAGCATTAACAAGGATGTATTTGCCGCTTTTGTGCTCGGCTATAGCATGTACGATAATGGCACCAGCAGCAAACACGCCAATATTTCGGGCACCATGGTACATTCCGTGCAAGAAGAAGTTCAAATCATCGGGATGATTGACCCATTTCATTTCATACGATAAGTAGGCACAAATCACAAAAGAAGCCGCAAAAGTAGCCATTTGCCCACTGCTTTGGCTGTTGGTATCTTGTTCTAATACCGCACCAAAAACACTGGGATGGTACCACACGGCACGTACTACTACGCTGACTAAACCGCCTGCCAAACAGGCTAATAATAAATTCATAGTTGCTAAGTTTTATTCAATTTTTTAATGAAAATTCTAACTTAAACTAGGCAAAAAATCTAAGACCATGTACAAAAGGCGACTAAATAGGTTGTTTTTTCGGCAGGAGTTGAATATGAGAGTATGTTATTTGTCATTATAATGACCATAACAAGATGCTAAAACAATGATTTTTTCTTGTTCTTCCTCTTCCTCGCTTTCAATTTTATATATGAGTCGATGTTTGTTGTCTATTCTTCTAGACCACCATCCTTGTAAGTTACCTTTTAAGGCTTCAGGTTTTCCTAATCCTGTGTAAGAACTCGCTTGTATAGAAAGCAATAAATCCCATAATTTGGCAGCCAATTTAGCATTTTCTTTTTTCAGCTTTTTTACATCCTTATCAAATATAGATGAACTGCGAAGTTGCATAAGTTTGGGTTATTCTTGAATCAAAAAACGCTCTAATTGATTAGATGGAAGCTTATTGGCGATATTATATTTATGAGATAATGTAGAAGATACAATTTCTATATTTCTTACAGTTTGGGATGGAAGATCGTTGGTAGGCTGCCAAAGTTGAAGCAAATACATGTAAGCCGCTTCTAATTCTACCATTTGATGAAGTTTATTAGCAAGTTCTTGGAGAATTTCTTCGGACAAATGGCCTCTTATCTTATTATCTAGAATGAGACAGGTAATAATAATGTAAAGATCAACTTTGTACGATGTTGTAAGATGATCTTCAAATAGTGTGGGATGCGTAATGGTTGGATTTAGACGTTGAATAGCAAACAATACTTCTAAGGAAATATCTTTTAAGGCAGTATATTCTTTTATACGAAGCTCTTTGTTTTTATTTTCATCCTGTTGTAATAATGCAAAATTAATTGCACGTCTAATCGTTAAGTTTTGGATTAAACTCTGGCTTAATGCTGGAAATGTGGTATTGTCTTTTAATTGTTGGATGCTGTCATTAAACATCTGATTTCGTTGTGAATGCGTAATTCCTTCTTGACATATCCATATCATCAGACGTGCGCCGATGTGATGAATGTCTTCTAAGAAACGTTCAGCAATGGTGTCAAAACTTTCTCCTAATTCTATCCTGTATGCAATTAAGTCTTGTAAATTTTCAAACTGCTTTACCCAAGAATAATCTGCAATAGTATTGGTATCCTTTATATGCTGTGCCAATGTTCCAATGGAATGTAGCTGTTGAATCATATTTGTTATTCAATTTTCTTGATGGTTTATCAAAGAGAAGAAAGGATGTTTATAGTGTAACGAAAATTGATGATATAAAGTTACAAAGAAAAATCTATTTTTTATTTGACTAACAATAGGCTCAATAGCTCCTACCAACCCAACTGAGCCGAAAATTCCAAAACCAAGTTCAAATTATTCTGCAACCAATAGGCCGCAGCTCCCAAGCACAGGGCCAAGATCATGCCTGAAAAAACCACATTGATTCGTTTGTAAACCAATACAAAATACAAATCGGCTGTAAACCAAAGCATAAAAAACAACCCTATCCAAAAAAGGCTACCTACACCATAAAATAGTCCTACCGCTACACTCAAATAGCCTGTTACAAAGGCTATAACACGGGCCAATACTCGCTTGTAAAGCGCTTCGCCCTTGCGTCGTCCATAAGCAAAAAAAGCAACATAGCCCAAGCCCAAGAAATACACCAAGGGCACTAGAGATAACAAGCCTACTTCATACACACGCAAAGGTTGGCGCAAGGCGGTAAGCAAAGGAATATAAGTGGTTTCAAAAATAAGCACAGCTATGACCATAATCACAAACATAACTCCAGTAAGCCACAGAATAAAAGCCTTGCTGGTTTTCTTAAAACCAATGCCAATAACCCCCGGCCACATCAGCATGACAAAACCCATACTCGAAATAAACGCCCCCACAGCCATAAAACCTATCCAAGCATTATCAAAATAAAAAGCCAAAGCCCCCCAAACCATCGTAATAATCCACGAAGCCACATTGCCAGCTTTCTCTTTTGGAGCTTTATCTCTCCTAGAATAAACACTATAACTGATTAAACTGCCCAATAGCAAGGCAACTAGTGTTACCATCCATTCGGTAGGAAGCAGCCACAAGCCAGCCACAAGAATGACATAAGAAGCAGGTTCCCAGCACAATAAGAAGAGCTTTTTGAGGAAGGCATAAAGCTTACGTACAGCTTCCAAGTGCCAAATTTGGGTAATAATACGCCGAAAGGGTTTGAATAGCAACAATAAAAAAGGCATTAGAAACACAAAACCCAAAGCTGCTGCCGCTACATAAAGCGCAGACACCACCCAATTGACCCGTTGTACGGTGGCGGCTTGTTTCATTTCCAAGCTATTCAAGGACAAATTAAATTGCTCTTGAGCAATCTTTTGCAAATGCGCTGTACGCTCTTCAAAGACTACCGATGAAATCTGTTCGGCTTCTTGCAAATCTACCAATAGGCGATATTGGGCTTGCAGTTCCTCTACATTAGAGGGTTCACTGGCAGGGCTAAAGCCATACAAAAAAGGTAACAATACAAGAAGTAGGAGAATGGACAAACGCATAAAATGGATTATTTGGGTGGGCCAGCAGCAAAGGGATGGTCATCAAAATCTGGAAATTCATCTCCATGCTTTTCTAGCACTTTATCAATGGTAATACAGGTAGAACACTTGTGGCAGCGTTTTAATTCCCACTGAGCGGCACCCTCGGGGTATCTGCACGACCAAGTAAGATGGAGAATCTCTGCTGGCAGGCTTTTCATGACTTGATATTTATCCCAATCCTTGAGCGGAAATACAATGGTCAAATTCTCCTTGGTACGCTCACTCACCAAGTACAAAATTTTCTCAATCTGATCCAATCGCTCTTGAAAACCTGCTTGCAAATAATCGTCATAAATAGCCCCTTCTACCATCTCCGTAATTTCGGGATGTGCCCTAAGGCAAGTAGCAGCAGCAAAATTGACCGCCTCACTATCCCAAATAGGAGGGGGACCCAATTGGCTATAATCAAAAGAGAGGCGACGATAGGTGAAGTTATTGATGCCTCTAGCACGCAATTTTTCCAGTATAGCATTAACAGCTTGTTCCTCTTTTACCGTTCTACTTCCACACTCACCATTGATTAAAATAACCTTAAATACCAAGAAATGATCGTTGGGGTAGTTGGTCAAGGTATAATACAAACCTGCTGTACTATCAATACCTCCCGAAAAAGGAATTAAAGCTCTATAGTTCATTTTGAAACAAGTATTTGTAGATTATTATTAATTCATTAAGAAATTATAAGCAGCATCCAGCAAGTCCTTGCTGATTCTATGCTCTGTACCGGGCACAATTTCCAAACTAATATTAGAGATATAGCCATTATTAGTGGCATAGCTTTGCATGGCATTGACCCAATTTTGTGCTCGGGCGCGTCTATTTCTACCTTGGAGATTATTTAGGTTAGTGCCATAGTAATCGGTTCTAAAAGACCCTTGTCGAATATCGTCCCCACCAACTAGAATAAGCAAATTGGACTGTAAAAACAAATTCATGTTGATAGGAGGGGCATTGGGAAAGGGCAGTAGGTTGATACCTAGTGGATAATCAAAGGCTATATCGGGCCACATATACCAGCCCGAAGCACTGGCAATGGCTTTTTGGACAATATTGGGATGAAAGGCACAAAAACGATGCACAAATTGCCCACCACCTGAGAAGCCAAAAAGCTTAATTTGTTGATCTTTTATGTTTGGAAAGGTCTGTTGAGTACGTTCAATTAAATCAATCAGCCGTAAATCAGAGCGTGTGGCATCTAAATTAAAACGCTGATAATCGGAATCAAATATGGTTTCAGAAAAGTGTGGTGCTAGGAGTATGGTGTTGGTTTGCTCGGCGTATTCTTCAAAACGCTCTAAGTTTTGAAGTGCAATATCTTCTCCTACAGCACCATTCGTTTGACCCGAATAGCCATGAATAACGGCAAGTACTTCTGCGGCAAGATTAGGATTGGCGGCTACGGCCTGAGGGATATACAAATAATACACCTGCCCATCGGTATATATTTCTTTGCTTACTCCTTGTTGGACAGCATTGTCTACTGCACATCTGAAGGTAAAACAAGCTACAAATAGTACAAATAGGAGAAGTTGCCTAGTGAATTTCATCGGTATCTTAATTTTAGTACACTGTAAAGTAATTTATAGCGCATTACAAGCAATGTTGGGAATACTTGTAATAAAATCAACCGAGGTGATTATCAATAAATAAAACTTAATTGGTGATGTATTTAGTACTAATAGATTAAGCTCTTATTCTAAATAAGAGGCGTAAAAATCAAAAAAAATACAATTATTAAGTTAATTTATGGATCTCATAGGCACTCAAAGTTTTCAGCTTCAATATAGCTATTCTTTTCTAAAAAAAAAATTAAACTTTAAATATTGGTTTGTATTTAATTACTGAGGATGTATTACAAATAACGACCTCTTTTTCTGACAAGTAATTAGAAGCAACTTTTATATATTCGTGGAGCGTGTGCTGTTCTGCATCGAGATTTAAGCCTCTGCAAGTCCTTATTTTCGATTTCGTTTTTCGAGATAATCAAAAATCACGATTTTTCTTCCTGCCAGATAATTAAAAGCCACGCGCATAAATTCGTCAGGAGTTCGGTGGGGTACATCTTTTACGGTTTGCATCTTAACCTTAACATCCTCTGCTTTTACCCCTGCCTGAGCAGCATATTCCTTTAGTGCAGCCACCCATTTGCTTGCCCTTTTGACACGGGTATTGCCTTGCATTTTGTTCAAATTATAAACTATATCCAAGTCATAATTCTTTAATTCTGTTCTGAAGGAGCCTTGAGTTTTATCCTCCTCACCAATGAGTACCAGCATATCACATTGTACAAATGCTTTGGTATTAATACGCTTGTCAACCTTGGAGAAGGTATTCAAATTGAAACCTAAAGGGTATTCTATCTTATCATCAGGCCACATATACCAACCAGCACCACCAATAATAGCTTTTTCGATACGATTGGGATGAAAAGCACAAAAACGATGCACAAATTGCCCACCACCCGAAAATCCAAAGAGTTTGATTTTTTTGTCATCTATGTTGGGGAAACTCTCTTGGAGTAGTTGTATTAGTTGTATTAGACGCATATCGGAACGCACTCCCGGTACATCCAAGGTTTCACCACGGGCATTAAAACGCTCTTGCTCTAGATTCAAACGTTGATAATCAGCACCAAACACACTTTCATTAAAATGAGGTGCTATTAATATAGAATTGGTTGAATCTGCATAAACCGTGAAACGCTTTAAATTCTCAAGCGTAATATTGACACCACTGCTTCCATTGGCCTGTCCAGTATATCCATGAATAATAGCGACTACATCTTTGGCCTTAGTCGGATCTTCGGCTACCTTGCTCGGAACATACCAAAAATAGACTTGCTCATTGGCATACTTTGATTTATGGATGCCTTTTTTGAATGCAATTGGCTTTTCTGGGTCAGAAGGGGGACTCTTGGCAATACACTGGAAGGCAGAATAAATAAGGACAAGAAAAAGTATCAAGTTTGTCTTCGAAGATTTCATGTCAAGATTAAATTTAAGGTGTACCAATCCAACGTTATGTATTTAATATTATTGTACCAAATCGTCTTCCTTCAAATACTTAAACGCCTCTCGCATGAGTGGTTTGCTGGTTTTATGCTCTACATCAGGAACCGTTCGCAATTTTATGTTGGTATTTACATCCAAACGATCGGCATAATCTTCTATTGCATCCACCCATCTAATAGCGCGCTCCAATCGGCTATCACCTTGTTCGTCATTCAGATCAATACCCTTGTACTCTTCTCTAAACGAACCTTGAGTTATATCCTCATCACCAATGAGTACCAGTATATTGCACTCTAAAAAACGCCGTATGTCAATAGGGGGAACATTGCTGTGGTCGGACACGTCCAAACCTACCGGATAATCTACACTATCATCGGGCCACATGTACCAACCAGCACCACTAGCAACTGCTTTTTTGATAAGCTCAGGATGAAACGCACAAAAACGATGCACAAACTGACCACCGCCAGAGAAACCAAAGAGGCTAAGGTCATTTGAATCTACATTAGGAAAGGCGCGGCGAACGTGTTCTATTATCTCAATTAAGGCACTGTCAGAGCGTTCTTCATCTAAATTAAAACGTTGATAATCCGAATCGAATATATCTTCACTAAAATGAGGTGCAATCAATATAGAATTCGTTTCATCGGCATAATCGGTAAAACGCTTTAAATTATTTTGTGCAATCTTTATACCTTCCTCTCCACTGTCTTGTCCCGTGTAGCCATGAATAACCGCCACTATATCGTCTGCTAGAGAGGGATCGGCGGCCACTTTTTCAGGAACATACCAATAATAACGTTGACCATTGGTATGTATGGCTTGTTGGCGACCTGCTGGCACAGGAGCAGGCCCAAAAATATATTGAAAGCCATAATAAACAATGACAAGTATAAATAGGAGTTTTTGTGCAGTGCGTTTTTTCATGTCAAGATGAATTTAAAGAAGCTGGGTCTCTAGAACTTTTATTAGTTTAAGGTGTACTTGAGAGGGGGAGAGCCAAGTGTAAATTCTCTATCAATTTCAAGTTGTTTAAACTGACTTTTACGTTGCCCAAAAACAATGATTGTTTTTCTTTCTTTTAAGCTGTTGATGTGATTGATAAGTGTTTCACGCAAAGCAGGAGCTAGAGTCTGAAAAGGAAGATCGAGAATCAAAATTTTCTTTTTGGTCAACACAGCTCTGGCATAACAAAGCAACACATACTGATTGTGAGACAAACGTTGGCCTAGTTCTCCTATAGGTGTTTCTAGGGTTAGTTGTCCATCCCAGTGGCTTTGCAGATTTTCTAAGAGTGCTGCTGCTTCAATTTTCTTTTTTTCTTTTTTGTTATAACAAATCGCATCAAAAACCCTTCGGCCATACAAAGGCCATTCTTTGGAAGCAATAGTTACCTTTCGGCGAATAGTTTTGGGCGGAATATAACGAATATTGGTTCTATTAATCTTAACGGTGCCTGTATAATGATCGTATATGCCCAACAGAATTTTGGCCAAGGTCGTTTTGCCTTTGCCATTGATAAAGGTAATGGCTTTGGAAGGGATGACAAAGGATTGCCCATGAAACAATTCTTTTCCATCTTCGTGTTCAAACCTTAAATTACGAACAATAACTCTATTGCCTCGAATGCGATCTAGTGAATCTTTGTTGGGTTGTTCTTCTGTTTTTTCATTGATAATAAGCACCAACTTGGCAAAGGAAATATTGCCCATTTCCCAAATACTATACACCCGCAATGTTCGTCGGAATAGGGGTAAGATACTAACCAGTACCAAGACCGTGATAAATAATTCACTACCCGATTGCCAAGACGAAAGATGTACAAACGTAAGGGTGATACCCAATACCAAGTATACCGTAGATTTGGTCATTGCCTGTATAAAACTATTGGCGATGTGGTAATCAATACCCAAGTCTAGTATTTTTTTGGCACGTCTACCAAAGCGTTTATACGCTTTTTTTTCTTTATTAAAACTTTTGATAGACAGCATACTACGCAAATGCGTGTTCACAAAAGAGAGCAAACCAGATTTGCGATTTCTACGATTGCTAGAAATTCTATAGAGCCAACTATTAACAAATACTATGGTAATGTAGGAGGTAAAGGCACAAGCTACAATAATAAAGCATATAGTAGGGTTGATGGCAAACAGTACAGCCATAGTGAGGCTAATAAACAACAAATCAATGATAAATTGCAGAATACCTCTGGTCAGGTAACGCTGAATGCTACTCAAATCACCACTATAACGTAATAAATAACGTCCTGTACCTCTTTCGTCATAAGTGCGTTGCTTGATGTGCAGTTGTTTGGCGAATAAAATCTTTCGTAATTTAAAAAGAAACAACTCTCCCAATGTACCCTTGCCCAAGCGTTCTAAAAAGTCAAATACACCCGTTATAAACACCAAGAAAAAAAAGAAAAACAAAAAATGAGGGATAGTATCTGTAAAGTAATCAGGAAAAAGACTCAATACAAATAGTTTGGGAGAATTGCTTTCAAACACCAAACTGTAGTATTGAGTGATAGAAATAGGAATCAATATTTTTAGAACACTAGATATAAAACCTGTTACAATAACACCAAAAACCTTGAGTTTGTTATTCCGTATAAATTGGCCTAATAATTTGTTTTTAGTAGTAGAGCTCATTAAAAATAAATGCTTTTGCTTTATTAATTGAGAATCAAGTTTGGCTGCAATGCAATAACAATCGCCTCTAGTAAATCATTCAACTTACCAATAAATAAATGTTATTTATTTTAATGGTAGCAGAGGCGAGCAAGTACAGCGAACAAACAAGTAAACTCTACAAAAGAAATGTAGATACAGTAGTAGTTCAACAGAACTATTGTGTAGCTTGCTGTACTTGCTGAGTATTTTTATGCAACTTATAGGGGAGCCACTTAAAATCCCAGTATTCAAAGATACAGGAAATTATTGTGGTAAGCAAATAGCCTTGATAATCAACCTCAAAGCATAAAAATATTTGGAATAATACAAGGTGTAACTAAGCAACTGGCTCGGGATCAGGCTCTGGAACAACAATAGGTTCAGCATCTGGATCAAAAAGCAGTACAACATTGGGATCCGAAAGACCCTCTAAGTTGAGAATAGGAATATCAATGATCTCCTCTACTTCACGAGCCAATAAGGGACTCGCCGTAAAAAGCCCTCCAACTATAGTGGGTTCTAAACCCCATTCGGTGAGCATATTGTAGCCCAACAAGGCACTCATACTGTCCCCACCCGAAAACACAACATGACTTATGGTATTCGTAAAAGGCTTATACTGTAGCAACAGAGCCGTTTCGCGCTGCAACAAACCATCTGCAATCTCTACAATTAGATATTCTGGTTCATAAGCATTGACTAGTCTAGTTAAGGTCTCGTACAAATCCAATATCTCTGTTTTACTGCATAGATAAGTAGAAGGATAACCCAAAGTAGAAAAATCACAAACATAACAAGCCCCACAATCTCGTACATAAGAGCGGTCTCTGGCATACACCGTACCTGTTAATTTAAAGTAAGCCACTTTTCTTGATTGGGAGAGCCCTCGGCACAGATAAGCCGCAGAGGTGGTCTTACCACTATCCATACTTGCTCCAAGTGATAAAATCACTTTGCTCTTTCTTCGTTTCTTGGGGTTGAAACGCAGGCGTTTGTGAGTAAGGTAGCGCGTATTGATGACTTTGCCTTCAGAAGTAGCATAACCAATCATTCGCAGCGTAGTGGGGCCTTTGGCAGCTAGTTTGTAGTGCATCGACACAATAATTCCAATAGCACCACCTTTACCCAGAATGTGATATTCCTCGCAATGTTGTTTGGGTACAAGACCTTCCAATTGGCCAGTTGCATAACGACTACCAAAGGCCGCCATGATAATATCGCCGGGGAAAATGTATCGGTTATTACCATTTAAACCTTGAATAGATTTGTGCTTACCTATATCAAGGACTTCATAAACAGCCACGTCACCTGGTTTTGGTCTATGATTGTACATGACTTCTGAGTCAATTTCAAAATCAGGCATTCCTTTACAGATGATCGCTGCTTTGATTTTTGCCTTGATTTGACTCATTTCAATTTCGTTTAGCATCGTTTTTTTTCTTCTTCTTCTTCTTTAGTTTAACTTTAAAGGTGTAGCTTAAGTGTAAACCAACAGTGATATAATTATTAAAGGGCATGACAACATCTCTATCCAGAGGTTCAAAAGGATAGGAGATTTGGTTCAAAGGTTCAGGCTTTCTATAATTAATACCCGTGTTCGGGAAAATATTCAAGTTGAATTCCCATTGTGCAATAAAATAAAAAGTAATGCTAAAGGGGATTTTTTTGAATGGTCTAAAACTACCACCTGTTTTTAAACGGATTCTATGAAATCCATTAGGGGAATTGTAAGCTACTATCGTTCCCTGTTCATCGTGATAAGCAATAGGGCGACCTCCTAAATAATAATGAAGATTAGTGGCAATGTAAGGTTGGATTTTGAGCGGCCATTTAGGATTGGAATAATACAGTCTTGCAGTGTATATAAAACGCATTCTATGTTTGACGGGCTGAGGAAAGAAAACCTGCGCCGACACATAGTGCTTGACCTTCCAAAGCTTGTTGTTTTTTAGAAGTTGATGGCTAGTATTGTAATTGAGCGTAAATCGCTGATAGCTGATTAGTCCCAGTAGGTTTTGAGAGAAACCAATCTGTTGCAATCCATCAAAAAAACGATATTGAGAGTTGGAGTATTCTAATTGAAGATAATGTTTGCGTGCCAATCTATAGGCCAGTACAACATCCGTTTGTGCAAAACCAAATCGAATATTGCTAATATCCATGCTGTAAAGTTGTCCAACTTTTACTTTAAATTTTTTCCCTATCTTGACACCTATACCATAGCCTATCCAAGTTTTGACATCATTGGTCAAATCTTGGGCAGCTAGTGGGAAGTGTAGCAATAGGCTAACTAAAAATAATAAATAGACTCTTTTGGGGAATGAGTTCATTTTAGAGATTAATTACAAAGTCTGGTAAGAGGGTGTCTTGATTAACATCAGTAATAGTAACTGTTTGAATAATAGGAATAACTCCAGAGGGAACTTGATTATCTTCAGTATAAGCATAAATTTCATAAGTACCCAATGGTAGATTATCAAATTCAAAAGTGCCATCATATTTGGTTCTTTGGCTGGTTTCAACTCCAAAAGCAGTAGGGTATACCAAATACACGCGTTCATCTGGAACATAATAACCACCATTGTCATTGGTGTATACTTTTCCTCTTATAGTGGCAAAACCATCGTCATCATTATCCAAAATGGTCAAGGTACCTATATCAATAAACTCTTCGTTTGTATTGACTTCTACCTTTACTTCTATGGGAACAAATCCTGTGGGATCCATACGAGCAGAATCTTTGGAGTAAGCATAGACGGTGTAAGTACCCGCTTTTAAGTTCCGAAACTCAAAAAAGCCCTTGGTATCTGTTCTTACTTTGTCTCCATAAGCCGAATTTTCTCCAAATAGAATAAACACCTCTTCGTCAATAGGAAAATAGCTTTGGCGTAAAATTGAAAAATCACGATTATAATTTTCCACTTCTAAGCGTCCTTTGATGGTAGAGTTACCACCAAATCCAGCATTTTTTTGGCAGGCATATAAAGAGAGTAGCCCTATGGTTAAGATGAAATATTTTAGCATAGTATAGGGATTACAAGTTAAATATTTTACAAAAAAAAATGTGGATATTCTTACTAGCCACAAGATAAAAATTTTTTAATATTATTAAGGTCTTTTTTTTGCCAAATTCTCTGCAATTATTCTTAATAAGATAATAAAAGTTTAAAAAAAACAAGATTCAAACTTGTAATGGTGTGTTCAGGTTTAAATAGTTGATAATTAACTTTTTGTAAGCTGTATGTAGCTGCTATTTTACTTTGTTGTACAGTACATATTCCTCAAAATCTCCTCGCATACAGTGGTCAGAGCTAGGAGATGCACCATAGCCACCAGTGTTTATTAGTGCCAAATAATCACCTTCTTGTACAGGCGGTAAAATTCTGTAAGAAGATAATAAATCTATAGGCTCATTAATGTTGCCTGCCAAATAACCCTTTATTATTTGGCCATCCATAACTTGTTGCAAAGGAACAGGCTCCAAGTTCATATTGTAGTAAGCAGGTTCATAATTCATGTTCATACCCGTATCAAGCCCTACAAAGAGCTGCCCACGTTTGTGTTCCAAGGTGTTTACTTGCGTGATAAGTAATCCTGCATCCTTAACAAGATAATCCCCCGGTTCTATACACAAGGATAAATGGCGTTTTTGGACATAAGCACCAACTATAGTTGCCCACTTTTCTACATCCAGAGGCTGATCTCCCTCTTTTTGTGGCACCCCCAATCCGCCACCCAAATTGACCGTAGTAATATGCGGAAACAAAGTAAGAAACTGATCTATTACTTCAAAAATAGCATTCAACTTAACCAATTGATTGCTCAAAAAACCTGAACCAGCATGACAATGAACCGTGGTAACTCTAAAATTGGTGTTGGCAACCAACTGTTGCAATTCAGCCCACTGTTCTTTATAAATGCCAAATTTAAAGACCTTGCGTCCAGCATACTCTAGTGCAGTCTCATAAGCCATTCCAACATCAGCATTAATCCGAATACCAATATCCCTGCTATCCACCCAGTTGGCAAAACGCCTGATGGTGCTCAAGGCATCCAAGTTGATTGCAATATCAGGGTGCTTGGCCAAAATTGCCAAATCTTGTTCTGAAACAGAAGTATTGGTATAGGTGATTTGTTGGGGTTCAAAACCCATTTCTAAAGCACGCTGCAACTCTCTAGGGGAGCAAACATCAATACAGGCATTGGTATGGCTACGCAAATGGCTCAAAACCGACCAATGACGATTGGCCTTCATGGCATAGTGAATTTTGTAGGAAATGCCTACTTGGTCAAGTGCCTGCGCTAGACGCTCATAGTTGGCCTGAATACGAGGCAAACTATAGACATAAAAAGGTGTTTTTTTGTTTTGAGCATAAGCCCAAATATTGTGTCCTGCAAAATGCAGTTGTTCCTGTTGATAACAAAGGTCGGGACGTGCCCACCAGTGCTGGGGCTTATGGTCAAAGAAACAACCATAAATAACAGCCGTGCATTGGCAAGGAGGATGCCCACAAATAGAGCAAGTGTATTTTTTTTGTAAGCTTTCTTCTTTCCAGAAATTAGGACATACCCTCAAGGCTTTATAACCATTGTCCAAAAAAACATTGCTTCGGCCAGCAGAGGGTTGGTTGGATTGCCAAGCCTCACAAACCACAACCGCTACTTTTTCAGAAAGCATTTTTAAACCTTCCTTGACCAATAGGCTGCCTACTCCTTGGCCTTGGGCATCTGCTGCCACTGCGGTTAGGGAGCGATAACCCAATTGCTCATACGCTGCAAAATAAGCCAAAAACCACTGTTCGGCATTTTTAAATTTTTTAGCCAATTGCTGACGTTCTAGCACTTCCATGAGTGAAAAACCCAATATTTGACCACCTTCTACTACAACTTGACCAAAGTAATTGGCTTCATGGATATGCTTCAGTACATTTTGTTTGGATAAGAATCCTTTGCCCATTTGCTCGTCCGAAAGTGCCAAAACTGCATCAATATGCTCTGGGGCAAGGGTAACAGTGGTAAAACTAGTTGTAGTAGCCATTATTAGCTCAGTATTATGCAGTGTAGTTGAATGTTTGTTACAATAATACACAAAAAAACAACACTTAAGAAAATAAGAGAAACTGTTCTAAGTAAAAGTAATGTAAAGAAAACATATCAAATAAAAATAGTGCTCCTAGTGATGAAATTTACTAGGAGCATGGCGGCAATCTATGAAAGCAATGTGTGTGATTAGTGTATGCTTAACTGTTATTTCTTCTTTTTTCTTTAGAATAAATGTCGATAGGTTACTTCTATTTTTTGTTGTTCTATGGTGGTGATATAATAGACCGTCTGTATTGACCTTGTGTGAAGTTTGCATAATATCAGCCACCTCCTGTTGAGGCAATTCTTCTATAAAGCTCAATATAAAGGCTGTTTTTTGACGATCGGGCAAATGTTGTATAGCTGCATACAACTGTTGAGCATTTTCTTTGTTTTCTAATAAAATACCCAGGTGATAAAAATTCTCTGCATTGGGTATTTGTTCTAATGGTTGCCCCAAAAAACGTTTTTTTGAAAATTGAATACGACTAAGTGCAGTATTGACCGTTATTCTGTAAATCCAAGTGCTCACTGTAGAGTTGCCTTTGAATTGATGCGCCTTGCGAACGACCTTAACAAAAACATCTTGCACAATTTCCTCGGCCTCTTGTTCTTGTTGGGCATAACTCAATGCAGTGCTATACATTTTGGCCGAAAAACGTTCGTGCAATTGCTGAAAGGCTATTGTATCTCCTTGACTAACAGCAGTTAATAAATCTTTGGAGGTCGGCTGCAAACGATTAGAATTTAGTAGAGAGGAATAATTATTCTATAGGAGGTATATTGTAACTAAAAAAATAGGCCAATTAACTACTAAAAAGATACATCAATGTTAGAATAGAATGGTACTTTTAATAAATAAATTTTTGAAAGGCTTACGAATACTTTATTAAGTGGTTTTTTGTCCTCAAATTGCAAACAACTTCTTACTTAAAACTAGTCATAAAATTAATGGATGCACGATTAAAAGCTTTTGAGCGTTTGCTCAATATAATGGATGATTTACGTGAAAAATGCCCTTGGGATCGCAAACAAACCTTGGAGAGTCTAAGTATTCTGACCATTGAAGAAACCTATGAATTGGTAGATGCTATTGCCGACCAAGATATGACCGAACTAAAGGGTGAAATTGGAGATTTGATGCTGCATTTGGTTTTTTATTCTAAAATTGCTAGTGAGAAAAAAGCATTTGATATTACAGATGTACTTAATACGGTTTGCGACAAACTTATTCACCGTCACCCACATATTTATGGCGATGTAGAAGCCAATGACGAAGCAACCGTAAAGCGCAATTGGGAACAACTCAAACTAAAAGAAAAGGGCAAGTCCTCTATTTTGCAAGGGGTGCCCAAATCTTTGCCCGCTATGGTCAAAGCCTATAGAATTCAGGAAAAAGTTAAGCAAGTGGGCTTTGATTGGGAAAAGGCCGAGGAGGTGCTGGAAAAGGTAGAAGAAGAAATGGGCGAGCTGCAAGTAAGTATTGACGACAGAGAGGGCAATGAGCGTATTTCTTCGGAGTTTGGCGATGTGCTGTTTGCCTTAATCAATTATGCCCGTTTTCTAAATATAGACCCAGAAGCCGCCCTCGAAAAAACCAACAAAAAATTTATCAGACGCTTTCAGCACATGGAGCAACATGCGCCCAAATCATTGCATGAGTTGTCTATTGACGAACTAGATGACCTTTGGGATGCAGCTAAGGAATTAGAGCAAAAAAATCAATTGTAAATAGAAGGGATGAATCCCCCTTCAGTAAATTTATTATCACCATAATTTCATTATGTACACTTCTGATCGTTTAAAAAACATGGCCGAGTCTGCCACCATCAAAATGGCTCAATTGGCAAGAGAACTCAAACAACAAGGCCACCAAGTTATTAGCTTGAGCTTGGGAGAACCCGATTTTGATACCCCAGAGCACATCAAGCAAGCCGCCAAGCAGGCATTGGACGATGGCTATACCAAGTATACCCCTGTGCCGGGCTTGTTGGAATTGCGGGAGGCCATTGCGGCCAAACTCCAACGCGATAATAATTTAGAGTATGCCCCCAATCAAATTGTAGTTTCCAATGGAGCCAAGCAATCCATTGCCAATTTGTCCTTGTCCCTGCTCAATGAGGGCGATGAAGTGGTAGTGTTTGCACCATATTGGGTGTCGTACAATGAAATTATCAAACTAAGTGGTGCCAAACCTGTGTTTGTTCATGCTTCTATTGAGAACGATTTTAAAGTAACGGCCGAACAGTTTGAAGCCGCCATTACCGACAAAACTCGCATGGTAATTTTTTCTTCTCCCTGCAATCCTACAGGCACCGTTTATACCAAGGAGGATTTTGCACCGTTGGTAGAGGTCGTAGAACGCCACTCGGAACTATTGGTGGTTTCGGATGAAATTTATGAGTACATCAATTTCTTGGAAGGCGGTCATGTGAGCATGGCTAATTTTGAGTCTATCCAAGAACGTTGCATCATTGTGAATGGTTTTTCCAAAGGCTTCTCAATGACCGGCTGGCGTTTGGGCTATATTGCTGGGCCAGCATGGGTGGCTGCTGCTTGTAGCAAAATGCAAGGTCAATTTACCTCGGGGGCCAATGCCTTTGGACAAAAAGCGGCTGTTGATGCCTTGATGCAAGATATGACTCCTACTTATGAAATGACCAAGGCATTTCGCCAGCGTCGTGATTTGGTCTTAGAATTATTGCAAGAAATTGAGGGCTTTCAAGTCAATCATCCAGAAGGTGCTTTTTATGTTTTTCCGAATATCAGCGCCTTGTATGGCAAGCGTGTGGACGGCAAAGTGATTAGCAATTCGAGCGAATTTTGCGAATACATCTTGCATCAAGCACATGTAGCCATTGTGGCAGGTTCTGCCTTTGGAGCAGATGATTGTGTGCGCTTGGCTTATTCTACTTCTGAAGAAGAATTGCGGGAAGCCATCAAACGCATCAAAACTGCTGTAGAACGATTGGCGTAGGGGTTTATGGGTAGGGGTTTATTGCTATAAACCCCTACCCGTACCCATATCACTCAAAATAAAACATATTACTGTGGCTTGCCACGCTCTATCCAGCAGTAAATTTTTTGTAGGTTATCTGTGGATAATTTTCCTCCCCCCTTGGGCATACTGCTAAAACCATCTAGCCGTTCTATAGCCCCTCTAAACCTCGGATTATCAGCCTCACTAGATACATTGGCATAGGTACTCAAATCAATACCCGATGCTCTACTACTGGCATTATGGCAACCACTTCGAGCACAATTGTTGTCCATAATAGCCTTAATATCAGAGGTGTATGTTGGCGTTAGATTGCTGCAATCATAAGTGACCGTATTGGGGTCTTCCTTTTGGCAGGCTACAAAAGAGCTGATAACAAGCAAGAGGCCAGCGCCTAATAAAATCTTGTGATTCATTTGGTTTTGTTTTTTTGACTAAAAATTTTTGTTCTGTCTAATAAATGCACGCATGGTGAATTCAGAGATGGGGTCACAAATTTCATGCTTACCTTTCTTAAGCTGCTCCAAAATCTCTTGCTGAGTAGCCGCACTATATTCGGCCAAATCCAGCAACAACCATCTTTTGCTCATAAAAGGTGGCAAATCCAGATTGGTGGCTTCTAGCCATATTTTTTGATTTAGATCTGGTTTTTTATCTGCTGCTTTGTAGTAAATTTCGCAAGGATCGCCCATAGTTTGAAATTCAATAACATGCGGTTTGATGAGTTTGACCCACTGAAAAGTATCAATGGCAGCCATTAATTGCTGGTTGATGCTGCTGTCTTGCACTTCCTCCTGTCCATCTGCCCCAAACAAACCATAACGAGTAAAATGATAAGGAATAAGTGGGAAATTGGCCTCTCTAATCAAGAAGCTATGAAGCCGAACCCAAGCACTATCTTTTAGCGTATAAATATGAAAACTATTGAGATTGGACATATCTGCATTATAAAAAACGTAACCAATTTCATCCGTGCCATTATTATCAATATCACCAATAGTTTCTAACCAAGAGAAGCCCAAGCAAGAACCACGTAAAAAAGGCACTACACTACCGTCGGTGCTTTCTAGGGCGGTGTATACTTGTCGCAGTTCTTTATTATAATACTGATAATCTACTTCTTGTGCTATACCTTTGAAGTACTTATTGGTTTCCTTATTGGTGGTTCGATCTCGGAAACATTCTAATAGCGTATCCTGCTGACCATCGCCATTAAAATCGCCTTGGATGCAAAACCGATAGCCCCAGATGGGTTCTAAACTATCTAGCGCACTATTTGTGATGGGAGTAGTATCTATAGAAGGGCTTCGAGAAGCATCAAAACTAGAATCTTTTAAGGGAATAAGAGGGGCTATAGGAGGTGTTGGGGGAGTACTGGGTGTACATGCTCCAATCATTAAAAAAAATAAACAAGAACAATAAAATTGGTAAGACATAGCTAGAGTTTGCTTGCTGTGTGCAATGAAAAATAAGAATCAAGCCAACAAGATAATACATCTGAGCATAGTAAGCAAAGGTTACCTTTTTTGGTGGATGGCCATTTATACAACAAAACACCACAAAGCGTTTAACTCCCCTAAGCTTTGTTATTATTTAAGAAAACAAAACATCACACATCATGAATTACTATTTTGCTCTATTATTGAGCTTATTCACGTACTCTATTACCGCCCAGCAGTCTACTACCTTTAAGCATACCATTTATTTTGATTCGGATCAGGATAAATTGACCATGCAAGAAAAAAACAAACTTTACAGTTTTGTGCAAGAACACCAAAAAGAAATACAGTGGATCCATTTGGTTGGGCATACTGATAATATTGGCTCTGATGCCTACAATTTGGATTTATCACAACGAAGAGTAGAAACTATCAAGACAGAATTAAAAACACTACTAAAAGAACAGCCACTAGATTCCTTGCTGACTAGTTTTGAAGGAGAAAAACAGCCTGTGGCAGCCAATGACAATGCCAACTCAAGAGCTGCCAATAGACGGGTAGAGTTGTTATTGGCCTGCAAAGAGCGTATAAGCCAGCCCACTCCTGTAGAGACTGGGGTAGCAGTTATTGCCCAACCCAATCCTTACCAAGCACCAGCAGCACCAGCAAACACGAATCAAATCATTCACGTCAATGGAGCCGATTTTGTGTACAAAGGCAGTGCAGGAAGCTATAAGCCCGATATGGTTAGAACAGGCAACGAAGCTTACAACATGAACTTAACCACCTTTACATCTGATGGAGTGCCGTTGAGAAGTGAGGGGATGTTTAGAGTGCAGCCTTGTGGAAAAGAGGGCAGAAGACCACTGGATGAACCTGTTACGGTTAGAATTCCTATACAGGATGGAAATGCTGGCTTGCCTGATGTATTTAATATTAATAATGATGGCTCTTGGACAACTACTCCTAACGTACCCATAAAAGTACAAGAAATAAAAGGAAAACGTTTTTATGTGGTGACAGTGCCCGAATGTGGCTGGATAAACCTAGACCGAAAGCTGCGTGATACGGTCAAAATTGAAGTAAAACCCATGCACCAAGCCAAACTTGCTAGAGTTAATTTTGTAAACAACAACCCCAACTATAATTATGATTTAGCTTTTAACAAGAAAAAGGTAGAAGGAACCGTTCACAAACCACCAACCCACTTATTCGATCCCCAACCTGCTTATATATACTATGTGGTTCAAGAACAGGGGCAAGAAAAACTGTACAAAATCCTGTTGTCCAACTTGAGAGGGAGTCGAGAAGAGCGTTATTATCCTACTATTAATAATAAAAGAGTAAGCTGGTTGGCAAGTTTGTTTCGCAAAACCCAAAAACAATGGTATGTACATTACAAAGTAACCAATAAAGATTTGGCGGCCATCGATCCTATTATTTTGGATAAGAAATAAGGTTTGGGAACGAAGCCTACCCTCGGCGCAACAAAGCCATATAAAAACCATCGCCTCCATCTTGAGGCCACAATTGCCGCTCGTCTAGCAATTCAAAAGCAGCTCCAGCAGGACTTTCCAAGAACTGTTGGACTTGCTCTTGATTCTCACTGGGCAAAATGCTACAAGTAGCATAGACCATTAAGCCACCCACTTTGCATATAGGGCTGTACTCCTGCAATATTTTTTGCTGTGTAGCCTGAATCTCTTGCAAAAAATCGGGCTGCAACCGCCATTTTATTTGGGGACTTCTGCGTAGTGTTCCCAAGCCCGAACAAGGCACATCCAACAATAATCGGTCGGCACTATTATACAATTGACTAATAGTTGATGCGCCTTCAATCAATTGCGTTTCAAGAATAGAAACCGCCGCTCGTTTGGCACGTTTTTGCAACTCCTGTAGTTTGGCTTGCTCCACATCCAAGGCAATGAGTTGGCCCTTATTGTGCATCAATGCCGCCAAATGCAGGCTTTTGCCGCCTGCCCCTGCACAGGCATCTACGACCGTCATGCCAGCCTCAGCTTGCAAGAAAGGAGCCACCTGCTGAGAAGCCCCATCTTGAATTTCAAAATAGCCCCGCTCATAGCTGGGCAGTTGGGTTAGTTTTTGGCGTTTGGGGACTTCCAAGGCATCGGGCAATTCGCTCATTAAGAGTGCTTGCACGCCTTTTTTGTCCAAGTGACCGACTAGCTCCTCTCGGGTGGTTTTGAGGGTGTTGGCACGTAGGGTGAGGGGAGCGGTTTGGTTGGAGGCGGCTAGGCACGCTGCCCAATGTTCGCCAATTGCTTGATGGCCCAATTGGTCTAGCCAATCGGGAATAGCCTGTGCAATGGCTCTGTTTTCCTTTAGGGCTTCGTGGCGTGTTAGAATAGCGGCTTTGTCCAAGCCCTCAAATTGCTCCCAAGGCGGCAAATCTTGCCCTTCCAAGAGCCAATGAATGCCTAATAATTGCCACCAATCTTCCTCAGATCGAGGTTGGTAGCCCAATAGTTCATAGTACAAACGGTACCAACGCACCACTTCATAAATGGTATATGCCAAGAAGCGACGATCCTTGGAGCCCCATTTTTTGTTGGAGCGCAAAAGGCGAGGAACAACCCGATCGGCTAACTGTTGATGTATTAGTATATTGGTCAATGCTGGAATAGCTGCGGTTATTAAATTTCGGTAGAGTCTCAATTTTTTTGTATTTTTGTGCCAACACCAAAATACAGTTAAGCACAATTTGGGATTGTTGCTGATAGAGCAGACATGGATGTTGTCACTCAAAACCAGCATGTTTATTAAGACCATAAAGTTATAAAGATTTGGGCGGAGTTCGTCCTCAAACATTTAAAATTATTAGTAGTATGGAAACAGTGACTAAAGAGCAATTGAGCTCTAAGCAGTTGATGGAATTAGAAGACAAATATGGCGCACACAATTATCATCCATTGGGTGTTGTTTTGGCAAAAGGCGAAGGGGTACACGTTTGGGATGTAGAGGGCAAACAATACTTTGATTTTTTATCGGCGTACTCTGCTGTCAATCAAGGTCACTGTCACCCACGCTTGGTCGCTACGATTACAGAACAAGCCAAGACCCTGAATTTGACTTCCAGAGCTTTTTATAATAATAAGCTAGGCGTGTTTGAAAAATTTGCCTGTGAGTATTTTGGTTATGAGAAGTTATTGCCCATGAATACAGGAGCAGAAGGCGTAGAAACAGCCATTAAGATTTGCCGCAAATGGGGCTACGACAAAAAAGGCATTCCCAACAATCAAGCTAAGATTTTGGTGTGTGGTCAAAATTTTCACGGCCGTACGGTCACTATCATTTCGTTCTCTAGTGACCCCGGAGCCAAAGGACATTTTGGCCCCTATACCCCCGGTTTTGAAACCATCCCTTATAATGATATTCCTGCCCTCAAGGCAGCTTTAGAAGCAGATGGTGCTAATATTGCTGGATTTTTGGTAGAACCCATCCAAGGAGAAGCAGGGGTGAATGTGCCCGATGATGATTTCTTGTATGATGCTTATGAATTGTGCAAGGAGCATAATGTATTGTTTATTGGGGATGAAATTCAGACAGGTATTGCCCGTACAGGTCGTTTATTGGCTTGTGACCATGATAATGTGCGTCCCGATATTTTGATTTTGGGCAAGGCACTTTCGGGGGGAATGTACCCCGTATCGGCTGTGTTGGCAGACAATTACATCATGGATGTCATTCACCCTGGGCAGCATGGTTCTACTTATGGGGGCAACCCCATGGCTTGTGCCGTAGCCATTGAGGCACTCAAAATTGTGCAGGAAGAACAATTGGCGGGCAATGCTTTTCAGATGGGCGTGTTGTTTAGAGGGCGCATGAACAAGCTGGCCGAAAAAACAGATCTGATTACTAAGGTGCGTGGCAAAGGTTTGCTCAATGCCATTGTTATCAATGACACACCCGATAGCTCTACAGCTATGGATATTTGTATTGCGATGGCACACAATGGCCTATTAGCCAAGCCTACACACGGCAATATCATTCGTTTTGCACCGCCATTGATTATCAATCACCGACAATTAGATGCGTGTTGCACCATTATCGAAGAAACGATTTTGAATTTTAAGTAGGGACACAAAATTTTGTGTCCGTGCTTAAAATTTTGCGTTCCTACCAATTCAAAATGAAAGGATTATCCTACAAAGGGTAATCCTTTTTTTTGTGGAATTTTTGTGTTGTAATTAATTGATTTTCAAAATAAAAGTAAAAATAGACCGCTAGTTTTTATTGAGAAATCATTCTTTTTGTTGTTGTAATTATTGGTGCATTGCTCTACTTTGCAAGCATCCTAAAAACAGGTTGTTACTACTCTACACCTGTTATTATTATAAAAAAAACAACAAAATTATGCGATCACTATTGGTTTATACCTTACTAATGTTGGGCACATTGGTGGTACAAGCACAACAAGAAAGAACATGGCTAAACAACTGTCCTGCGTTTGGCTTTAATCGAACCTTACACACCAATCACCAAGAAGTTAATTGTACGAGTGATGGAACACTGTTTTTTGATGACAGCTACAACAGCATTCATCACATTCCTTATGCCCCCAATGAACGGCCTATAGGAACGGTGTTTGCGGCTGCTCCTTGGATTAGTGCTAGAGATCAGGGCGGCAATTTGGCTGTAATGGCTCCCACTTATTTGTCTAATAATACAGGTTATAGTCATGGCCCTATAGATATATCTATAGGCACACCTGTGGCTACCAATTGTCAGGATTTTAATTATATATGGCGGGTTTCACGTTGGGCTGTTGAGCGTTTGTTGACAGATTTTAATGACAATGGAGTTATTGATAATGCCATAGAACCCGAACTGCTACAGTGGCCCGGCAGAGGCAATCCTTTTTTTGCAGCACAGATGGGCTACCCCTTGCCCAATCAAGATTTGGCCCCTTTTTATGACCAGAACAATGATGGTATTTATAATCCAATGGACGGCGATTATCCTGTATATAAGGCAGGGGTAGCCACGGCTATTGCCGAACAAGTTTTGTGGAATGTTTTTCATACCCCAATGGATACGAGTGGCGCAATGGCTGGGTTTGATATGAAATTGGAGGTGCAGCAGACTGTCTATGCCTTGGATTGTGGTAATAACGACATTCTCAATCAAACCTTTTTTGTACACCATAGAATTATCAATCGTGCTCCAATGACCCATACAGATGTTTATTATGGCAATTGGAATGATTTTGATTTGGGTTGTAATGCGGACGATTATGTAGGAAGTATTCCAAGTAAGAACACTATTTATGCTTATAATGCAGATAATAATGATGAGGTGTGGTGTGGCAGCAATGGAGCAATAAGAGGCTATGGAACCAATCCTCCTGTACAAGCCGTGACCTTTCTCAACCAAAACATGAATGGTGCTATTTATCACATCAATAGCTCAGGTAGTCCTTTGGGCGATCCCTCGTCTAGTATTGGTTATGAGCGCCTACTATCAGGGCTGTTTGTTAATGGCACTCCAATGACCCCTTCGGGCAATGGCTACAATCCCACAGATACTACTACACCACCTACTAAGTTCATGTTTCCTGACAATCCCAACAACCCTACAGGCTGGTCTATGGCTACGACCAACTTATCGGGCTTGGATCAACGTACTTTAGGCACCCTATACAAACCTACTTTTATGCCCGGTGAAATATGGGACATTGAATTGGCCTATTCGTATCATAGAGATACCAATTTGGTGCATTGGGCTATGGTCGATTTGATGGAACGCCAAGTAGATTCTATACAGCAGTATTATGACAATGGATTGCACAACATAACTTGCCCTGTAGTGAGCAACTGTGTAGCCAATTGTGTGTATCCGGGGGATGCCAATAACAATGGCATTGCCAATGATTTTGATATTTTGGAAATGGGTTTGTATTATAATCAAACCGCAGCACCACGCACCTTGGCAGGCAATAGATGGCATCCATACAATCCGCCTACGCCCATCAACAATGCTTATGTAGATGCAGACGGATTGGGGCAAGTAGATACCTTTGATTTGCTGGCCAATACACAAAACTGGGGGCTGACACACAGTTTGTATACAGGAGTATCAGAGGGGAGTAATGCCATTGGTGGCGATTTGTACGCTGTACTTACACCTGTTTTGCCTATTTTTCCATTGCCCAATGTACTAACCAATGGCCAGCGTTTTAAACTAGAGGTTTATTTGGGCGATTCGGTGAATACACTGAACATGCAGGGCGTAACTTATCGAGTTCGCTATGACGCTGATGTGCTGGAATATTCGGATAGAATTTATAGTGGAACAATAGGGCGAGGTGGCTGGTTAATAGATGATGGGGCAACCGTTTATCATAGAGAAATAGAGGAAAGAGGGCTGTTGCATTTTGTAACAACTCGATTGGACAATGGCAACTATACAGGGCAGGGCAGAATGGATATTTTAGACTTTAGGGTGCGCCCCGATGCGGCTGTAGGAACAGATACCTTTTACACCCAAGTTTGTTTTGAAGATTACAAAGCGGTACAGGCTACAGGGCGTGTATTGCCCCTTACTTCTAGCTGCGTTACTATTGCTTATGCCGACGAAATTCTGAGTATACAGCAGCTTCCAGCTCAAGCACCTATTATTCATTTGTACCCCAATCCTGCAAGGGAGCAAATTCAGATAGACTTAGGTTTCGCTCAAGCCAAACAAATAGAAGTATTGGACATGCTAGGCCAGCCTGTTAGAATATACCAAGACATACAGAGCCTGCACACTATATCCAGAAATCAGTTGCCCAAGGGCATGTATTTGGTAAGGGTGCATTTTGAAAATGGTAGTCAATCTACCCACAAGATTATTTTTCAGCAGTAGGGGCGTATAGCATACGCCCCTGCTACTGAAAATCGCATACGCCCTACTGAAAATCGCATACGCCCTACTGAAAATAGCATACGCCCCTACTGAAAATAGCATACACCCCTACTGAAAATAGCATACACCCCTACTGAAAATAGCATACGCCCTACTGAAAATAGCCTACGCCCCTACTGAAAACAGCATTCGCCCCGATTAAGGGCGAATGCTATTCACCCCAATATTCGAAGTAGGGGCGTATTATTCCAATTCCAACAATAGCTCCAATTGAGCAATCAAATCCTTTACTTTTAGATTATTGGGATGACGTTCTTGGTATTGCTGATAATAATTCTTGGCTTTGACCAAATTACTTCTGTTGTTCACAGAAGGATCAGACTCGTACAAACGGGTATACAACAGGCCCAAAGCTGTAAGAGATAAATCCTTATAGCCCTCTTTTTTGATTAAAGACTCATACAGTTGAATACTTCTCAGACGATTTACATCCTGATAAGCTGCTGCTAATGTTTGAATGACCTTAGGACTCTCAGGATAGTTGTTGTAGGCTTGCTGTAAGGTGGTGAGCGCAGTGGCTTGGTTGTTTAGCTTTCTGTATAATGTTGCTTTATGTAATAATAAGCTTTCGGCATAGGCTTGGGCAGGGGTGGCCTGTTCCAATATTTCCAATCCCAATTGATAGGCTCGTTTTTTTTCTGCCAATTGTGCGCCTGTGAGCAGCAAATCTAATGGAATACTAATTTGCTGTCTTTTTAGGGCTATAATATTTCGTTTTAGAACAGTAGGATCTCTATGTTGGATGGCATAAACAGACTGCTCTAGATAAGCAAGGCTGTATTGGGGGTGTTGTTTGATGAATTGTTCGGTAGTGCTAATGGCCGTTTGATAGTCGTTGTTTTGGGCAGCTGCCTCACTTTGTTGATGAACAACTTGGTAGCTTGCAAAAAGTGTATTTTGGGCAAAAGTAGAAAAGGCTAAACACTGTATAAATAAGCATATAAAGAATTGGCACATAAGACAATAGTTTGGTCGGTAGAGATTTAATGAAAAACAGTCCCTTGAAAATACGTATTTTAGGCAATTAATTGGTTGAAAATTGCGTTCTTGTTGCATTAATAAAACAAAATTAATTGGACTAATAAACATTAAACTTGTTTTATCCATTTCACCAAT
>CAYULH010000063.1:0-30338 GCA_964445645.1 uncultured Aureispira sp. | reverse complement strand
TTGTTTTCTGTAATAAACTGATAATCAATTAGATACGATTTCCAACGAAGTAAGGATGAAAGATACAATATTTAGACAAGATAGTTGCCGCTTTGGCTGTCAATCCCTTTTTTAAAATCAGATTGGCAATGCTCCAAAACTACCGCTACCAAGGTTCGATTCATCTATGATCTACTTTAAAAGTAAGACTAATGTAAAAATTTTATTTTAACAGCCTAAAAACATTTTTAGGCTAATCTAAAAATGTTTTTAGATTGTACTATATTTGTAATCTAACTTCAAAATACAGCGTCCAGCAGACGCTTTTAATAAAGAATCAATGATGAAATATAGTTTACTTCTTTTACTTTTCTGGAATACGCTTACAGTTGTTGCACAAACAACAATAGGCAGTATCGAAGGAAGATTATTAAACTCTGACTATGAAGCTGTGGTAGCAGCTAATATATCTCTATGGGTGAAAGACAGCTTAACCGAGCATTATACGACCAGTGACTATGATGGCCATTTCAAAATCAGTGCTGTGCCTTATGGAACTTATGAAATGCGTATTTCTTATGTTGGAATCAATCCAGTACAAGAAACAGTTGTACTAGAAGACACAGAACTGGATTTGGGATTAATTCACTTGGCTACTGCTACTGTTGTCAAAGATGCCATTGTTGTGCAGAGCAACCAACATCCAACTTGCTGTGCGCCCAATATAGTAGCCCCTACTGTTGCTACAAAATTTGTGGTTGAGCCTGATATTCTCAACAAAATCACCTCGCCCAATAACTTGGTAGAAGCACTAAGTTTGGTAAGTGGCGTACAAGAAGAAGTAGCTTGTGGCGTTTGTTTTACCAATACCATTAGTATTAATGGCCTACCGGGGCAGTATACAGCCGTATTGATTGACGGAACGCCTATGTATGGCAATTTGGCCTCAATTTATGGACTCAATGGCTTGCCGACCACGATGATTGACCGAATCGAAATCACCAAAGGGCCAAGTTCTACTGTTTTTGGTTCGGAGGCGGTGGCTGGGGTTATTAATATTATCACCAAAAACCCACGTCAAGAGCCTATTATTTCGCTCGATGTACGAGGAACGAGCCATTTGGAAAGTTTTAATAACTTATCCATTGCACAAACTTGGGGCAATTGGAGCAGTATGGTTGGCTTGAGCCATGCCTATGTAGGTACTAATCATGATGATAATGGAGATGGTTTTGGGGATATAATTAACCTAGATAGAGTTTCTGCTTTTGCCAAAATCACCCTAAAACGACCCAAAAATCGCCGTTTTTCGCTGTTTGCACGCTATTATTATGAAGATAGAAGAAACGGGGTAACAGATTTTATTCAAGATAGAAACTACTTGCAGCTCAGGGGCAATGACCAAATCTATGGCGAGAGCATCTTTACGCAACGTTGGGAAGTACTGGGCACTTATGATTTGCCCACTGCGGAATACATCAAGCTCGATTACTCCTTTTCTGGTCATTATCAAGATAGTTATTATGGTGCCGATTATTATGCGGCGACTCAGTATGTTGGTTTTACCAATCTGAATTGGAACAAATACTACAAGGGGCATGGCATTACGGCAGGGTTGACTTTTCGTTATCAATATTATGATGATAATACCATTGCTACCCAAGATAGTTTGCTACAAACCGTAGGCGATCATCAATTTATTCCAGGTATTTATGTACAAGATGCTTGGGATTTATCCAACAAAGTAGCTTTGTTGTACGGCTGTCGTTTGGATTACTACCAAAATCATGGCTTTATTCCAGCCCCTCGTTTCAATATCAAATACCAGCCTAGCACTTGGACTACCTTTCGTTTGAATGCAGGCACAGGGTTTAGAATTGTCAATTTATTTACCGAAGATCATGCTTTTGTTACAGGCAGTCGTCAAGTAGAAATTACAGAAGCCTTGCAACCCGAGCGTTCGTACAATACCTCGCTCAATTTTAATCATGTATTTGTATGGGGCAAGGGGCAAGGTAATTTCAATTTAGATGCCTTTTACACCTATTTTAGCAATGCTATTTTTCCTGACTACAGTGATGCCAATAAAATTATTTACAGAAACCTAGAGGGCTATGCACAAACCCGTGGTTTTAGTGCCAGTTATTACCACCAAATGGCTTTTCCGCTTAGTTGGAGCCTTTCGGCTAATGTACAATGGGCAACTCAAACCAACAAAAACGAGCAAAACCAATGGGAAACAGCACCTTTGGAATATGCACCTTTATACAGCGGCAATTGGACAGTGCAATACGAACACCGCCCTTGGAAACTAACCCTCGCCTACTCTGGTACACTCACTGGCACCATGGCACTACCTGAAGTATTTGAGGTAGATGCTCAAGGAAATGTTTCTAGTATTCCAAGAGCCACTACTTCTCAGCCTTTTGCCCTACACCATCTACAATTGACCAAGGATTTTACTCGGTTACAATTGCAGATTTATGCAGGTGTACAAAATTTATTGGATTATCGCCAGCCTATTTCGCCACTAGTAGGCTACAACGACCCCAATTCGGCAGCAGGTTTTAGTGATTATTTTGATACCGCTTATGCTTACTCCCCCATTCATGGACGTGAATTTTACTTGGGTGTTCGTTGGAAATTTGCAGGCAAAGCAACAGCTAAGTAATTTATTATTCAATATCCAACAACACCAACAAAGTTTCCTCAGAAAGCCCTGTAATGGCAATAATTTGCTCTAGCGATAGTCCTTCATGATACAAGTGCAGGGCTATTGTTTCTTTATCTTCATAATAACTTGCCTCTAATGCCTGTTGGGCATCTTTGACAGCTTGGTAAGCTAATATTTCTGCGTCTTGAATAGTGTGTGTAGGCTTTTGGTTCAAGGAAAGTTCTTCTCCCAAAACCCCTGATTGCATAAGGCTATAATACCCTTCCTCTTTGAGCAATAAATGATCTAAGAGGGGCAATTGAATGTGATAGCCCACTTGTAATAATTGACGAATATAAATCAATTCTTGTTCTCCAAATTTCAAATTCTGATTGTGAGCACGCTGGCACAACAACACAAAACTGGCTCTTTTTTGCAAAGCTACCTGAAAAACTTCTGTAGCAGACAAATTTTCTAAAGATTTGGCATTCAAAAACTCCATCAATATCAATTGTTGATGTTCACTTAACCCTATTGCCCAAAAATAACTTTCTCCTTCAGACGGTGCATCTCCTTTTAGTAGCATTTCTTGTACAATAACATACAAATCATTCAATAACAAAGAGTTACTTTGACTTTCATTTGGCCGTTCTTCTTTCATATAGATGTTTTTTAACTTTATTTAAGTTCAATCATTAATTACAATGCTACAAAATTTAAAGCTAAAAAACAAGTGTAATTTCATTTTTACACCTATATAATTCACCAAAAAAACAACTATTTCTTCAAAAACATTTCTCTCTTCAAAAAAGATAAAATTTACACCATCTTTTTTCTAAAAAACAAACCTGTTTCATCCACTGCATATAAATAGTTTTGATGTACTATTCCCATGAGCAATTTTTTGTTATGTGTCCACAACAATTGTTTGGTTTGAGTAGAATGGTTAATACTATAAAAATTACATCCAGCTAATACATAGATTTCTTCTGCTGACTTGTTCCAAATGTGATAAACATTAAATTCAAAAGGTATGCGCTGGTATTGATGCTTATCATTTATATAACTACAAAAAGTCGTTTTCTTATCATAAATGTATACACCATTTTGATGCGAGTAAAACACGGGCGGCGTAAAAACATAACGCTCTTCTTCGTTTTGTAAAGGTATATGAAATGTATCTACGACTTCTAATGTATTCTTATTAAAAACAGCGATGGGTCTATAATCTAACTCATACAGTCTACTTGCTGTTAGATAAGTAATAGAATCGTTGTGGTCATAGGCATAATCATAAATAGTAGACAAAAACAAAGTATCTTCTAATTGGCTAATTAACTGCTCATTTTGTTTGTTAATCAACCAATAAAATCTAGATTGGTGCTTCCTATCAACCTTTGTTTTGAGCCAGAGCCAAGAGTTTTGATGTGCTAAAGGCTGTAAGCGAGAATAATTATTGGTAGCAACCACAGCTCCACTAGCTGGTTCTAATAATAAATGTTCATCTGTTTTTAGGTGCAAATAACTATTAACAAATCCCACTCTACCCTTATTCATTACAGCACCTAAAGAACGCTGCCAACGCAATGTACCATCATTATTCCAAGCATTAACAGTACGAACAGATAGTGCATGCTCCCCTACTCCAAATGTATCTTGCGCTATTATGAGGTTGTTATCTGCGTACAACAATGTACTATAAGCGATACTGTCTATTTGTTCAACATCTGCCCCTACACGGTAACGATAACCTTTATCAAACTCCCCCAAAAGCCATATAGCATCCATATTATCCTGTACCATCTCAATCCCTGTGGGAATCTCTAATTGATCAATAGGTTCTATCGTTCCTCTTGGTTTACAACTTACAAGCATCAAGCACCAACCACATACCAATAGTATTTTACTCATTTTTTTTTGCAATAAAAAAGCTACCTGTGTTTATCAACAGATAGCTTTTTGAATATAAAAATATAAACAATTTCAATAACTAATTAAGCAGAAACAACACCTCTATTGGTTCCATTTACAGGTTCATCTGCTAGATGATCGCCTGCAAAATTACTTGTATAACGTTTTATTACAAGTTTACGAACTTCCGCAGAACCCGCTGTATCAAATTCTAGAAAGAAGTTAGTCAAGTCCACTATTTTACCATCTAAGATGCTCTTCAATTGCTCAGGTTTAACCTCTACAAAAGCATTGGAGATAGTGACATCATCAAAGAGGAAATTATGAGTAGTAGCACTGCCACCCAATACAGAAGAAGAAAATGGGTATTTAGCTTTTAGATCTTTAATAGCACCACTTTGAGCACTAAACTTCTGCCGTCTATAGCCATGTACATCATTCAAGAATGTCTTAAAAGTACTCTGGTTGTCTATATTAAGGTAGAACTTTCTACCAGTAGCCAAATAATCGCTAGAAACAGCCTTTTGTTTATTTTCTTCTGTTGTATTAACACTCAAACCTAATTTTTGCAAAGAGACATTGAGCGTACCAAAAGCCATTTCATGAGGATTATCCAGACTATTGGCAAAGGCTTCTTCCCCTCCTATAGCATTCATAGCATGCTCTGTTACTTGATGCCCTTCTTTATTAGGGTTTCCTTGAATAGTTTCTTCTGGATCCCCCCAGTAAGGCTCTGTTGCATCGGCTCTTCCCGTATCAATAATTGTTTGTTTCAACAATTCAGTTTTTGACCTTTCCATAATTCCCGGATAATCATTATTGAGGATCAACTGCTTGTAATCGGGCATTACCGTTTGTACTAGCTCATTAATAATCTGCTTTTTCAACTCTAACCTTGCGTCTGCATCCAACACAGCACTTTCCTCTCCAGAAGTTGCAGCCATAGCCATTTCTAAAATAGCCGAATGAACCGCCGCAACCGTTTTTTGATGCAACCCTGCTACCTCTTTGTTTAACACTGATTTTGCACTTTCTGGCTTAGTTTTGACCAAGCCGTTAACAGTAGAGGCGGTCGAGTTAAGCGCACCGGGCAGTTTTGCATTTCCCAGTGTTTTGATAGCTTGTGCATAAGCAGGTATCTTAATACTCTTAATGCTTGCCCCAGCAGGAAGATGCTTTGCCATATTAGCAGCAATGTTTTTCTCTACATTGGCTACATGAGCAGCAGCAAGTGGTGCCCAAGCTAATAGCAAACCTGAAAATGCAAATAAGAGTGAGCGATTCATCTCTTGCCTTGCATGTTCATCATCCATAGACTTTTGTACACCGTCAACTGCACTAGCGTATCCATTGGACATATACGTAAATGCTGGATCAATTTTTCTCAAAACATCATCAACAATGCCCCCTGCAAAATCCTCTGAACCAGTGATACCTTGCATTTTTTTATTGGCACTAGCAATCGCATCTTGCTCCAAATCCGAAGTATTGACACCATCCAACTGCTCTCCACGAGACAAAGCATCCAATTGTTGAAGGAGTTCGTCATCACCCTGCATTTGTATCACCTCTCGTTGAGGTTCTTTGGTTGGATACACCTCTGTAACTTTGTCCTCTACAGGTGTTTTGCCAGTACCATCAACCATATCTAAGGCCTGTTCTTCTTTCTTAGGATCAATATTCACCTCACCTTCTGAAGTGCCTGTGACTAGTCCTAATTTTTGCTGAATAACATGCCCCAACTCCTGCCTTAAGTGTTTTTCTTGTCCTGGCCCAAGATAAATTTTGTTACCTTCCGCATAAGCCAAAGCACCAATTTCTGCAGGTTTAGAAGAATTATAATACACTTCTACATCTGCAAGGGAAATCTTATATTTTGCTTCCATTTCTGCCCTCAAGTCCTCTGGCAGTCCTACTCCTGTTGATGTGCCCTGTTGTAACTGCTGTACATGTGCTTGGTCAGCCTTTACCTTGGGGCTGTTTGTAATTTGATCAGCCATAGCTCGTTCCTCTTTCATTTTAGGGCTGTTCAAAATCATAGTAGCCCAATCCTGCTCCTCTTGCTGTCGACTGCTTTGGTCATCTGCATACCCTCCTCCATCGGAAGTAGTTGTAGTGGATAATGACTGGTTAATTTCTTCGTCTTTGGTCGTTAGGCTCTTATCTGGCATTGTTCCTTTAAATTTGTGTGTACTTAAATTGGTCAGTTATAGTTCAACTTACAAAAAAATATTTATCTCTAATAAACCATTCTCTATTCTAGTAAGTAGGTCTAAAATACAAAAAAATCAAAGCATTCTGACAAAAATTAAATTCAACTTTTGATTTTCCCTAAAACTTACATCCCCCAAGTCACCCCCACAGAAGCATAATGCACAAAGGTAAACACAATACTCTCTGGGTTGGTGCCTCCGCCTTCCAATAGGCGATAACCACCTTTGATAGCCAAATTATCATTGACATAATAAGCCGCCCCTACAAAGAAATCCTCTGCACGTCCTTGTGGCACTGCCAAACCATCGCCCTCTACAATAATGCCCAACTTTTCGATAGGTCGCCAATTGAGATACAAATTAATAATAGGTACAAACCCTAAATTAGTATTAATAGAACTCTCCAAATCATTTTGCAAACGCACACTTGCCTGACGAATTTTGGCCGTTGCTCCCAAAGCAAAGGTAATTTTTTCTTTTTCGACAATATGAAAACGATAGGTCAGACGATACGAATTGAATACATAACGCACCTCCAAAGGCAAGGTTGAACTAAAATCTACGCCTTGGTACTGAATATTTTCGCTGTAACCATCTGTCCTAGAAAAAATAGTGAGTGGCGCGACCAAACCAATAATCGTATGCCGCTTGGCAATAGTATAACCGGCTCTCAAACGTATAAAGGGCGTTGGCTGTACTGTAAATTGGTCGCCAAAAGCATTAAATTCCGTACCAAACTCCGTTGATATTTTTATGCGATTGTAGGGCCCTCCAAAAACAGCCCCCGACTCAATATCAGCTATAAATTGTGCTTGAGCTGTTGAATTCCAAAAGATAGATACCAGTAATACAAATAAACCCACCAAATCAGTACGCATGTAAGATTGTTTCATGACTAAGTTAAATTGATTAAATAAAACAAATAAACACTATTGGTCTTCCAATATTCCTGAATAGAAAATTTCCGTAGTGAATAATGGTGCTGAAACAACTAAAAAAATAGAAGGTTGACACCTACTGATAATAAGACACAAAAATGTTTTTACACAAAAATGAGCACAATCAATCAACTTTACATGTGTTTATTGGTTAAATTATTAATTAAAAACATACAAGACTAATGCAAATGGCATCTTCCAGAGGCATTGCGAGTCACGATTCCACAAGGCTGGCCTGTATGATCAATTGCTTTGCATGGAGCAGAAGAGTAACTACTTGGATTGTTATTAATGGGTTGGCTTAGAAGAGCTTCTACTCTGGCATCAATCTGATTGTATTTATTGACCAATGCCAAGGGATAATCGCCAAAGCTGGTAATGTAATCATCTAATTTATAAACATAACCTATTTTATCATTTGCATATATTTTGTAATAATTGTATTTATTTTTTCCAAAAATTTTAATAACCTGTCGATTCGTTAAACTATCTATACTGGTTCCTGATGTGGGATAAGATTGTTGGTAAATGGGCAAGGCATGAACAGATTTTAATTGAATCTCTAAGTCATACCCCTCCTCCTTTACATAATCAATCAATTTTTGCTCTGCTTTATAAAGCCTGCGTTTTGTAAGTGGCTTGGGCTGTTCCGCATAAGCCTGTTGGTATTGTTGTTGGTTGGCCAACAAACGTTCAAATTCGGTTTGAGCCAGCAGTGTGTTAACAAGAGCCATTGCTATAATAATCAAACAACTAAATACACATTTCATAATCAATTTTATTATTATATTATTATTATAATACTTCGTGGATTAGCTCGCTTCGCTCGTGAGCTCACAAGTTCGGTTTTTTACTTTTTTTACACTCGCAAAGCGATCTGACTTAGTTTGTACAGTGTACAGACTAATCAGTAAGCTAAAAAAGCATCTTGTATCTAATTGATTATCAGCTTTTTATAATTTCAACTTGTTTTCTGTAATAAACTGATAATCAATTAGATACGATTTCCAACGAAGTAAAGCTTATTATACAAACTAATTATTTTACAAACAAATACCACACGCCTATTCCCCCACTGATCTACTTTCACAATGCCCCCTAGACTCAAATAATTTTTTATCCTTTAAATTCTTAATTTTATTATGGGTTATTATGTAAAGTATGGCCACCGATTCATCAAACGCACCAGAAACAGACGCATCAACACCATTGATGCTATTCTAGGCACCAAAAAACAGGCTAAAATCTACGGTTCTGAACGAGATGCCAAAAAAGCCATTACCACGTATAAATTTGCCTACAAAGAACTAGATGGCAACTGCCAGATAGTGCCAGCCAAAACTACAGGCCACTCTACCCCCAAAACATCCAACAACACAGAAGATCAAGAATCGCTATAAGCTCTTAACACGGTATAACTATATTATTATAAATATCCGATTATAAATCTGTATTTGATTCACTCTACTGTAAAAAACGCCTCCAGCAGAAGCAGCTTCAAGCAGTACAAACTATCAGAAAATTTGTATCTTAGCGTCTTGTATGAGTAATCTGTAACCATAAGTTACAAAAAAACATTTTCATTTCACTGAAAATCAATACAATAACTTAATTAGATTACTATTTTAATTTTGATAACTAGACACAACGAAAGATGAAGATTTCTCTCGATTGGTTGAAACAATATGTCCACCTAACTGCTTCCAAAGAAACCGTCAGCGACATTCTTACCAATATTGGTTTGGAAGTAGAAGGAGAAGAGACCTACGAAACAATCCAAGGAAGCCTAGCAGGCTTTGTAATTGGCCATGTTAAAACACGGGAAGACCACCCCAATTCTGATAAATTGTCCTTGACCACTGTTGATGTGGGAGGCCCCGAATTATTGCCCATTGTTTGTGGTGCATCCAATGTAGATGCAGGCCAAAAAGTAGTGGTCGCTACTATTGGCACTATGCTCTACCCCGAAGGTGGCGAACCCTTCAAAATCAAAAAAAGCAAAATTAGAGGCGAAGTCTCTATGGGAATGATTTGTGCCGAGGACGAACTAGGGCTTGGCAAGAGCCACGATGGTATTATGGTATTGGATGCAGATGCCCCTGTAGGGCAAGCGGCGGTTCAATATTTTGCCGACCAAGTCATCAGCGATACGGTTTTTGATATTGGTCTTACGCCCAACCGTTCGGATGCGACAGGGCATTTGGGGGTAGCCTTTGATTTGGCGGCTGCCTTACGCACCAATTACGAAGGCCAAGGCGACTTTAAACGCCCCGAGGTGGCTTCTTTGGACAATAGCACCAATAGTTTGGCTATTGAGGTGACGGTGGAGCAAACAGAGCAATGCAAGCGTTATGCAGGCATTTGCTTAGACAATATCACCGTCAAGGAATCGCCCGAGTGGTTGCAACACCGCCTCAAGAGCATTGGCCTAACACCCAAAAACAATGTCGTAGACATTACCAATTTTGTTTTGCACGAATTGGGACAGCCCTTGCACGCCTTTGATTATGACAAAATTGATGGGCAAGGTATTGTGGTCAAGAATTTGGCGCAAGATACGGTCTTCAAAACATTGGACGAGGAAGAGCGCAAATTGAGTGCAGAAGATTTGATGATTTGTGATGCCCAAGGCAATGGCTTGTGCATAGCGGGTGTATTTGGAGGCATTCACTCTGGTGTAACCGATGGCACTACTCGTATTTTCCTAGAATCGGCTTACTTTGATCCTATTGCTGTGCGCCGTACCAGTATGCGCCACTTATTGCGTACCGATGCTGCTACCCGTTTTGAGAAAGGTGTCGATCCCAATGGGGCTGTTTTTGCGCTTCAGCGTGCCGTTTTGTTGTTGCAAGAATATGCAGGTGCTACAATCGCCTCCAAACTAACAGATTGGTATCCCAATCCTATTGAACGCAATCAGGTGACCGTTCGTTTTGATAAAGTAACACAACTCATAGGAGCCGATATTCCAAAAGAAGACATCAAAGCTATTTTGGGCTACTTGGATATGACGCTTGTAGAAGAATCTGCAGAAGCCTTTACTGTAGCGGTGCCTACTGACAAAGTAGATGTAACCAGAGATGCTGATGTTATAGAAGAAATTTTGAGAATTTATGGTTATAACAAAGTAGAAACACCCAACACCGTCCATTCAGTCTTGTCCTTTGCGCCCAAGCCCAACCCATTCAAAGTAAAAAACCTACTGGCAGAATTGCTTACTAGTGTAGGTTTCAATGAAATGATGGCTACTTCTATGACCCGTTCCAATTATTATCAAAAACACTGGCCACAAGAAGAAGAAAGCTTGGTATTTGTTAATAATACCTCCAACCAGCACCTAGACCTCATGCGTCCAAGCATGTTGTTTAGTGGTTTGGAAACCATTGTACACAACCAAAACCGCCAACAACAGGATTTAAAACTCTACGAGTTTGGCAAAACCTACAAAAAACTGCGCCTTGGCAAAGAGGAACAACGCGATTATGTAGAGCAGCAGCATCTGTCCTTGTTTATGACGGGCAAACGCCTAGCCGAAAACTGGCACCAAACCCAACAAGATACGAGTTTCTACAGCCTCAAAGCGGCCGTAGAGCATGTACTCCAGCGCATTGGCATCAGTTCGGCCAAATTGCAAACCACGCCCCTAGAGGAAGCACCTTTTACGTATGGTTTGCGTTATCATAGAGGCAAACAAACGGTCGTGAGATTTGGTAGAGTGGATGGCAACATTGTACAAGGCATGGGCGTAAAACAAGAAGTTTTTTATGCTGATTTTGATGTCGATGTCTTGTTGACCATTCTCAAAAAACACAAAGTTCAATACCAAGCGGTTTCTAAATACCCTGCTGTACGTCGTGATTTGGCCTTGGTGGTAGACAAAGGCGTGAGCTACCAAGATATGTTGGGAGTAGCAATCAAAACAGGTGGCAAACAACTCCGTGCTACCAATTTGTTTGATGTGTATGAGAATGAAGAACAAGTAGGAAAGAATAAAAAATCATGCTCTATTAGTTTCATTTTCCAAGATGATAACAAAACTATGAAGGACAAGGATATTGATAAAATCATGTCCAAACTAATTAGTACTTACGAAAATAAACTACAAGCATTGATTCGCAAATAAGCCTTGGGATGAAGGGCAAAGTTGGAGATTCTATTCAACTTTGCCCCCTATCCAAAACCATTAGGCAAACACTAACTCTATTCATAATTTTTTAGAATTGGTAAAAATGAGTACCTTAGAGGATAAGTTAGAGGCGATTGAAATAAAGGTGATGAAGCTAGTAGAACAAAATCTCCAATTTAAAGAAATTTGCGAGGATTTGTTGAGTGCAAGACGACAACTGGAAAAGGAAAATGCAGCACTCAAAGAACAGTTGGCACAACAAAAAGACCACAGCCAAGCATTGGTAAAACACAGCCAACAACTAGCCGAAACCTACACAGCAGATAAAGAAGAGACAAAACAACAAATTGATCAATATATACAAGCAATAGATAATAGTATCAAATGGCTTCAAGCCTTGTAAGAATAATAATGCTATGAGCGAGGATGCTTTCCAAAATATTTCCGTTGTATTGGCAGGCCGCACTTATCCTGTGCTGGTCAAGCCCGACGAAGTAGGCCGTATTCAAACTATTAACCAACGCTTAACACAAGAATTAGCTGACTTGCAAAGTCGATACAGCAACCAGCTAAACACCCAAGATTTATTAGCAATGCTCTTATTAACCTATGCCAACAAACTTGCAGAAGAACAGGAAAAAACCGATTTGGCTCCTGTCAATGCACGTGTAGAGGCCATTGAGCAATTATTAGAACAAGTTTTTGATCAGTAAACTGTTTTTCTCTCTCCTTTTTTCTTGTCGTAACAAGCCTCTAACAGAGGTTTTAGACGGTTCCCTGTGTTTTTTAATTAATCGCTATTCTACCATTATTGGTTAGAATAGGTATTCTATGTATAATCTATCCTATTCTGACTTATTTTAGAAACTAATTTGGGGTGATGCTACCCTGTTATGCATATATAAATTTAATACATCATGAACATACCTGTAGCCATATTAGTTGGCGCAATCATAGGTCTTCTAGTTGGTTTTTTATTGGGTCGTTTTTTGTTAGAAAAAATCAACAAACAATACCAATTGGAACTCGACCAAAAAGCAGATGACATTATCAAATCGGCTCGTGCCAATGCCGATGCCAAACTTTCTGAAGCCGAAAACAAGGCCAATGTCATTGTTTCAGAAGCAAAAAAAGAGGCAGACAAAATCAAAAGCAACAAGATTTCTGAAGCAAAAAAACATTTTAACAATAAGAAAAAAGAATTTGAAAAAAGCTGCCAAAGCCGTGAATCCAAACTCAAAAACAGTGAAGACAAAGCACTAGAACGTGACAAAATATCCTTGACTCGTGAGCGTGAAATTCTCAAAAAAGAGAATGCTGTAGAAAAAATTAGAGAAAACCTCAACGAGCAACTTGCCTTAGTAGAAGTAAAACTAGATACACTCAACAACAAAGAAAATGAGTACTTGGCGCAACTAGAAAAAATTGCCAAACTAAGCGCACAAGAAGCCAAAGAAGAACTCATCAAAACCATACAAGACAAAGCCGACACCGAAGCAATGGCTTATGTCAAGGAACGCATCGAAGATGCCAAACTCAACGCCAACAAAGAAGCCAAAAAGATTGTTATCCAATCTATTCAGCGTATGGCGGCCGAACACACTATTGAAAACACCGTATCGGTGTTCCGATTAGAGTCCGATGACCTCAAAGGCCAAATCATTGGTCGTGAAGGGCGTAATATCCGTGCCTTAGAATCGGCTACAGGGGTAGAAATTATCGTAGATGATACACCCGAAGCGGTTATCATTTCAAGTTTTGACCCTATTCGCCGAGAAATCTGCCGCTTGTCGCTCCAACGCCTAGTAGCCGATGGTCGTATTCACCCAGCACGCATTGAGGAGATTGTAGCCAAGACCAAAAAGCAAATCGAAGAACAAATCATGGAAATTGGTCAACGCACCGTAATTGACCTAAACATTCACGGCTTGCAAACACCACTCATTCGTATGGTAGGCCGTATGCGTTTCCGCTCTTCTTATGGTCAAAACTTGCTCAAACACTCCATCGAAACCGCCAAGCTGTGTGCTATTATGTCCGCAGAATTGGGCTTGAGTTCTCGCGAGGTCAAACTAGCCAAACGTGCAGGACTCTTGCACGATATTGGAAAAGTGGGCGAAGAAGAAACAGAATTGTCTCACGCCTTGTTGGGTATGAAATTGTGTGAGCGTCATGGCGAAAAAGCAGCCGTTTGTAATGCCGTGGGTGCCCACCACGATGAGCGAGAAATGAAATACATCATTTCGCCTATTGTACAAGTGTGTGATGCGATTTCTGGTGCTCGCCCCGGTGCTCGCCGAGAAATATTGGAAAGCTATATTGAGCGTATCAAAGAGCTAGAACAAGTGGCCTTGGCACACGATGGCGTACAAAAAGTGTATGCCATGCAAGCAGGTCGTGAATTGCGAGTAATTGTAGAATCAGAGAAGGTTTCTGACAAAAAAGCAGAAGATCTATCCTTCAAGATTTCTCAGCAAATTCAAAATGAAATGCAATATCCGGGACAAATTAAGGTGACTGTTATCCGCGAAAAACGCGCGGTAGCTTTTGCACGTTAATCCTGTTCTGATACCCTTTGTAAAAGCATCCCGACCACTGTTGGGATGCTTTTTTTGTTCACCTTACACGTCCCCAAACTATGCTTTTTCTAATTCTTTGTTGCTTACTTTTATGGAGTTGCAGCACTCCTGCCGATAATGCTGTTGCCAACAACCCAATACCACCCATATCTCAAGTTACGGATAGCAGCCAAACCCTGCCCCAACAAGCCCTGCCCTTGTTTGAGGATGCCAAAGGCAAATGCTCTATTTATTTTCCTACCACTCCCAAAAAATCTAAGCAAAACCGTGAATTGGATATTGGAGCTTTGAACATGACTCAATGGCTTGCCCAAGATGCCTCAGGGCAGTATTATGTGCTCAGTTATGCCGATTACCCCAAGGCCGTCTTGCGTTTGGGCTCCGACAAACAATTGCTCAAAGGGGTCAAGGAGCGTTTGTTGTCTACACTCCATGCCCAAACGACCCAAGAAGAAACCTTGTCCTTGGGTGAAAAACACCAAGGCATTGCTTTTAAGGCCGTAGCCAAACGCCGCCACTGGCACTTGGATTATCACCTTTACTTGGTTGGCCCACGCCTTTATCAATTGGGCATACATTCCGATTTGGGCCCTATTCAACAACAGGACTCTTTGGACTTTTTTGGGAATTTTAAATTATTAGAATAGCCTTTTTGTACATGCACTAAGTAGGTGGTCAAAATAAATGATAATTAAAAAAATGGAAAATTTTTATTCAAATCAAGGCGAAAAACACTCACGAAGTGATCTGACTTCTTTGATACAGTGTATCGAAGAATCAGTTCTTAGCGGGCTAAGACGAGTATTTTCAACGATGAGTTGGATGAAAATAGCCGTTTTTTCTTATTAGTAATTTTGAACGACTACTTACATCAAATAATAATCCTCGCTCTCCCAAGGCAAAGGCAATTGCTCCTCTCCTATTAGTTGGCGTAGATTAATTTCTATAGTGCGAGCAATGGCACTTACAGCCGTGTCACTCGGGCGATTTTCAAACGGGTCTTGCAAATTATAAGCTGTTCGTTCTAACAAAAAGAAAATCATAACCAAAGTCATAATGAGCGGAAAGCTCCACGCAATAGAAAGCATCTTGCAAGCAAAAATTAAGCAAATCGCAAAAGCATAAATAATCAAATGCAGCATCATACGGTAGGTAGTCGGAAAAACGGTACTCTTAATGCGTTCGGCCTTGCCCATAGAAGCCACCAAACGAACCAAGGTATCATCTAATTGCAATTGACCAAAGACATCCAATTGTTCCTGACTGCGTAAGGCTTTTATTTGTTGGCTGTTTAGTTGGATAATGCTCAAGGGAATATTTTGCTGCGGTTCGAGATGTGCTATATCTTGTGCATCGAGCAAATTGGTTGTTTGGAGATATTCTAGGGTTTCCAACTGGCGCAAGCTGCGCCCCAATGCCCAGCACCAAGCAATTTGGCGATAAGTCATTTGCTTAATAGCCGCTTGCTCCTCTGCGGGCAACAAGCCCTGCAATTGCAAGACAAAACTCCTAGAATCATTCACAATAGCCCCCCAAATCTTGCGTGCCTCCCACCAACGATCATAAGATTGGCCGATTTTGAACGACAATAGAATAGAAATTGCCGTTCCCAAAAATGCAGGAATACTAAACGCCAAATTGGGCAATAGCGTAGGCCATTTCCATTGAATACTGTACACGATACCACAAAGCGCCGCCACAATAAGCATATCGCTCAAAATGGATTTAAAAAGTCTTAACAAGGGTTTTTTATAACTGAGAATCATAATGTAGTAATTAATCCAACCATTTTTTGCGTTTAAAATAAACCAATACCGACAGCGCCACCAACAACATCACCCCCAAAACCACAAAATAACCATACTCCGTTTTCAACTCTGGCATCACGTCAAAATTCATCCCATAAATACCCGCAATAAACGTCAATGGAATAAACACCACCGATAAAATCGTCAGGGTACGCATCACTTCATTGAGGCGGTTGTTTTGTATATTAATAATAAGCTGAATAGAGGCTTCCAATTGTTGCCAACTAAAGTCAATATCATCATTCAAATAGCTAATTTGCTCCCTAAGCTCTACAAAATACTTGTGATTAAAATGCGATAACTCCATTTTCTCAAATCGCCCCAGCGCATCTTTCAAAGGATTGGCTACTTTTTTTATTTGAAACAACTCTGTTTTATTTTCTTCTACCAAGGCCGCAAAATCGGCCGTAGCACGCACATTCGCAAAATCCTTGAGGCGGGTATTTTTTTCTGATATTTGCTCATAAACCGTGTAATAATTGTCTACCACCGCCTCTATCAACAAATAAAGCAAATAATCGACTTTTTTGCGCCGTACCAAACCAATATTCTTCTCAATCCGAATGCGAATATGATCGAAGTGGTCGCCCTGCTGCTCCTGCAATGTCCAAACAAACGGCAACTCCGTGCCCACAATAAACACCAATTGCTCAAATGCCAACGCTGTTGTATCTTTTTGCACAATCGGTGCTTTCAGACTAAAAAAGAAACAATTAGAAAGCTCTATAATTTTGTTTCTATGATTGGATTCGGCGGTTAGATTCAGAATAAATTCGTCCAAATTATTCTGACTAACAATCTGGCGAATAGCCTCTTGGTCTTGCCAACCATAGACATTGAGCCAAACGACTTGTTCTGGATAGTTAGAAAAAATAATAGGTGCTACCGTTCGAATATCCGTTCTGCTGTACGATTCCTTATTATAATACCACAACGAGCAATTGCCCTCCGCAAAGGCTGGTGCATCCGCTTTATTGCTTTTGGACAATAACTGTACGGTCTTTCTGCGTTTTCGCTTCATTATTTTTTCTTTTTGCGGCTCTTCTTCTTTTCTTCTATTTTTTGACGATGCTTAATCCCCAAATAATCCCGAATATCTCGTTCATTATGATAATACGTCAAATACCCCCAATGCCACAACCGTTTTCTAGCCTTAGGCTCGTGAATCAAATCCACATTCAAATTAGAATCCACCATCAACACCCCAATATCTCGTGCCTTGCATATCTTAAACAAATTCTGACGCAAATCTTCTTTGATCATATCAAAGGAATCGACCGAAAGCGAAAGCCACTGCTCGTTGGCAGGGTACTGAAACACTTGGTGAATTACCTGCATTTCTTGGTATTTGTAGCTGTTTCTAAACAACAACAAATGCACTAAAGTAGCCGTAAGCCACACCCCAAGCGGCAAGAAAAAACGCATGAGCCAACCATCGCCTCGCCATACCAAAAACAACACCCCTGTAGCTAAGGTAAACAGAAGCCCCTTCCAGATGCTATCTTTGATCCAAAGCTTATTGACCCGATACGGCCGCAAAGCAGGCAGTGTTTTGTGCGATTTGGCCTCCATAGACACCACATAAGCACGCCGCTTATTGAGTTTGTAGGCCAGCAAACCATCGGCTCGCTTCATGCCATATTTTTTCTTGGTGCGCTCCTCCAAGTTAGAATAAAGATGCTTTTTGCCATGTCTTATTTTGTAATATTGCTCCAAATAAGCCTGCGCCTGTTGCTGCACTACCAACTCGGTCAAGCGTTTGGAACGTGCCGATTTTTTCTTTGCCATAATAATTGCTTAAATCAACTCTGCTAATGCTTCCAAGGATTTCCCGCCCCAATTGCCAGAACTCATCATCAAAACATTATTTTCAGTAATCTTTACTTCCTCCTCTAGCTGTTTCCAAAGTACCTCCACATCGGTGTACACTTTTATATTGGGATGAAAAAAGGCTTCCTCTACCGTATCTGGAAAAAGCGTAGGCAAACGCTTGGCCTTGAGTGTACTAGGATTATAATACACATACGCCTTGTCGGCTGCCCCCATGGTGCCTTCGTAATGCTCCAAAAAATCACGATTCAAAGAACTAAAGGTATGCAATTCTAATACCGCCACCAATGAGCGTTCTTGGTATTGTTGTTTTACAGCCTTGATGCTCGCCCGTACCTTGGAAGGGGCGTGAGCAAAATCTTTGTACAAGGCTTTTTGAGGCGTGATTTTAAGCACTTCCAAACGCTTGGCCGCCCCTTTGAAGGTCTTTATAGCCTCCAAAATAGCCGCATCACTCAAACCCAATTCCCTAGCCACCAAGCGCGCTGCCTGAAAATTTTGCAAATTGTGCGCTCCAAAAATCTGCAACGGCACTTCTAAGGGCTGTTCTGAAGCTTCATAATTGTAAGGAATCCTCAAATACGTTTGGTTGTTCTTAATAACATGCTCAGGCGTGTCATAAGCCGTTACTTGGTGGGGAGCCAATGCCGCCAACTCACGCAATTTTTTATCTTTTTTGTAATAAAACAAACTGCTCTTAGGCATCAAACGCTTGATAAAACGCTTGAACTGCTTGTTGTACTTCTTGGCCGTAGGAAATACATTGATGTGATCCCAAGCAATACCTGTCAGTACCGCAATGTGTGGGCGATAATGCAAGAATTTGGGCAAGGCATCTAAGGGCGAAGACAAATATTCATCGCCTTCTATTACTATAATAGGTGCATCCGACAACCTCACCATCAAATCAAAACCCTCTAACTGTGCGCCCACTGCATAATCAAAATCAACCCCTTGTTCCTTCAACAAGTGCATAATCATGGCCGTAGTGGTGGTTTTGCCGTGGCTGCCGCCTACCACTACTCGTATTTTCTCCTGACTTTGCAAATACAGATATTCTGGATAAGAATACAGGGTCAAGCCCAATTCTTGTGCTTTGAGCAGCTCAGGGTTGTTGGGGCGAGCGTGCATCCCCACAATCACAGCATCCAAATCAGCACTGATGTTAGCCACATGCCAGCCCATTTCTTGGGGCAGCAAGCCTGCCTTTTCTAAACGAGAGCGAGATGGCTCATAAATTTCATCATCTGATCCTGTTATGGTATAACCTTTCTGATGAAGCGCTAACGCTAAATTGTGCATCAATGCGCCACCGATGGCTATAAAATGTAATTTCATATTTTGTTCTAATTAAATACACCAAGCAGTTATAATACTTCGTGGATGTTTTTGGGGAGTTGTATGATTGGCAAGTAACAGCTTGTTTGAGTTCTATTAGAATGGCAAAAAAAATTAGATGTACCAAATTCTAACAATAATGTGTACTTTTGTGTTTCAATAGTATTTGTTGTTCAATACTTGTTTTAGAAGTTGCTCCTCATTACCATAAAGATAAAAAAACTAGTCAGGCATAAAAAATAATGCTTTGTGGATTGGGCGGTATTGCAACAAAGATACCTAGAGCAAGTAATCCAGTACAACACTTTGATATTTATACTTCTATTTTGACCTTTTACAGCTATGAAATGGCTCAATGCAGTAATCAAGACAGCGTTTAATCAACATCTTAAAAAGGTTCAGTATACTATTGAACACCCCATAGAGACTCAAAACAAGGTTTGGAAACAGTTATTGCGTCAGGGGGCAGGCACCCAATGGGGCAAAAAACATGGCTTGACCACTAAATCATCCTTGGAGCAAGTAAAGGAGCGTATGCCCTTACAGTCCTATGAATCCCTATATCCTTGGATCAAACGAATGCTCCACGGCGAGCGCAATGTATTGTGTCCGGGCAAAGTGCAACAATTTTCCAGATCATCGGGCACCACCAGCCAAAAAAGCAAATATCTGCCCGTTCCCAAACAAAATCTAAAGGGCTGTCATCTGCGAGGTTCACACGATGCCATGGCTCTCTGGATACACAATTATCCAGCCTCTCGTTTGTTTGATAACACTCGTTCTATTGTTATGGGTGGCAGTATGGATTGGTTTGATACCAAGGCACAAACCCAAGTGGGCGATGTTTCGGCCTTGATGCTGTACAATGCGCCTTTTTATGGGGCCTACTTTATTACGCCCGATATACCAACGGCATTGCTTGCCAATTGGGAAGAAAAAATTGAGCGTATTGCCCGTATTGCCCTGCACCAAAACATTGGCAGCTTGAGTGGCGTGCCTACTTGGACACTGGTTTTGCTCCAACGTATTTTAGAGTTATCGGGCAGGGAGCATTTGTCAGAGCTGTTTCCCAACTTGGAAGTGTACAATCATGGGGGCGTAGATTTTGCGCCTTATCGCTCACAATTGGAGGCGTTATTTCCCAACCACCCTGTTCAGTATAGAAACAATTACAATGCTTCGGAGGGCTTTTTTGCCTTACAATTTTTTGAGCAAGATAGTGGGATGCACTTATTGGTGGATAATGGTGTGTTTTATGAATTTATTCCAAAAGAGGAATGGGGAAAAGAACATCCACGCACCTTGACCTTAGAAGAGGTAGAAATTGGCGTTGATTATGCCTTGGTGATTAGTACCAATGCCGGTTTGTGGCGGTATCAAATTGGCGATACCTTGCAATTTACCGAATTGCGCCCTTATCAAATCCAAATCACAGGACGCACCCAACAGTTTATCAATGTTTTTGGGGAGGAGGTGATGGTTTGGAATGCAGAACGGGCCTTGCAGCAAACCTGCCAGCAGCTGGATGCCTTGGTTAGCAATTTTACGGTTGCCCCTGTTTTTATGGCGCAGCAGCAAGCCAAGGGCGGCCACGAGTGGGCGGTAGAATTTGAAAAATGCCCCTCCAATTTGGCTCGTTTCCAACAGTTGTTGGATCAAAATTTACAAGCGGTCAATTCGGATTACCAAGCCAAACGCCAGCACAATCTGGCCTTGCAAGAACTAAAGCTGCACCAAGTGGCTCCAGGCACCTTTCATCAATGGCTGCGTGAACGCAACAAATACGGCGGCCAACACAAAGTGCCACGCTTATCCAATCAACGCCAAACATTGGAGGAAATCCTAGCTTTATCCAATCAGCTTATTCACTAATGAAATAGGTTGCCTAGTTGACAGACAGTGCATTTTTCTTCAAAAATGGGCGCAATATTTCAATAAATGGTTGGGGATATTCCATCATGGGCGCATGTCCGCATTTTTCAAAAAAGTGCAATTCTGAATGGGGGATTTTTTCGTGAAAATCACTGCCCACAAATGCCGGTGTAATGTTGTCCTCTTTGCCCCAAATGAGCAAGGTGGGGGCTTGTATACGATGTAGTTCGTGTTCCAGATTGTGGCGCATAGCCGATTTGGCGGTAATGATAATTTTTAAGCCTTTTTCGGGGGTATTGATGATTTCAAATACCTCATCTACAATTTCCTTGGTCGCCACTACGGGGTCATAAAAGGTGTTTTCGACCACCTTGCGTACAAAATCATAATTTTGACGACGAGGAAACGAGGAGCCCAAGGCATTCTCAAACAAACCCGAACTACCTGTCAACGTTAAGCTCTGCACCACTTCAGGCGCTTCTAAAGTCAACAACAGCGCAATATGTCCTCCTAGAGAATTGCCCACCAAATGCACCCGCTTGTGTCCAAAATGCTTCAAAAACGCCTGCACATGTTCCATGAGTGAAATAATAGACAATTCGCGTCTTGGGGTGGTATAAATAGGCAACATAGGCACCAAAAGCTGATAATCCTCTTTTAGATACTCCATAATAGCCGTGTAATTGCCCATGCTTCCAAACAAACCATGTAATAGAACAATCACCTCCCCTGTTCCCTCTTGGAGATACCGAAATTCGCCTTCTTCTTTAATCGTATACGTCATGTTTGTCCTTTTATAAATTTGATGGATGCTAACTAATGCTTTACCAGCGGTCAATATCTGCGGTGGCTTCTATTTGTGCTTCTTCTCTAGCACTTAGTTCTGGAAAAAAGTCAATTCCTGTATAAGCTTCTACCCGATCGATGCTGGTCACAAAATTATCTAAAGGTTGGTCAATATCCTTGTTTTTGAACATAAAAGCGATGCCTTTTTTTTCATTTCCTTCATAATCGACAACAATTTTGAAAAAACCTCTTGGAATAGACGGGCCTGTTCCTTTTATACGTTTGTCCTTAGGCACTCGTTTACGCAACAAAGGGCCTGCCACCACATATACTCTTCGCTCTTTTTGGGCCCAAGAGCGCACTCTATTCTCCAAGCTTTTCCATATTCCACGATTAAAATCAGGCACTTGAGGGCTTACATTGCTCATATAAAAACTTTCTCGCATGGCTTGTTCGTTAAAATTCATATCATGGGCAGGCACCAGATGTCCTCGGTCATAGCCCGAACGGGTATACACGGAGCTACTGGGATCATCGGCCTTGGGATCATCGTGAAAATTGCCCCGCTCTTCCTGATCTTCTCGCTCCAAGCGAGCACCGAGCAACTCATAAGCCACCCATTCTGGGTTTTGATGCCTAGAAGAGTAGGAAACCGTATAATATCGCTGGCGCAACAGTTGATCGCCAAAAACCTGTGTGGGCAGATAGGCTAATTTGCCTTTGCGTAATTCTGGGTCTATAGGAATAGGGGAAACCACGGGGTTTTCGGGCATGGCAAAGGGATTGTTGCCAAGGAACAATGCAATGATACCTGTAACTGCTGCCAGTATAATGGGCAATAGTTTTCGCAAATCTTTCATAATTTAGTTTTTTTGACTAAAATGTATTTAATAAAGTATGCCAAGAAGTGCTTTTCTAGGTATTTAATCCACAAGTTTAAGTAGATGAAAAGAAGAACCAAGACTACTTAATTGAGCGTATACCAAAGGTAATAGACCTAGACCAGTTAGACAAAATTAGATGCCGTGATTTTATACTTCTTGCATAACTGTTGTGCCTTTATTTTTGATAAATAACTATAAATCGTTTTTTTATGCTCCTTCTAGCATAATTGCTTCAAGAATTTGATTTCAGGCAAGTATTTTGTCGCAAAAAGTTAAATAACTTTCCCTATTCTCAAAATAAAAATACTTATGAAGGTTTATATACTACATTGCTTAGTGTTTTTGGGGGCATTTTTTTTTCTAGGTGCTTGTTCTAATAAGGACGATTGGAGTAAGCAGACATCTGACACGTACAATACTAAAGAATTAGACTCTTTAACTCTAAGAAAGCTCCCCCCCCTCCCAAAACAACGTCTAACTATAGAAAAAGCCTTTTTGCAATTGCCATGGTCTCAACTGCTGTTAGAAGGTTTGCGAGGTATTTCGCCTATTGAACGAAAACAATTGTTGAAGGAACGACAAATTGATGGTTATGCTTGTACGATTGTAGGTAATTACTTAGAAATTGTAGAATTGCCCGACAATCTCAATGATGATGCAGAGCAGTTGGAACGCTTAACCATTGCTGTTTATAATGCTTTGACCAACAACACTGTAGTTTTTACATCTCAAGAATTGATAGATGAAAGAAGTGACCATAAACGAATTGTACAACAGCGTTTCTTGGCTTATGATAAAGGTCAGTGGCACAACATTCATCAAGAGTTGCCTAAAGTAAACACTACTACCTTTCTCGAAGCATCAACTAGACGCTCAGATAGCAGTAAAGATTACATCTACTTTGATTTGCAAGAAACGGATATACACTATCTTCAAGCACATTTGCAACATGAATTTTATCCCCATGAGGATAGTATACCCCTAAAGGAAACCTATGAAGTGGCCTATGTATGGACAGGCGATCAATTTCGATTGAATCGTAAAAATATTGTTCGTTATGAGGCGAATGAAGCTCATTCTAAGTAAGAATTCTTAGAAAAATCTTAAAACAATAAGAAGCTTGCTTATTCCATTAATAAGTTTGTACTTTGAGCGTTAGATTTGTTTAAGAATTGAAAATCAGCAAAGCTGTTACCATTTAGATACGGATGAATACCATGAATAAATTTTTTCTACTCGTTTTTACTAGTTTTTTTTGGATGGCTTGTGATGATGCCCCTCCTACAACAGCTACTACTACTCCAACTCAACCAGCGACAGTAGCCAATACAGCCAAAACTCCAGCAGGCAAGCCCACTACTATATCAGGCGATATAAAGGGTATTGAGGCGGGCCAAAAGTTGTTTTTTGACCGCAAAACACTAGATGCTACCGATGTGGTAGGTAGTGTACAGGCCAATCCCAATGGAGCTTTTGAATTGACAACTCCCATTACCAAAGTAGGAATTTATCGTTTGCGTATTGGAGCACGTCCACTTTATATTTTATTAGAAGGCGGTGAAAAAGTATACATCACGGCTCAAGTAGAAAATGGTAAGATTGTAAGCCATAAGGTAGAGGGAAGTCTTTATGCAGAGGCTATGCAAGCGTGGCAGGGCAAGGTGGATCCGAACGCCGCTAAAGAATACTTGACCAATAGCACCGAGAAACGTCCATTGATGGATTTGTATTTGGTAGAGAAATTGGATTTGGTGGCCAATATAGAATTGTATAAAAAAGTACTAGCCGAACTCCAAGAAGCTTATCCCAATGATTTGTACACCAAACAATTTAATTCTAAAGTATTATCAATGGAAGCCAAAATCAATGCTCAACCGGTAGCTATTGGCCGCCCTGCTCCAGAAATTAATTTGCCCGACCCCGATGGCAACAAAATAGCCTTGTCCTCGCTCAAGGGCGATGTGGTGTTGTTGGATTTTTGGGCCAGTTGGTGCCGTCCTTGTCGTTTTGCCAATCCGCATGTAGTTGAAATGTACAAAAAATACAAGCGCAAGGGCTTTAATGTGTACAATGTTTCCTTGGATGGATTGGACGACCGACGCTTGGCGATGTACCAAAACAATGAAGCGACCATTCAGCAGGCCACGGAGATGGAGCGCAATAAATGGAAACAAGCGATTAAGGACGATAAATTGTCTTGGAAAAATCACGTATCAGAGTTGCGTAGTTGGAGCAGTTCGGTAGCAGCCTTGTATGGGGTCAATTCTATACCCAAAACTTTCCTACTAGATAGAAAAGGGGTCATTCGCTACCAGAATCTGCGTGGTGAGCAATTGGAGGAGGCCATTAAAACCTTATTGGCCGAAAAGTAATCCAAAAGATCAACGCTGGTGTATCATTGAATGTCAGATGCTTTGTGATGATACTTCGTGGATTTTTTACTTTTTTTACACTCGCAAAGCGATCTGACTTAGTTTGTACAGTGTACAGACTAATCAGTAAGCTAAAAAAGCATCTTGTATCTATTTGATTATCAGTCTTTTATGGCTTTGATTTATTTTCTGTAATAAACTGATAATCAAATAGATACGATTTCCAACGAAGTAAGGTTGTGAAGTATCTGACATTTAAGCTCTATATACAAAGCTTATATTGTTATCCCTAAAAGAATTCTTTGAAAAAACCTCCCTTGAAGTATTGTGAGAATTCCTTTTTTTTTCTACCTTTGCACGGCGTTTTTAGAAAAATCTGAACCAATGAAAGTTCTTAAATCTTTCACCATAAATTTTGCAAGTCTTGCAGATGGTGAACATGTATTTGATTATCAGATTGATGACAAGTTCTTAAATCATTTTGAAGAAGCTTTGGTCAAAGAAGGGCAATTAGAGGTCTCTCTTTTGATGCTAAAGTACTTGAATAGCTTGGAGTTAAACTTTGAACTACGAGGCACTGTTGTTACGCCTTGTGATGTTTGTGCAGAAGAATTTGACTTGCCTGTGGAGGGTAGTGAGCAAATTATTGTAAAACTAGTTCACGAGATTCCAGAGCAGAACGACGAGTACAATGTCGTTTATCTAAAGGAAGGAAGCAGTTCTATTAATATTGCAGAAATGCTTTATGAGTTGATAATGCTCAGTATTCCGATTAGAAAAGTACATGCAGTAGATGACGAAGGCAATTCTACTTGTAATCCTATTGTATTGGCTTATTTGCAAGAACACAGTGGGGCAAGTGATGAGGAGGAGGACGATCAAGACGATGAATCGGGCGGCAGTATTTGGGACGCATTAAAAAACTTAAAGTAACTAATATTTAAATAAACAGAAAATGGCACATCCAAAGAGTAGAATATCAAAACAACGCAAACGCAAACGTCGTACACACTACAAAATCACCGCGCCACAAGTAGTTACTTGTCAAGCAACAGGACAACCGCACATGCGCCACCGTGCTCACTGGCACGAGGGTAAATTGTACTATCGTGGTCGTGTAATGATTGACAATGCAGAGGAGTTAGTATCAGCAGATACGGACACTACTATTGACGACGTAGAAGTAGAAGACTAGATTTTAGTAAGTCTTTCTTTAAAAAATAGACAACTCTTATTTCTCACAGCAGAAATAAGAGTTTTTCTGCTTCTACCTATTTCATCTATTGATTTGCTCAACAATACCTTACCATGGCATATTTTACAACAGGCTACACGGATTTTTTTAAAGGCTTGGCTGCCAATAACCACAAAGATTGGTTCCACGATCACAAAAAACAATATGAACAAGCGGTCAAAGAGCCTTTTAAGGCATTTGTTGGGGATTTGATTCAGGCGATACAGCAGCGCTATGACAACGAGTTAGATTTGTTGCCCAAGGAGGCGATTTTTAGAATCAATCGCGATATTCGTTTTTCTAAAGATAAAACCCCTTACAAACTCAATAGAAGTGCGATTATATCCAGAGGTGGGCGCAAGAACAAACAATATCCGGGGTTTTATTTGCAATTTGGGGTAGAGGAACACTGGCTAGGTGGTGGTGCTTATATGTTGGACAAAGAAAACCTACACCATGTTCGGCAGTATATGATGCAGCATCCTGAACAGGTAGAAGTGTTGTTGGCCGATCCTAAATTTACAGCCCTGTATGGAGGTATTCAAGGCGAGCAAAACAAACGCTTGCCCAAGGAATTCAAAGCTATACAGCCAACACTGCCGCTAATAGCCAATAAGCAGTTTTATTTTATGAAAACCTATGAGGAGGACGAAACACTAATTCTCAAAGAAAATTTATTGGAGTGGGTTTTGGAGCATGTTGCCGCTGGTTTGGAATGGAATAATTTCTTAATCAAAGCGTTGTATGAGCCAAAAGAATAGGGAATTCTTGCCCTGCAGCAAAAATCCCCTAATAGTTTCTTTATGGCTTTTTAGCCGTGCTATTTTCCTGTTTTGAGTTCGGTATAGTATTTATAGAAATGAGGAATGGTTTCAATTCCTTTGTAATAATTGAACAAACCAAAATGCTCATTGGGCGAGTGTATGGCATCCGAATCCAAACCAAATCCCATCAAAATAGTCTTTACACCCAATACTTCTTCAAACATGGCTACAATCGGTATAGAGCCTCCCGAACGCTGCGGAATGGGCTTTTTGCCAAAAGTAGCTTCATAAGCTTTTTCGGCTGCCTGATATTCAATTCCCGTTGTAGGAGTCACTACAGGATAACCACCGTGGTGGGGCGTTACTTTTACCTTGACCGAAGCAGGTGCTATGCTCTCAAAATACTCGGTAAACAACTTGGTAATCTTGTCGGGGTCTTGGTGCGGCACCAAACGCATAGAAATTTTGGCGTAAGCCTTGGATGGCAATACGGTTTTGGCTCCCTCGCCTGTATAACCACTCCACATACCATTTACATCCAGTGTTGGACGAATAGAGCCACGCTCTAGCGTGGTATAGCCTGCTTCTCCCTGCACAGCATCCACGTCCAAATGCTTCTTATACGCTTCTAAGGAGAATGGAGCTTCATTCATGGCTTGGCGCTCTGCCTCTGATACAATTTCTACATCGTCATAAAAGCCCGGAATAGCAATTTCGTTTTTGTCGTTGTGCAATTGGCTAATCATCTTGGCCAAAACATTGGCAGGGTTGGCGACCGCTCCACCATAAATTCCCGAGTGCAAATCTCTATTAGGCCCTGTTACCTCCACTTCTACATAACTCAAGCCACGCAAACCTGTACAAATAGACGGTACATCATTGGCGATCATGCCGGTATCCGAAATCAACATTACATCACAAGCAAATTTATCGGCATTGGCACGCAAATAAGGGCCCAAGCTGGGCGAGCCTACTTCCTCCTCTCCTTCTATCATAAACTTGACATTGCAAGGCAATACGCCTTCCTCTAGCATTTGCTCAAAAGCCTTGACGTGCATATACATTTGGCCTTTGTCGTCACAGGCCCCACGTGCAAAAATAGCTCCTTGCGGATGTTCGTCTGTTTTTTTAACAACAGGCTCAAAAGGCCCGGACTCCCACAACTCTAGTGGATCGGGTGGCTGCACATCATAATGCCCGTATACACAAACCGTTGGTAAGGCTGGATCTATAATTTTTTCCCCATAAACAATAGGATAACCTTCTGTTTCACATAATTCTACCTTATCCGCTCCTGCTGCTACTAATTTATCTTTAATAAATTCGGCTGTCTCCAATACCGATGATTTAAATTTTTCATCAGCACTAACAGAAGGAATACGCAACAATTGTAATAATTCATCCAAGTAGCGTTCTTTGTTAGTTGTTAGTTTCTCTGCTAATTCTTCCATCTTATCTTGTTATTTATTTTGATACACGTCAATTTTCTTATAGCTATTGGTTACCGTTCATTAAGCTGTACTATTCATCAAGAAAAATCAATTTCAGTATTATCACCAATATTCAAACTCAAGCTCAAGCCCTTGATGCCTGCCTCACTGCCAATAATAGACTTTTGCAAAACCGCCTCCTCTATACGGGCATAGCTTCCAATAATAGAATTGCTCACAATAGCATGATCCAACTCGCAATTATCACCAATACAAACATTTGGCCCTACAATAGAATTCTTAATCTTGCAATTGGCTCCAATGCTTACAGGCGGCACAATGATACTATTTTCATAACTAGGATGTTCTTGTGTAGCATTGCCTCGGCGTTTGAGCAACATGGCATTGGTATGGAGCAAGATTTCTTTTTTGCCACAGTCATACCAATTATCGACTTCAAAAGTGGTAAAAGCTACCCCTTGTTCTACCATATACATCAAGGCATCGCTCAATTGATATTCGTCTATGGTTTGAATATTATTATCAATAATGTACTCTAGTCCTTTTATCAATTGAGGAACATCCGAAATCTTGTACAGCCCTACTAGAGCCATGTTGGATTTAGGAATTCGAGGTTTTTCTACAACACGGCTAATAATGCCATTCTCGCCCAGCTCTACCACGCCAAAATCGCGTGGGTCATCTACTTTTTTTATGCCCAAACAAGAATTGGGTTGTTGCAACAAGAGTTTTAGATTGCCTTCTACAATCGTATCGCCCAATACAATAAGCAACTCTTTGGTATCTGCAAACGCATCAATACCTTTGTAAATAGCATGGCCTAGCCCTTCACGCACCTCTTGGTGTACAAACTGGATGTCCAAGTCTGGATAGCGATTCTCTATATAATCTTTGATTTTGTCGCCCATGTAGCCAATAATCAAAATAAACTCTTTGATAGCTAACTCATTAACTAACTGGTCGATTATGGAGGCAATAATAGGCTTGCCCGCCACTGGAATCAAGGGCTTGGGCTGTGTATATGTATGAGGCCTTAGTCGGGTCCCAACACCTGCTACTGGTATGACAGCTTTCATGTTATCCACTAATTTTGCGATAAGCTTCACCCAATTATGCAACAATCATAATCTGTATTCTGTTGCATAATTGGTTTTCATTGGTTAAGACCTAATATAACTAAGTTGTCGGTTTAACCGTAACAATGGTCTTGTTTTTTACAACATTAATTGATGTCGTCTAAAAAAGTAAGTCATGGTTTGGATTGATAGCTCGGCAGTAAAATTACAGTTATTTTATTTTGTCTACGTATAAAATATATTACAATATATATTGCAGGATTTTTTCTATTCTTTAAAAAATCGTATTTTGCAGATTACAAATGGCTGTGTACTGTCCTTGTTAAAAAGGTGTTGGTATAATGTGTAAAGAGACTATTCAAAAATATACAATCAGCTCTGTCACAATACATTTAAACTTACACTCTACCTTACTTCGTTGGAAATCGTATATATTTGATTATCAGTTTATTATAGAAAATGAATCAAAATCATAAAAAGCTGATAATCAAATAGATACAAGATACTTTTTTAGCTTACTGATT
>CAYULH010000062.1:0-30506 GCA_964445645.1 uncultured Aureispira sp. | reverse complement strand
ATATTCCGCTTTTGGAATGATATATATTTTTTTATTAAACCGAGAATTGCTGATATTGAGCATCAAAATGGAGCAAATCAAAAGATAATAGAATAGGTATAGGGGTGGCAGAAATTGCTCTTGTTTCAATGATTGGGCAGTAGTTCTTTCTTACCTGCCACTGAGAAAATAAAAAGCAGGGTATCGCAATAAAGAAAAGCAGTAAAGTTCTATACATAATAAAGCGTATTTGCAGTCAATTACTATTTTACACTATCAAGCATTAATATAATAAAAATTATTTAATTAAAAAGGGTTATGCTAGTGCATAAAAAAACTGCCACCTCTATTTCTAGAAGCAGCAGTTGATTATATCAGCTATGATAGTATTCTAAGCTTGGACACTTTCTAAAGCCTTAATCATGGTAGCACCAATATCTGCAGGAGAATCTACAACATGAATACCACATTCTCTAAGGATGCGTTTTTTGGCAGCAGCAGTGTCGTCTGCACCTCCAACAATAGCTCCAGCATGTCCCATAGTACGACCAGCAGGAGCAGTTTCGCCAGCAATAAAACCAACTACAGGTTTTTGATTGCCGTTTTCTTTTACCCATCTAGCAGCTTGTGCCTCCAAATTACCTCCAATCTCTCCGATCATTACAATACCCTCAGTTTCTGGATCAGCCATCAATAGCTCTACAGCTTCTTTGGTAGTAGTACCAATAATTGGGTCACCACCAATACCAATAGCTGTAGTTACACCAAGACCTGCTTTTACAATTTGGTCAGCGGCTTCATAAGTCAAGGTGCCTGACTTAGAAACAATACCAATTTTTCCTTTCTTAAAAATAAAACCGGGCATAATTCCTACCTTGGCTTCGTCTGCTGTAATTACACCGGGGCAGTTAGGGCCAATCAGGCGCACATCTTTGTCCTCTACAAATGCTTTTACTTTTACCATATCCTGAACAGGAATACCCTCTGTAATGCAAATAATTACTTTGATACCAGCATCCGCAGCCTCCAAAACAGCGTCGGCAGCAAAACGAGGAGGAACGAAAATGATAGTAGTGTCTGCACCTGTTTCGGCGACAGCATCGGCTACTGTTCCAAAAACTGGACGATCCAAGTGTGTTTGCCCCCCCTTACCTGGGGTAACGCCTCCAACCACATTGGTTCCGTATTCAATCATTTGGCTGGCATGAAAAGTACCTTCTTTTCCAGTGAAGCCCTGTACAATAATTTTAGAATCTTTATTGACTAGTACAGACATTTTATTGGTTATTTTTTGATTATGAATTGAATGTAAGGCATGATAGCCATGTGTTGTCCAAATTTACAAATTCCGCAAAGGAGTGCCAAATAATTACTTGGTTTTCGATGAAGTTGTTTGCTACAAGCGATATTTAATGCCTAATCTTCTATAATAAATAGCTCTTCATCTGCTTTCTTCATATAATAATGTTCTCTAGCAAATTTTTCTCTTGATTTATCGTCGGTCAATAACTCTCTATTGTCTTGCTCACTTTTCTCAATTTCTTTTTTGTGGTACTCTAATTTTCCCTCCAATTCGTTTCGGGTGCTCTGCAATTTGAATTGAGAAATAACACTATTGTTATCAAAGAAAAACATCCACACCACAAAAAGTCCAGTCACCAAAATGAATTTGTTGCGTAATGGTGGTGGCACATCTTGCAATAGGAGTTCTAGTTTGCTTGGTCCTCTAGCCATAATTATAATAAATAAAAAAATTCAACACTATTTAAAAATCAAAAATAGGATTTCAGAAAGGGGAACGTATACCTGTGCTTCCTAAACTCCTACTTACAAGATACTATATTCTTGCCTGTGCTTCTATTTTGTACAATTAAAGCACGTTGTTCCTTTATTTCATGCCCATTGTTTGAGCCGAATTGCTACGCAAAAGGTGTAGAAAGTCACGAACGGCTGTAAAAGAAACCAGCTTATCCTTGAAATGTGACAAAACTACCAATGCCTCTTTTTCGGTGGCTTCTAAGTGGTTGAGAATATTGACCAAGTGCATCTTCATGTGTCCCTGCTGGATTCCTGTAGTCACCAAAGAACGGACAGCCGCAAAATTTTGTACCAAACCAGCCGCCGCAATCACCATCATCAATTCCTCGGCAGAAGGATTGCCCAACATTTCCAAGGAGCGTTTGGCAAGTGGATGCAAGGCGGTCAATCCGCCTACGGTTCCTACCGCCATTGGAATATCCAACCAAAACTTAAAGACACCATCTTTGATTTCTACGTTTGACAAGCTTCTGTATCTTCCATCTCGTGCGGCATAGGTATGCCCACAAGATTCTATAGCACGAAAATCGTTGCCTGTGGCTAGTGCTACAGCATCTATTCCATTAAAAATGCCTTTGTTGTGGGTAGTAGCACGGTGTACATCAATGTGTGCAATCTTGAGTGCTTTGTCAAATTTATAGGCAAAAGTAGCCGCATCCATATTTCCCCCCTCAAAAGAACCCAAATCCTCTACAGGGCATTCCACCCATGCACGCACCAAACATTCGGGGGTGTAATTGGATAAGATAGCCATAATAACGGTTGCTGCTCTGGATTCATCGGGCCAATTTTCTTGGTCGCCCACAAAGGCACGCAAAGAGCGTCCTGTTTCCTCCAGTGTAGAATTGATAAAGTTGGCTCCCATTGAATCACAAGTCTCAAAAGTCATTTTGAGCTGATAATAATTGGGTTCCAAATCGGTCATATCCACCAACTCAATGTCGAGAATTCCACCACCACGTCTACGCATGTTGTTGGTAATGTGTGCCGTATCATCATAGATGCGTGCTTTCAATTGAGGGAATACACGCTGGAGTTCGGCAGTATCTCCTTTCCAATCAAAATGTACTTGTCCAATTTTTTGGGTAGCTACAATTTCGGCTTTGATTCCACCTCGCTTGAGCCAGTACTTGGAAGCACTAGAAGCAGCAGCCACTACAGAGGATTCCTCAATCACCATAGGCACACAGTACAACTTATCATTGATTTGCAAATTGGGTACCACCCCATAAGGCAAATAAAAGTTACTAACCGTGTTCTCGCTAAAGTCATCAAATATTTTTTGTTTCTGTGGATCGCCATACCAGAAACTCTTCAATTCTCTTGCAACTTCTTCAGGATTTGTAAAGAAATTTTCTACCAACCAACGAATTTTGCCTCGTTTCGATAGTTTAGAAAATCCCGATACTATTGTTGGCTTCTTCATAATTCATTACTTATAGAGGTTATGGAACGAAGAATGGTTAATTATAAAAAAATTATATTAAGGGCATTGGGTAGGATGATACGATACTTTATCCTTAGCCATACTTCTTTTAAATGATACTTTTATATCTGCCTTACTTCGTTGGAAATCGTATCTAATTGATTATCAGTTTGTCGTGCAAATAAAACCATAAAAGTTTGATAATCAAATAAATACAAGATGTTTTTTTAGCTTTTTTGTACTCGCAAAACGATCTGACTTTCTTTTTACAGTGTACAAAGGAATCAGTAAAGTAAAAAACCGAACTTGCTGGCTCACGAGCAACGCGAGCTAATCCACGAAGTATTAATCTGGTAATCTTGTTATTTTACTGTCAAGAAATGGCGTGCTACTTTTAAGCCTTCTACTTGTGCTGCTACATATTTTTGCAAGGGTTCATAAGCACCTCGTGCATGTTTTAGAAACGCAGATGCCTGCCCATATATGGCTGGGAGGTTTAATTTATTAATACAATAATAACCATCCAAGAAATCTTGAATGCCGCCCGATACAATAATCTGCTGACACAAACAACGCTCTCCTAACAACTCTACCAACTCATTGGTCATATCGACCATTTCGGTAGCACTGTGTCCTATATTTGCTAATTTAGTATAAATTGCACGAAATTCAGGACTTGAGCGATGTAATTCTAGCTTGGCAAAGTTGGTTCCTCCATTAGCAGCAAAATCTACAGCCGCCAAAGGCAATTGCAACAAGGCTTTTAAACTCTCCAATCCCATTCCCTGCCCTACTTCCTTCACAATAAAACTCGTGTCCGGAAATTTGTCCAACATGCGTTTTATGGTATCAATAGAAGGATATTTGAATCGATCGCCCTCTGGTTGCAGCCATTCCTGAAAAGGATTGACATGTATAATTAGGCCATCTGCTCTCAACTTATCCAAAAGTGCCGTAATTAATTCCGTTTTGTTTTCGTCTAGCAATTGTTCCAATTGAGCAATGCCCAAATTGGCATACAAGGGCAAATCCTCCCCAATAACTCCACGCACATCAAAATCAGGCAAATACTCATCACTCGTTAATAAACCACGACAAGAACCCAAGCCCATTCCAAAACCAAACTCCTTGGCTGCTCGTGCCAAATTGTGGTTGATCTTGCTGGCATATTCTGTTCCACCCGTCATACTCGATACCCACAAAGGCACTTGCATTGTTTTGCCCAAAAACTCAAAAGAAGCTTTGTCCTGCTCCGTTGGATGTCCTGCCAATAAAGGTTCGTAATAAAAACGATTATCTATAGCCGCTAAACCTACTTGTGATTGGAAAGCCAGTTCAATATGGTCTTGCTTTCTGGAGACTGCCGTTTCATCATTATCTACATAGGTTGTTTTTGGAGATTGGTGGTCCATAATAAAAATTAGGTGTTGGTATTGTTAAATAAGGGGTAGGGATGTCGGTACACCAAAAATACAGCAAAAATAGAGATTATATTTACTTATGAGCTGTTTTTTTTAAGAATTAGTTTCATAAATTTCAATAAAAAATGAAAATAATAGTTCCAACAACGTATAAATCTTATAATACTGTTTTAATGCAAAATAATTTTAGCTAAAACAAGGGTTTCAATCTTTTGTTTAGCAGCGTCAAAAGATAGACAACGTAGTAGTTGTCGTATGGTTTAGTTTAGTCATGCTATGGGGTGTTTATTTTTACTACAAAATCCTTTCCAGCTGCGCCTTCCAAGGCTATAAAGTCCTCTATTTCAAGCAATATTAACTTTTTATTTGCTATTCGAACAGTATAGTAAAGCCCCATTAACACACCAACCTCCGTCAAATTTTCATAAAGAAATAGCGCTTTCAGCACTTTTTTAGTTCCAAAACCCAAAAATAAACCCTACTGGCAACTTTTTTGCAAAGATTATAGTTGTAAAACCTACCCTACTTTGTGATTTTTTCACTAACTTGAACCAAAAATAGACTAAAACTATGCTTATATCATTCAGTATCGAGAATTTTCTGTCATTTAAGGAGCGGCATACCTTTTCTATGGTTGCTGGAATGGGTGGCAGAAACAAAGCGCATCATCTCATCAAAAAAACGTCCAAGAAGGATGTTAATTTGGTCAAAACTGCCGTGTTGTATGGGGCCAATGCCTCGGGCAAATCCAATTTGGTCAAGGCCATTCATTTTGGCCAACAATTGTTGCTCAAAGGCAGTGCGGCCAATAGTGTGCTGCATTTTCAGCCCTTCAAACTCGCTCAGGAGAATTTGGACAAGCCGAGTTTGATGGAATTTGAAATCAAGCACAAGGGCAGTTGTTATGCCTATGGTTTTTTGTTTGATAAACATGAAATAAAAGGGGAATGGCTGTATGCTATTGATAATAAGAAGAGCAAATTAATATTTGAGCGGGATTACAAGAATTTTGACCTTGGCCCACTTAAAGCCAAAAACACTAGCAAGCAAGCACAGTTCTTGGCGTTTATTGCTATGGGTACGCCCGATAATCAATTGTTCTTGACAGAAATTAGCCATAGAAATGTGCAAGAACATGTCAATGCCATTGATGATTTATTGCACGTGATAGATTGGTTTCAAAACACCTTAACCATTTGGTTTCCAGACTCCAAAACCTCTAGTTTGCAGTTTGAGTCTCAACAAAGTGAGCGGCTCATTAGCTTGTACAAAGAATTCTTGGACTATTTTGATACGGGTGTGGATGGCATTGCCCTAGAGGAAATAGATTGGGACCAAACAGAGTTGCCCGAACGCATAAAAGAGGAAGTAAAAAACAGCTTGCTCAATCGCAGTACCGATAAGGCTACGGCTATTATTGATAATCCCATCAAAAACATTCGTTATTTTTTCTCTAAGAATGCCTACGACCAAATCACGGTCTGCAAGCTGATGACCAAACACAAAATGGAAGGTGCAGCAGGGGGCATGAGTTATTTTGATTTGCACGAGGAATCGGATGGCACCCAACGAATCATGGATTTCATTCCTATGCTTATTGATTTGTTGGCTGGTGATAATGTGTTTATCGTAGATGAAATGGAGCGCAGTTTGCACCCCAATTTGATGTACGAATTGTTGGAGTTGTTCTTGAAACATTCTGTAGGTGTCAATAGCCAATTGATTTTGGCGAGCCATGCTACCAACTTGCTTACCCAAGATTTGTTGCGTAAAGATGAAATTTGGTTTGTCCAAAAAGACCAAGCAGGTGCTTCTTCTATTTATTCCTTAGAAGAATACAATATTCGTTTTGACAAAAAAATTCGCAAAGATTACTTACTCGGACGCTATCAAGCCATTCCACAGTTTGGCAATCCTTACAGGTTGACCAAGGTAGTCCATGCCGATGTATCGGACAATCAACCTGTACCTCATGAAGTTTAGAGCTACCAACAGGGGTATTGGCCGCAGAAAACGCTTGACCAGAAATCCTGAAAAGTTGTACATACTGGCCTACGAGGGCAATGAAACCGAACCACAATATTATCACGCTCTCAAGGAACAATTGCGCCACAAGGAGGGCATTATCAAAATCTTATCGCTCCAACGCCCTCGTCTAACAACCTTAAGCGCACCCAAATATGTATTTCAACAACTAAAAAACTACAAACGTGATTATCCTACTACTATGGAGGACGAGTTTTGGATGATTATTGACCGGGATCGCTGGAATTTGGAGGAGTGGCTGGAAAAGTGTCGCTTAGAAAAAAATTTCTTTGTGGCATTGACCAATCCTTGTTTTGAGTTTTGGCTCTTGCTGCACTTATTTGATGTGACCTTGTTTGCAGAAGAAGAGCTGCTTGTTAATAAAAAATTGACCAAGAAAAAGCGTTTTATCGACCAGTATTTGAACAAACAGCTAGAAGGTGGCTATCAGAAAAACGACATTCAGCCAGAGCGTTTTTTGCCTCATATTTTTAGAGCGATTGAGCAGGCCAAGCGTTTTGAAGGCAATGACTTGCTCACACAATTGGGCTCTGACAATTATAAACTCATTGAAAAATTATTGGCTTAGTGCTTATACCAATCCATACTCAAAATTAGTATTATGTCCTTCGATATTGGCGCGTCTACTGCGTTATTTTTATCAGCCGTAGCGCTGCTACGGCTGATAAAAATGCCTTGTACCCACATCCAATCTCTTTGAACCTACTATCCTACTTCTAAATATGGATTGGTATTACTCATAACGCAAAGCCTCAATAGGATCTAATCGAGAGGCTTTGACCGCAGGATATAGCCCCGAAAGGATGCCCACAATAAAACACAGGGTAAATCCCAATGCAATCCAAGCCCAAGGAATAACAAAAGAGCCGCCCACAATAATGGTAACTCCATTGCCCGCCAAAATCCCCAAAACAATCCCCACAATTCCGCCCATTTGACAAATCACAATGGCCTCTACCAAAAATTGCACTAAAATAGTGCGCCTAGTAGCCCCCAAGGATTTGGTAATGCCTATCTCTCGGGTGCGTTCTGTCACCGAAACCAGCATAATGTTCATCAGGCCAATGGCTGCCCCCAACAAAGTGATTAATCCAATAAAAATAGCAGCCAATTGCAAGGTAGCGGTATTATCTACAATTAGAGAAATAAGACCATCACTCTTTTCTAGCTCAAAATCAGATTCTTCGCCTAGTGGGGTGCGCCTAATTTGGCGAAACAAGCCTTCGGCAGCAGCCATAGCAGGGTCAATATTGAGCGCATCGGTCACCATGACCGACAAATTGTAGGAATCGGTTTGTGAGCCAAAATATTTGCGTAAGGTTTGTAGTGGAATAATCACCAATTGGTCGCCATTGAAGGAAACGCTAGAGCCTTTTTCTTCTAATAAGCCTATGACGGTAAATTTTATATTTCTAATAGAAATACTCTTGCCCAGAATAGTGGTGGGCGGCCAATTGGGAAACAACCGATTCCGAATATCAGAACCAATAATAACAAGGTTGCGCCCTTCTTCGGCCTCCAAGGCGGTTACATTTCGTCCTGCCAATAATTTGTACCCTGCTACACGCAAGTAGGTTTCATCGGCACCATAAACCGTGGTGGTCGGGTCGGTTTCTGTTTTATCGTACTTAGCCACCGCACTCACTGTACCCAAAGCTGATAAGGACACCAATGCAGGATAATCATACCGTTTTTTGAAACGGCTGGCTTGTTCAAAAGTGATTTTTTCGCCCACTTTGCGCCTGCGCCCACGTCGGCCACCGCCTATCCCTGTTCCTTTTCGGATAACATTAAAGGTATTGGTGCCCATGCTCGCTAGGTTGTTGGTGAGCGAACTTTTGATGGCATCAATAGAGGTGAGAATGCCCACCAAGGCCATGATGCCAAAAGCAATAATCAGCAAGGTGAGAACCGCACGCAACAAATTGGCGCGAATGGCATTGAAGGCAATGGTTATATTTTCGGCAAGAGTCATACTGCTTTAATCGCTTGTACTGGCTGATATAGCTGTGGTTTGAAATAAAAGTACTAAACTACATTTTTTGGGGCAGAAGGCTTCCAACTATTCGACCAAGTGCCTTCTTTTTATTGAGCAATGGCTTGAAGGGCTGCTTCTAAGCTGCGAAACTTAAATTCTAAGCCTACGGTTTTGTCTGCCGATGAAACACCATTCTTACCAATGGGTTGTACTGCCAGCAAAAATTCTCCATCTTGCTCCACTACCGCTAGTATTTCGCCTTGTTGGGCGGCATCAATGCCTGCAAAAACCAAGCGGCCATCTTCCTGAGGGCTTCCACTAAAAACTTGTCCATCTTGCTGGTGATAATAGGCCGTAATTTTATAAGGAGAAACCTCACTTTGTGCAAAAAAGCGTGCTGTGCCTGTGGTTTTATCTTGGCTGCGGCCCAACGAAACCCATCCCAATTCTTCGCTCTTGATCCAGTAGCCCAAATCCGCTTCTTCCGTTGCAAGCTCTACTGTAGCCAACTGCTGCTGCAATTGTTCATAAATAGTATCCGTATAGGCGGCCTTCAACAATTGCTCATACTGTTGCAAGGCTAGGCAACGATCTTCTTCCATAATGGTTTCGGGAGCTACCCCCTCCAAACGTGCTTTGCGTGCCCGTTGTTCTATGGCTTGGATGTAATTGGTTTGGAGTTCGTGGCGTTTTTTGTTGTATTGTGCTAGTTCTTTATAATAATTTTCTTCGAGCAATTTGTTTTTGTCTTGTGCCTTTCTTCGGATTTTCTCCCGAGTCACCAACAATAGGCTTTTTTCATTGCTCAATTGGAACGCCCGTTGTTTTTGCTGCGGTGTCCAAATTTCTTTCTTGCCGTTTTTGCTGTAGCGCAATGCCTCTAAGGGCTCAAGGCGTTCGTCCAAGGCGGCAATAGCGGCATCTTGTAAGACTGTCGCTTCCTTGAGATTGATGTAAGCAGGTCTGGGAGGAGCAGTACCATAATCGGGTATGTGGATAGCACGACTGTCTATGTTGGCACAAGGTGTTTTGGTATTCTTATAATAATCACCTAAATACAAAGCGGTAACACTGTTTTGTCTGGGCTGTTGCCACTGTTGCTCTTGCTGTTGCCACAATTTCCATTGTTGCGGTTGTGGATGTTGGTTGGGCATTATTATAGTAATAGGATAACGCAAAGAAGTAGGGAGCAAAGCCCCTTCTTGGGTAGCTTGCAAATGAATGGTTTTGTGTGTTTGCAGCTGGGTTTCGGCAGTGCTTGTAGCTAGGCCATTCCACCAATTTTGCCGACTGTTGGTCAGCACTTTTAAGGTCAATTGTACAGGGCTGTTGTAAGAAGTAACCAAGGTATTGGCAGGCAGATAAATTAAAATGCCGTCTTTGGTTGTTATAAAATTATCTTGTGTAGGATTTACCCAAAAGCTTTCCTGCTCTTCTGCTGTTTGTTGGTACAAGAATCCTTTGTTGCGTTGCGTATAGCTGTTTCTAGGTCGTGTTCCATCCCCTTTTTCCAGAGAGAGATTGGCACAAGCCGTACATACTTCTATAGTGGCATCACAAACTATATTCCGAATATCCAACTTAGATAAAGGCACGCCTTCCCTTTCTAAACATTGCTGGATTAGATAAGCTCTACGACGCGAGAGTTGCTCATTGGTATCGCCTCTTTTGGCATCATGGGCGTAGGCTATCACTCTAATTTTGGAAAGCCCTAAAGCTCTAGAGCGCTTCACCAATGCCTTGATGCTATCCAATTGGATCAGTGAAATGGCCGTTTGTCCTGTATCAAACTCTACTTGATATTGAGGTGTTTGTGCCTTTGAGGAATGGCTTATTATTGTTATGAGAATAACTATGAATAGTAGATGCTGCATGTAGTTGATAATTGTATATTGGGTTGGACATTAGATTCCATAGTACAAAGATACAGCTATTTGTACAGCTATTCTTGTCTTGAGCTGGTCTTTGTGTTCCTTTAACAGCTTTGAAAAATATTATTATCACTACCTGTATGCCCATAAAATCCTAAATTCCATCTATTTTTAAAATAGAGTTCATTTAATCACCAATTTATCCATTTCAACATTTATGATTTACAAATATACCTTGTTGGTCTTTTTACTGATAATGAATACTTGGGCGCTGCAAGCTCAAAACTGCCCTGCTAGTGTTGCTGGACAGTTATCCAATGTTAGAGGAACCGTGGTAGTGACAGACACTACGCCTGCTCCTGTTTATACGGTCCCCCCCACCGGACTGCCCAACACCGAGTTTTTGGTGTTGCGTCAAGATACTTTGGCAGCCGATGGTTTTGGCCCACCAATTATTACTTCTAGTTTGGACGGTCGTATTGTTCCAAGTGATTTTGGTTTTGGAGCTTGTCAGGAGCTTTGTATGCTTCCTTTTTCTTATAATTTGACACAAGTGCAGTTGGTAGTCGATTCTTTGCTCAATGGAATCTATTTGGGCACGACTACTTGCTGTACAGCTGCTGGTACTTTTTTTGTTGGCTTGTGTGACTCGCTCAATGCTCGTGGCATCTATTCAGGAGCTGATATTCAGAATATTAGTGATGTTATTGCGTTTACGGATGTGTTTGGAGGTGCAGGAGGGAATAACCCCTCTCTGCCACAGTTGATTTCTACCATTAGTCAACTCAATAATTTTATTGGGTTGTTTGGCAATTGCTCCGCTGGGGTAGCCGAAATTTGTTATCAGGTTTCACCACTGGCTACAGCCATGGATTGTTATCAAGTTGTGCTGCCCAATGCAGCTACTCTTATTTTGGCCAATCCTGACACCTTGGCTGCCCTGACCAATAGTTCTTATCAATTATTTGCTTCTTATTTGCCCAATGTTTCTACTGAATCTATTGTGTGGCGTGTGGGACAACCTGATTTGGGCTGTACCGTCAATGCTATGGGCATCTTGCAAACGGGTGCTAATGCAGGCACTATTTGGGTGATTGCTACAGGCACTAGAGGTTGTCAATCTGACAGTATTTTGGTACAACTTAGTACCCCTATTAGCACTCGCAAGCTCCCCAACAATCAGTTGACTCTAAAAGCTAGTCCTATTCCTTTTGGTAAGCAGTTGTTTGTTCAATTAGAAGTGCCTAAGGGAAGCTATCAATTGCAACTTTTGGATGCTTTGGGCCGAGTGGTGTATACCTCAACTAAAACCCTAGATGCAGGGCTGCATCAATGGTCATTGCCTACTCAGCGATTGGCTAGAGGATGCTATATTTTACATATTCAAGGGAATAAGAAACAAGGTATCTTGAAGGTGATGAAGTAGTCTTAAGTAGTCTTAAAAATATTCTGCTACTAATTGTATATAAAAATAACACTCTAGCACGGTAGCGCATCCTACCAAAACAAGGAAAAATTGCAATAGTGCTGGGGGTTGTTTTTTTATTTTTTGATCAATTCCCATTATTACAAAATACAAAAAGCCCACAGCCATAGGGCTATAATACCACAAGGGTTGTCCTCCTCCAAAAAACAGGTCAAAGGTCAGCGAATGATCGCCAAACAACTGAAAAACAATCCAGTTGGCTCCCCAAAACAAAATTTGTAGGATTAGACTAGCCAAAAATATAGCTAACAATCCTTTTTCTTCTTCTTTCTCTCTTTCTTCATTTTGAAACAACAACCACAAATACAAGGGAGCAAAGGCATGTAGCAAAAAAGCAATTTTGTAATCATTGGCTATAAGGGGAATATGAAAAGTGGAAGTCTCTAATTGAGCAATTAGATTGGTTTTGACAACTACTGCTGAGATAACAGCAAACAGGAGCATTAAAAATACAGCAATTCCTTTTGTTTCTATTTTAATACAATAGTTGAACCATATCAAGGCCATAGCCAACCAAACCCAAAACCAACCTCCTACCTTGGGCAATTGAAATACAAGTGATAAATTACTAACAATGAGGGCTGCACAGGCTATCATTAGTAATGGAAAAAAAATAAAGCCCATAATGTTGCCTTCCATTCCACTAAAATAGACCATTAGGGTTAAACCTGTAATACACCAAACGGGAATGGAAAAAAAGTAGCTATTGGGCAAAAAGACCGTCATTAGGTCTACATTTAGTGGCGTGGCCCAATCAACAATAACGGCTCCTACAAAAAGTACCGTTATGTAGGTCATGCAGTAAATGAGATAGGGTTTTCCATTTAGCCGATATACATTGGTGCTTACCTTGGTAAAAAACGAGCTTTTGGAACCAAAATTTGCAAATAAGAACAGCAACAAACAAAAGGGATTCAATAGTAAATTAAGAATGGAGATACCTAGAGACATTTGCTTGTTGTTGAACGGTTGTTTTACAAAAATGCTATGCTTACACTTCTTCGGAAGCTTTGAGTTTTTCCATGTTGTAGGTCACTTGGATAGCTTCTATAAATTCGTCCAATTGTCCATCCATCACTTCCCCCAAATTGTATTTGGTAAAGTTGATTCGATGATCGGTTACTCTGTTTTGAGAGTAGTTGTAGGTGCGAATTTTGGAAGAACGGTCTCCTGATACAATCAAGGTGTTTCGCAAGGCCGAAATACTGTCTTCGTGCTCTTGTTGTTGCAATTCATACAACCGTGCATACAACTTGGTTAAGGCAATTTCACGGTTTTTGAGCTGTGAGCGGCCATCTTGACATTCCACAACCACGCCTGTTGGTTTGTGCGTTACTCGCACGGCCGATTCAGTCTTGTTTACGTGCTGCCCTCCTGCTCCACTCGCTCTAAAGGTATCCCAAGATAAGTCAGCTTTGTTGATTTCTACATCTTCCATTTCAAAAATAGGCATTACAGCTACGGTAATAGCCGATGTGTGTACCCGTCCTTGTGATTCTGTTTTTGGAATGCGTTGTACACGATGGGTACCCGATTCGTACTTAAGTGTACCATAAACATTGTCTCCTGTCACCTCTAAAATTACTTTGCTATAACCGCCCGATTCGCTTTCATTGGTAGCAATGTATTCTCGTTTCCAGCCTTGTCGATCTATAAACCGCTCATACACCCGCAACATATCCCCTGCAAAGATGGCGGCTTCGTCGCCTCCTGCTCCCGAGCGGATTTCGATAGTGACATTTTTTTCATCTTCTGGATCTTTGGGGATGAGCATTATCTTGAGTTCTTCCTCAAAAGGGCCAATTTTGGACTCCAATTCTTTGAGATCATCTTTGGCCATTTCCACAAAATCAGGATCGTCTCCCTCATTGATGATTTCACGGCATTCTGCTATGTTGTCGAGCATCTGCTTGTAGTCATCATGTGCCTTCACAAAGGGTTGCAAATCCTTGTATTCCTTACTTATCTTCATAAAGCGCTTCATATCTCCTGTTACCTCAGGATCGGATAATTGTTCCTCTAACAATTGATATTTATCCTTGAGTGCGCGTAGTTTATCTATCATAATTTGATGTAATTTGAATCAATTTCATAGTGTAGTTGCATGCAACACACTATGAAATTGAATAATACAGAGCGTAAAAATACAACTATTATCAAGGATTACCAAACCTTGATTCTTAACCCTTCAACATCAACGGCAATAACTCCAAAATAAGTTCCTCCAATTTGGCAGAAGCAGTTTGCACAACAGCCAAAACTTCTTCCAGAGTAGTTTCAGTCAATTCCTCAATAGGATAACAACGATTGGACACCACTGATACTACCAAGACTGGCAAATCCATGTGCTTGGCCACCAATACCTCTGGCACAGTAGACATACCAACCACATCCCCACCTATCAGATGAAAAAAATTGTACTCTGCTGGCGTTTCCAAATTGGGCCCTTGTGTGCCTACATACACCCCTTCAAAGGCACGAATATTTTTGGCAGCAGCCAATTCCAATGCCTTTTTATTCAAAGGACGGTTGTAAGCATTTAGCATATCAGGAAAACGCAACCCTAAGCGATCATCATTGGCACCACGCAATGGATTTTGAGCATGAAGATTAATGTGATCCTTGATGAATACCAAGTCTCCTGCTTGCAAATGTGCCTGTACACTACCTGCTGCATTAGAAATAATCACTTGTTGCACTCCCAAAAACTTAAGTACACGAATAGGAAACGTAACAGCAGCCATATCATACCCTTCATAATAATGAAAGCGACCTGCCAATGCTGCTACAGCTACGCCGTTCAAGTGTCCCAAAATAAGTTTCCCTGCATGGCTCGCCACCGTAGACTGTGCAAAATGAGGCAACGTAGTGTAAGGCAATTCAGCCACCACCTCAATCCCTTTAGCCAAGCCACTCAATCCTGTACCCAAAACCAAACCAATCTCTGGTTGAAAACTTCCTATTCTCTGGCGAACAAATGCCACAGTTTGCTGTATTTGATCGTACATAAGTTTTATTTTTTTTACTAAAAAGGCTACAAAGGTAGCTAGATTTGAACAAGTAGCCAATAACTTCAGTCATATCTTAACTGCATCAAAAATAATTGATTGGAATATTAAAGTCCTGAAAAGCTTTTTTTGCCATTTTTCTATGCTATCTATCAAAAAAACAGCATTTTATTAAACTTTTTGCCCCAAAATTTGTATATTATATAACGATGGTATTATTTAGTACTGTTGCTAAAATATATGACAATATTTTTTGGAAAAATTCCAACCTTTTAATATTTAATGTTGTCATGAGTACACAATTAAACAGGATAGTAATAGTGATTTTTACAAAAAGAAACATTATATTTGGTGAGAATTACAATTAAATCCTTAGATTGCAAGAGGTTAGTGTTTTTTTCGATTAAAAACCTTGAATTGCTGAAATAAAGATGTATATTTGAGTAGCACTAATCTACTCTTATTAAGGTTAATCATAAGATTAATTTGCCTTAAGCAAGAACAATTATTGTACAAACAGTTATAAAGAATACTGCTTTAAAATTCTTATTTTTTTAATTTTAACAAAAAACTAATTAGCTATGAAAGTTTTAATGTTAGCTCTAGCAATGGTAGTAGCCTTGGGTTCTGCTTTTGCAAACGCACCAGCCAATGAAGAAAAAATGGTTGCTGTTGTATTGATGATGGACGAAGGTGATGATCAACAAATCGTTGCTACAATTTACACTACTCTAATGGCTGCTGAGAAAGTAGCTAAAGTTCTCGACATCGAGATGATCGCAGAAGACGAAGTGAATGACGATGTATTCGTATTCTCTTTGAAATCTGAAGAGCAGAAAAAATTGACCATGAAAATGTTTGACGAAGAAGGTTTCGAAACTGTAGGTCACAACACTCTTCAAGTAGAAGATGGTAACAACTACAACGCCTTGAACGTTAAAGAACTACAAGATGGTACTTACAAGTTCCAGTTGACTGACGAAAACGGAGCTGTAAAAGAGCACTCTATCACAATCAACCGTAACAAGTAATCACACGATTACACTGTTATTATAAAGAAGGCTGTCTCAAGCAATTGAGGCAGCCTTTTTTTTGTCAATTACTCCCCCATGCTCTAATTGCTCCCCCAACCACTGTCGTCCTGTATACTTGGAAATTGTTAAAAGACAATAGACATTACTACAAATTCATCAGGAGCACAAGAGATCATATTCCAAGGTCAAAACTTAGATTCAGGCATTTATTTTTATCGTCTAGAAGGTGAGGCACCGTTCTTACATACAGGACAATTGATGATCCAATAACAAGCATTTTACTCCACATAGTTTACAAAAAGTTTCTTCAGCAATGGAGAAACTTTTTTTATTTGCAAATTTTCTATTGACACAAAGGCGACATTTTATACTAAATCTACGTTTTACCTACACGACCCCAAAAGTGCTAATAAACAAGAATACATCAACAAGAAATAAATTGGTCAGATATTCTTGCTCTTATTCACACATCATTCAATACCTTATTCAAATGAACTATTTATACACTATTCTGAGCTGCTTTGTACTTTTATTAAGCAGTTACAACACCTTACATGCATCCCATATTGCAGCAGCCGACATTAGCTATGAGTGCTTGAGCAACAATAACTATGAATTTACCCTACGCCTTTACCGTGATTGTCGAGGTATTACAATTACCAATAGATACAATATCCAAATTTCAGGCTTGGGTACTTGTTCTGGTATTTCTATCCCTGCTAATGTTCTAAAAGTAAGTGAAGTAGAATTGCCCATTCTATGTTCCAGCCCTAATATACCCAGATCTTGTGGACAAAATGGCACTTCTGTAGGCTTAGGCTACGAAGAAATTATTTACAAAGGTCGTGTTAATCTAGCACAGCTCAGTGGCTGCAATTGGCAAGCAAGTTGGTCTACCTGCTGCCGCAACAATGCCATTACAACGGCCACCCCTGCTACCAGCACCTATATTTATGCTTCCTTTATGGATTCTAACATTGTTTGTAATAATTCCCCCACCTTTAATAATACGCCTGTATTTATTGTTTGTGATAGCAATTTGCAAGAGATTTCGAATGCCATGATTGATTTGGACGGTGATTCTTTGGTTTACAGTTTGGTCAATCCATTGGATGATTACAACACGCCCGTTCCTTATAATGCTGGTTTTTCGGCTACACAACCCCTTACTACTACAGCAGCAGGATTTCAATTCAATCCAAGCAGTGGACAAATGTCGTTTGTACCAGATGGAGCACAAGTTACAATCACTGATGTTTTGGTACAAGAGTATAGAAATGGTCAATTAATTGGACAAGCACAACGCAGTATACAAATTGCTGTTGTTAATTGTAATAATAATAATAGCTTAACCCTCGATCAGGTTTCGAGACAAGTAAATGGCATTTGGCAAACACAAGGCACGAGTACTACCTTTGATATTTGTCCAGGTGAAGTCTTAAGTTTTAAATTAGAATTTTCGGATGTGGATGCAGGGGATACCCTTGCCCTTAATGCAGCTTACTCTAGCCTACTTAGAACCTATCCCAATGCCAACCTACAGAGCTATCATGGAGCTGCTCCCAATCAACTTACTATAGAAGTAAGCATTCCCATTGTTCAAATTGGCAGCTTTACACTAGGAGTCAATGACAATGCCTGCCCTACTGTTGACTTGCAAACCTTTGGAATCAATTTGGTTCCTAGAGCCAATTGTGCGCGCCTCACAGGACGTATTTTTATGGATGATAACAACAATTGCCTAGCTGATCCTACAGAACTTACTGTTCCACAGGCTCCTATTTATATCAACAAAGGCAACACATCTATACGCATACACGTGGATGGTCAAGGCTATTTTTCTATGTTGGTTGATACAGGAACGTATCAAATTTATGTACAAACATCTTCTACCTTACTCCAACTATGCCCAACTGTACAATCCTTTACCTTGAATACCTTATCCAGTACCATCAATGTAGATTTGCCCATACAAACCACTGCTTGGTGCCCTGCCTTAGAGGTAAATATAGGTGCCAATGTATTGATTCATTGTCGCACCTCTACTTATCAGGTTAGTTATTGTAACAATGGTAATCAAACTGCTTATAATGCTCGTGTAGAAGTAACCCTCGATTCCTTATTTGTCATTGGGAGCAGTACTTTGCCTATTCTCAGTCAGAACAATTATACCTATACCTTTGATTTGGATAGTATTCCTCCGGGTATTTGTGGCAATTTTAGTATTAGTGGTGTCTTAGATACTGCCTGTGATTTCAATTTGCGTGGACGTACCCATTGTGCGCGAGCTCATATTTTTCCCGATACCATCTGTGGTAATTGGACAGGTGCCCTCTTGCAAGTAGAAGGACGCTGCCAAAATGATTCTGTTAGTTTCCGAATTCACAATATAGGCCAACAGGCCATGTCTAGCCCCCAAAGCCCATTGATTATTATGGACAATCTGATACTAACCACAGGTGCTCCCCTACAACTCGCAGCCAATGCCAGTTCTTCTTGGATGCACCTTGCAGCTACAGGGGCTACCTACAGAGTAGAGATAGATCAAGAACCCTTTTATCCTTGGGGCTTGAGTGCGGCAGCAATTGTTGAAGGTTGTCAAGACACGACTATTTCTTCGGCGCCTGTCAGTACAGGCATGGTCAATATTTTTTCTTTGGATGAAGGCTTGCCCTATATAGGGCTGGATTGCCAACCCAATGTAGGCAGCTATGACCCCAATGACAAACAAGCCTTCCCTATTGGCCATCAAAGCCCCCATTATATCAGAGCCAATGAAGACCTCAAATACAGAATTAGATTCCAAAATACAGGTACTTACAATGCTCAACATGTAACACTTATAGATACCCTTTCACCTTATCTAGATCCTTTTACTGTGGTGCCTACTGTAGCCAGCCATGCTTATACTTGGAGAATCAAGGAGGGACATATTTTAGAAGTGCATTTTGATAATATTTATTTGCCCACTGCTCAACATGATTCCTTGGGTTCTCAGGGTTTTGTAGATTTTAAAATCAAACAACAAGTGAACAACCCTATAGGTACTGTTATCAACAACAGTGCTGCTATTTATTTTGATAGAAACCCGCCTATTATTACCAATACCACCTTCCATACCATTGGAGATAATTTTATTCAGTTTATCAATTTGCCCAGTGTAGAACAAGGGGATGCACTAACTGTCAAGGCTTTTCCAAATCCATTCAGTCAATCAACCACCTTACATATTCAGGACAGTCACCACTATGAGCAACTTCAGGTTCAAGTGTTTAATGCACTAGGGCAGTTGGTGGATCAAGCTAATAATCAGGGAGGAGAACAGCAAGTTATTATTCAACGCAAACAACTTGCCCCTGGCATCTACTTTTATCGCCTAGAGGGAGATGGGCAACAGCTTCACGCAGGCCAATTACTTGTCCAATAAACAAGTACTTATTATAAATTTTCAGAAGGTCATTTCAAGTAATTGGAATGACCTTTTTTATCAACAAAAAAATGACAAAACACAAAATTCGAGGTATAAAATCATTTTTGGGGGCCAAATCTTGTAACTTTTTACGTCTTTTGCATTAAGCAGACTAGACATAATTGATTAAGGATGCGTTTATATATACAGTAGGACTTTTGTCATACCTACTTTTATCCCCTGTGTAGCATTTCCCATCACCATTAAACTAAATTGCTTATGAATTATTTTTTTAGAATTGGTTGTCTGTGGATTATCGTATTATTACTCTGTAATACAGCACTAGTGCAAGCTCAAAAATGCGGAAAAACTACCAACACTACAGCAGTGGCCATAGCAGAGGAAAAACAAACACCTCAACGTCTGTATTCACCTCCTCCCAAGTACCAACCTTTGGTTTCGGTACAAACTCAGATTCCCTCCAAACACAGTAAAATCAACCAAAAACGCCGCCAACGCTTTTGGAAACGCCAACAAAAAAAACGCAAAAAAGGCTGCCCAGCAGCTAAGTTTTAAGTAGCGTTCTTTAATAAAATAAGTGCATCTTTACAAAATAGGATTAGTAGGGTACTATTGTAATAGTACACTACCTTTGTGCGACCAATTTCTTTGCTTTTCCAACAGATTATCATGTCTATTTTCTCCTTCCTCAAAGCACGCTTGCACAGCTTCAAATGGGCCTTTAAAGGCATCAAAGATCTGCTTAGACATCATCCCAATGCCCAAGTACATACACTGGCCACTTGCTTGGTAGTTCCCTTGTCTTTTTATTTGAAAATTTCTAGAATAGAATGGGCCATCATCCTCCTTTGTATTGCCTTGGTGCTCTCCATGGAGGCCCTAAATTCGGCCGTGGAGTATTTGGCCGATAAAGTATCGCCCGAACAAGATCCCTTAATTGGCAAGGCCAAAGATATTGCAGCAGCAGCCGTGTTGCTGTCTTCGATGGGGGCAGCACTAGTTGGATTGTTAATTTTGGGGCCGCCTCTGTATCGGCTGCTATTCTAATGGGTCTTGGCAGGAGGAGCTAAGGATACACTGGCCGTCAATACAGCATTTATACCCTGTGCATCAGCAAAGTAACGTTGCCTATTGAGATAATCTCTGTAGGGCGTGTTTAATAAATTATCGACTCTCAAGACCAGACGCATTTGTAGGTTTTTGCTTATAATAGTTGTAGAAGTTGATAATTGCAATAAGTGATAAGCAGGCGGCGGTGGCAAAAAATCCTGTAGGTCTGCCAATAGCGTTTGCTCGGCTACATACTGGTGCTGCAATCTAAATTCTAAATCCTGCACATACCCCTTGCCCAATTTCCATTGGGGCTGTATCTCATAGGCAAGATAACTTTGCAAATTATTAGCCGGCATATTAATCAAGGCTCTATCTTGGGTCAAATCCCAGCCTCTTAGATAACTGTATCGAGTGCCAACCCTCCAAGCAGCATTTATTTGCCAATTCAAACCTGCATCAGCTCCATAAATATGAGCATCCGTTTGTTCATAAATAAAAACAGGAAAAACCCCACGAATGGTTACACGCACATTCTCTTGAGGTTGTAAATAGATATAATTATCAAAATTCTGATAATAAACCAAGCCCTCTACAGTCAGCCCTTCTACAATGCGCCCCTTTAGCCCCACGCGCCCTTGTGCCAACCGTTCCACCCCCAAATTAACATCCCCTTCTTCAATACCACTTACCCCTTGGTGCAATCCAGCACTATACAGCTCATTAATACCTGGATTTCTAGTAGAATATTGAGTATTGAGGGTCAAATCTAACTGAGGGGCAATAGCATAACTCCAACCCAAGGCAGCATTAATGGTATGATACTCCTCATTATAACGCACAATACGTCTGGGCAAATCTCCACTAATAGCAGCCACTTGTTGCTGGTGAAAATCATAGCGCAAGCCTGCTTCAAACAAAGAACGTTTCCATTGTTTTTTGGCGGTTAAGAATGCTCCAACACGCAAATGTGTATAATCGGGAATCAAAGGCAAAACACCCGTTTCTGGTTGGTTGATATTATCAATATAATTGGTCTGTATACCTGCTACCAATTGTGTACTCGGGTTGTGTTGGTATTCATAACGCCCTTCTAAGAAATACGACCACTGCTCCAAACTCAACGCTGGCTTTTCGGTACGATTGCCTCTACGCACATCAAACTCCTGACGATCATTCAATTGCAGAGCAGCCGTGTACTCGAACTTACTTTGCGTGTTGAGTTGATGCTCTGTTTGCAATTTGACCAAATGGTGCTGTACCCATTGTTTGGGTGCTTGAATATTATAACTAAAAGTAGGCTGTGTAAAAAAAGGCTCTGCTCGGGCAAAAGCATTCTCCAAGTCGGTTAGATTTCCAATATGACTGCCTCTCAACACCCCCAATTCTGTGTTAAAAGTGCTGGCATATAAAGTGGTTAAAACGTTGGGCGACCACTGGCGTTCCAATTGCAAACTAAAATTAGCAGCCTGCTGCCCTGTATTCGTCAACCAATAATTGGGCGTTCGCAAATCGCCCCCTTTCTGGAGGGTGGTGTTCAATCGCCAAGCAAACCAACGATTGTTGTGCTGGGCTGCCAAATGAATGCCATTCGTCCAGCCATTCGTTTCCAAAAAATAACGCCCTCGAAATATCCAGTCCCTAGCGGTTCCAATAGCTTTGGGCGACAAAAGCACTACCGTTCCCAAATTCGCACTCATATACTGCAAACTACTCGGCCCTTGTATCACCTGAATAGAATTGGCCGTCAAAGGATCAATTTCAGGGCTGTGATCATTGCCCCACTGTTGCCCACTTTGGGCAATACCATTATTGAGCAAGGTCAAGCGATTGCCATACAAACCATGTACAATAGGCTTGGAAATATTACTGCCATTCTTGAGAGAACTCACCCCTGCTAGGGTACTCAGCAAATTGCCTAAATTACTAGAGGCTCTATCCCCAATTGTTTGGTCATTTAAGCCCATAAAATAGGTCGTTTCGTCTGGAGCCTGCAAAGCATTTACCTCTACTGTATTAAGCGTAGTGGTAGAGGGTATCATTCGGACGATTGATAGGGTGTCTATGGGTAAGGTCAATGCCAAGAGCTGAACCTTATACCCTACATAACTAAACTCCAATTGCTGCTTGCCCTCACAGGCTACCAATACTTCAAAATGTCCTGCACTATCGCTTAGAGCCACTTGCCCCGTTTCAGGTACTACTATCGTCACAAAAGCCAATGGTCGTTGACTATTGGCTTCTATGACATACCCTTCTAAGAAGGTAGTACAGGCAATTGTGGAGCTTATACTAAAGCTCCACAAAAATACGATGTAAAAAAATTTACTGAATGTCCACATTGAAGGTTACTTCTATATCAGTTTCGCCACCAGCAGGAGTAGCGTTATCAATTGCAACACCAGCAGCAGTTTTGTTAGGCTCATGGCGCAAGATTACTTGTAGAGTACCTTGCTCGGCAGCACCTGTAGTAAAGGTCGTTTGTAGTCCAATACCTTGACCATTAGCATCTTGATCCGCATAAGCAACGGTAATACTATCCAAGGTATTCTCAAAGAAAAACTGGTGCTCTGCACCCTCAGCCAATACCTCTGGGTGTATAGCCTCGGCTGGGTTTTCTGTTTCATTAAACAAAGTAATTACACCATTGTAGGTTTTGTTGGCTTGTAATACTCCATTAGTGATGGTAGGAGCATTGCCTCCATCTCCATCAGGGTCAGAAATACTAAAGACAACAGGTGTTCCCCCACCAGCAGGAGTAAGCGTATAAATCAATGAAGTGATTACTTCTTCCTCATTGGGAACAATAGGATCTTCGGGTTGGCAAGAACTCAAGGCCAATAACAACACCACTAGAAATGTAGTAACGGGAAATAAAATCGAGCGCATAATATTATATTTTCACTAAATTAAAGATTCCAAGAATCCAATAAATTACTTAAAAGTGGAAGGTACCTTTCCTACTGATAATTACAAATATACAACGCTTATTGCAACAATGTTGCAATAAAGGTTTGTTTTTTTTACGCTCGCAACAAAAAAAAATCAATTCCAAAACTATTACAAACAACCTAATAGTTTGAAAATCAAACTCAAAATTCTAAAAAACAAAGAACAGTGCTATCGTCATCTGTTAGCTTATCATTCGCTCCTTCCTTATTTTCTGTTTATCAACATCTCCAAACTCTGCCACAATTTTTGAGCAGTTTGCTCCCAAGAGAACAATTGCCGTTGCTGTTTGCCTTTTTCTATCAATGCTTGACGCAACTGGGGCTGTTGCCACAAGTTTTGCATTTGTTGGGCTATATCCTCCATAGAAGTGGGGTCGGCCAATAATCCCGCATCCCCCACTACTTCGGGCATCGAAGAGGTATTGGAAGTAATGCTCGGCACATTACAATAGAGTGCTTCCAACAAAGGGATTCCAAAGCCCTCAAATAGCGAAACATAAGTCAAGGCATAGGCACCGCCCACTACCTTGGGCAATTCGTCTGTAGACAAATAACCTAAAAAAATAATATCTTTGGCATGTTCTAAGGTGGGAAGCAATTTTTCAATTGGGCTGCCCTTGCCCATTCTACGTCCTACAATAAGCAATTTTAAGGGAGCTTTTGTTGTTTTTTTGAATTGATTAAAGGCGTGTAGCAATCGCTCCACATTTTTGCGTGGGTGAATAGAACCAACATACAAGAAATAAGGTTGCCCCTCACTGTATTGGGCACGTACTTGCTGAATGGTTTCCTCTGTTAATGCTTGGTAATTTTCATGGCTCCCATTGTACACCACATCTATTTTGTCTGGATTGGCTCCAAAACTATCTACCATATCTTGCTTAGAATAGTTGGAAACCGTGGCAATACGCCCTGCTGCTTGTACAAACTTAGGCACATAATGATTGTAATAATGAAAGGTGCTAAAATTGACATGCCCCTCAAAATGTTTCCAAGCTATATCGTGCAATACCATTAGTGTAGGCACAGGCGTTCTCAAGGACATAAAACCATCGGGCGATACAAAAACATCGGCTTTGTATTGGCGCAAAATGCGTGGAATGCTCCATTCGTACCAACAATAAAATAAAATAGGATGCCGAGCAGGCGGAAAAGCAACTACGCCCGTAACATTATCCCCAAAAATAAATTTATCGGAAAAAGGGCGATCAAAAATAAAAATAAATTCATGCTCTGGATGCCACTCTACCCAACGTTTGATGGTTTCGTGGGTAAACCAGCCCAAACCTTCGAGTTTGCCCTCCATCAAAAAACGCGTATTGACCGCTATTCTCATTTTTTATTCTTTGTTTAAAACGTCTAGTGCTTCTTTCACTGTTGACAAAGGCAATCCACAAGCAAAATTCTCACAAATAACAACCTGCAATGCTTGTTCGGCATCTGCTAGTTTTTGAGAAGCTTCATCCACTTCCAGATACACATTGTGCAAGGGCTGTTGCAACAAAACCCGTTTAGCATGAGCCGCCTCTTTGCCTAACACCGCTACTGTTTTCATGGGATAACTACTGGCTAAGAGGGCGGTTGCCCATTTGCCAAATGACGAGGGATATTTTTGCATATTATCTTGCAACAAAGCCAACATTTGGGCCGCTTGCGCTCTATATTCATCCTTGGGCACCAACAGCCCCAATTGCTGCAAATTGTGCGCCATCACACTATTGCCCGAAGGCGTGGCCCCGTCATAAATGGCTTTTCTATGAAAGAGAATATCCTCCTGCCCTGCTGCCGTAAAATAATACAATTGCTGTTTGTAATCCCAAAATTGTTGATTGACAAAATCGGTATAAGCAATGGCCAGCTCCTTGTATTTGGCAATAGAAGTACACTGGTACAATTCTAACAAAGCAGCAATCAAAAAAGCATAATCGTCCAAAAAAGCCGCATGTTTGGCCGTTCCACTATGATAACTATGGTACAATGCCCAATCCCTTCCTTCTACTTTAAAATGTTCCAACAACCAATCCAGCGCAGCCACAGCTTCGTCCAAGTAGGCTTCTACCCCCAAGGCACGATAAGCTCTGGCATAAGCCTTGACCATAAGCGCATTCCAATCTAGTAGGATTTTATCATCCAGCCCCGGACGAATTCTAGTGGCTCTAGCTTCTAATAATTGCGCTCTACAATCTCTCAAAAAACGCTCTAGCTCTGCTGCTTGGTCTGGTGCCATCGCCAATTGGTCAACCACAGTTTCTAAGGATTGAGGCAAGTTTAGAATCGTATGCCCTTCCCAATTTCCCTCTTCTGTTACATCATAAACCTTGCAAAACAATTCCGCATTCTCACCCAGCACTTGCTCCACCTCTGCCTTAGACCACACGTAAAATTTGCCCTCTACCCCTTCCGAATCGGCATCCAAGGCCGAATAAAAACCACCTTCAGGAGCTTTCATTTCTCGCTGTACCCAGTCTAAGGTCTCCACAATATGCAGATGATAAAGCGGTTTGCGGCTCAACTGATAACTCTCGGCCAGCAAACTTACCAATAAGGCATTGTCATACAACATTTTTTCAAAATGAGGCACCAGCCAGCGTTCATCTACGGTGTAACGGGCAAAACCACCGCCCAAATGATCATAAATGCCCCCTCTACACATGTTGTCCAAGGACAACAACAAATGTTCCTTAGCGGCTTCATTGCCTGTGGTTAGGTGATAATACAAACAATACTCCAAGGGCATTGTACCCGGAAACTTGGGCGCGCCCCCAAAACCCCCATTTTCTAAATCAAAATTTTGCTGCAATTGCTCAAATATATCCTTAAGCACAGCTTTCTTTTCACTGTTGCCTTCTTCTGCTGTTGTGGGACTAAGTTGTGTTTGGGCACGGGTCATGTAAGCGAGCAGCCTTGCTGCTTGCTCCTCTACATCGGCTCGCCGTTCTTGATACGCTGTGGCTATATTTTCGAGTACTTGCGGCCATGAAGCCCGTTGGTAAGCAGGTTGGGGCGGAAAATACGTGCCTCCAAAAAAGGGGCGTTTGTTGGGCAACAAAAAACAATTGAGCGGCCAGCCCCCTTGCCCATTTTGTATCAATTGTACCGCATCCATATAGATGGCATCCAAGTCGGGGCGTTCCTCTCTGTCTATTTTTATATTGATAAAATGCTGGTTCATGTAGGCAGCAATCTCCTCATTTTCAAACGATTCTCGTTCCATTACATGACACCAGTGGCAGGTCGAATAGCCAATGCTTACCAGAATGGGTTTATCCTCTTCTTGAGCACGTTGTAGTGCCGCTTCGCCCCAAGGATACCACTCTACAGGATTGTAGGCATGTTGTTGTAAATAAGGACTGGTTTCATGAATCAAATGGTTGGGAGCATGTTTTGGATCGTGGCTCATAATAAAGAATGCTAACGGGCATTTTTGCGTAAACGTGGAAAAATAAGTAATAAATTGAGCACCACTTGTATAGCTACAATCATTTCTAAGGTCATGGCCTTGCTCCAATAAACCTGATACAACCCTAGCGCTACTGCCACTCCCAAAATATTGAGATAGAGAAAACGCCCCAGCTTGAAGGAGTATTTGCGGCGAAAGAAAATGAGCTTTAGAAGATTGAGTACAATTAGATAAATGCCTACCTGAAAAAACAGGAGTGCAATATTATCAATAGTATGTGGCTCAGAACGTTTAACATACTGTCGGTACAATTGTTCTTGCTGCTGCTCTTCGGGCGACAATTCCTCCATTACTTTTTTGGAATCTCCAATGGGCGATTTAAATTCTATATGCCAACTAGGGCGATGCTTGACAATAACCATCCTATTGTCCTTGCTAGGATGGTTCTTAATTCCAATGAAGGATAACAGGAGTATACCAATGGCAATCCAAATTATAGGAAGAATCTTTTTCATATTAAATACACTAAGAATACAGTAGTTGAATAGGCGTTATGCTAGAACAACTGGCTGTTAAATGATTTGCAACATACTATTTTTTTTCTACTTTTTGGGAATTCAACAAGGGGGGATTCCTCTGCTCTAACAACTCCCCTCTAACAGAAAAATCCCTTAAGGGTTATAAATGATTTTGCTAAAATATTCTTAAATCAAAAATCAAATGATACAAAATTTTAGCCCTCTACCAGTATATTACAGGGCATTGTTATTCTAACCACTTTTTTTTTGATATTTTAGAGCTAGTCTAATAATATCTATCTCCAAATGGGTGTTGATTCAATGCCCTTGTTCGACGACCACCAACCAATAAATAAAATTGTTTCATAAGCACTTTTATATTTCCAAATTACCGATAAAATCATTTGCCACCATGAGAATTCTTTTCATTGCCTTGTTTTGCTTGAGCTGTGCTATTGTTAGTCAAGCACAAGTTTTGGAGGCCAAAGAATTAGAGGTTGCCCTCAAGAAAAAATACACCTTCACCTCCATGCGCCTCGCCTTGGAAGACCCCAGCAAGACCTACCGACTCAAGTTGAGAGGCATGAGCAAACGCCTTGTTACTATTGATCGACAAATTGCTAGTCTGCAAGATACGATTAATCAAGTACGTAGTGGAAGGACTGGCAGAGCGAGCACCCGAGACAAAAAAATAGCTGCTTATCGTGCCAAAGTAGAAAAGTTAGAACAAACCAAGACTTATTATACATTGGATAGCTTGGAGTATCTTACCCGATTGGTGTATCTGGATCTTTCGTACAATGATCTCCAAAGCCTACCCGATATTTTTAACAGATTGCCCAATCTACGCACCCTTATTCTGAGTCACAACCAACTCACGGAGCTTCCTGAAACACTAAAGCACTTGGTGTACCTAAAGGAATTGCGAATTGAGCATAACAAAATTAAAGTATTGGATGATGGCTTGGGCAAACTCAAAGATTTGGAATTGGTCACCATCCAAAGCAATCGTATCAAAACATTGCCCAACGAAATTGGCAATTGGAGCGGATTGGAAATTTTGCGTGCCGATAGTAACGATATTCGAGCCTTGCCGCCTAGTTTTGAAAAACTGACAGATTTGCGCCTCTTGATTCTGAGTGAGAACAAACTCCAAGAGATTCCAGATCAGTTGGTTAATTTCAAGAATTTGCAGGAATTGTATATTGATAAAAATGAAATCAATGTACTGCCCTCAAAAATTGGCAAATTGCGCCAACTCAAAGTACTCCATGCTGGTGGCAACAATTTGTCTGAATTGCCTACCAGTATTGGCTCTTGTAGCGCCTTAACCACCCTTGATTTGGCGGATAATAATTTGCGAGCTGTCCCCAAACCAATTATTCAATTGGTCAACCTCAAACACTTATACCTCAATCAAAATGTGATTAGTGCTGTTCCAGAAAGCATGGGCTTGCTCAATCAATTGGAAGAATTGCACCTATCTACCAACAATCTGACAGAAGTGCCTGCCTCTATTGGCTTGCTCAACACCCTCCGTGTACTGGACTTGGACAACAACCAGCTCACGAGTATTCCACAATCTATTGGCAAGTTAAAAATGCTCACCGAGTGTTATCTACAAAAAAACAAACTCAAAGAATTTCCAAGCTGCCTATCCAAACTTCGCAATTTGGAAGTACTCTTTTTGCAAGAAAATATTCTCACCAGTATTCCAGATTCCTGTATTGAAGGCTTGTCCAACTTACAAACACTGGCCGCCAACAATAACCTGATTGATGAATTGCCCGATAGTTTGAACTATCTCAAAAACCTCAAGCGTCTTTATCTTTCTCATAATAATATTGATAAAATTCCACGCACCATCGGCCTGCTCGATCAACTGATTATTCTCAGCCTAGACCACAACAAACTCACCAAGCTGCCTAGCGAGCTTTGTGAATTGGAAAGCTTGGCTTACTTATTCTTAAAGGATAATGATTTGAGAAGACTGCCCGATTGTTTTTACAAAGAAAAAAATGTTCCCCATCCATTGTTCGCCTTGCGCCAGTTGGAATTGACCCGCAATCCTATTGGAGATAACAAAAGCAATAGAGCCAAAATACGCCGCTTAGGGCCTGATTATGCTACGATTTATATTTCGGAGGGCGACTGGGCTATGCGAGCAGAAGCAGAGGCCAAACGAGCAGAAGCTAAAGCCGAAAAAGCAGCCGCCGAGGCCGAACGTGCTGCCGAACGCGCCAAGTATTCTGCTGTAATAGCAGCCGAGGCCAGAGCTCGTGCCAAGGAGGCCGAAGCTAGAGCCAAGGAATTGGCTGCTGCTGCCAAAGAAGCTGAACTCGCTGCGGTAGAGGCCGAAAACAAATCAAAAGAAGCCGCTGCCGCCGCCCTAGCTGCACAAGGTACGCCCGAAGCCAAGCAAGCCGAGGCCAGAGCCAAAGAGGCCGAAGCAGAGGCCAAGGAAGCAGAGGCCAAGGCCAAGGAAGCCAGTGCTAGAGCAGAGGAAGCAGAGGCTATTGCCAAAATGATTGTTGCTGATGCTCTATCCAAAGAATTATCGGCAGAAGCCAGAGCCAAAGATGCTGCTCGCCTAGCCAAAGAGGCACGCGAAAAAGCAGAAGAGGCACGCCGCCTAGCCGAAATAGCCAAAGCTAAAGCCAAGGGCAAAAAAATCAAGGTAGAAGTAGAAATAGAAGAGCCAGAAGAAACAGAAGAAGAACGCCAAGCACGTTTGTTGGCCGAGGCCACTGCCAAGGAATTGGCCGAAGCTAGAGCCGCTGCCGCCTTAGCCCTCAAAATCAAATTGGCCGAAGAGCGCATCCGAGTAGCCGAAGCTCGCATCGAATTGGCCGAGGAGCGCATCACTAATGCAAGATTGGCGGGCAACAAAGCAGAAAGAAAAACCAATGAGTTGGATGAATTGGAATAATAATATATGTTAGAGGTGTATGGGCGTAGTATGGGCGTATAGCAATACGCCCCTACGCCCATACTACGCCCATACGCCCATACTACGCCCCTAAAAACATCCCTATCCCCAGGGCTGTTAAGTTCTAATTTTTTCTGTCACCCCCTTGTTTCAGCACTTTT
>CAYULH010000061.1:0-30914 GCA_964445645.1 uncultured Aureispira sp. | reverse complement strand
CGTGAGCTCGGCTATGGCCTCGGTTCAACACAATTCCATTTTTAAACAACTTCATTGCAAAGACGAACTTGCTTGTTGTTTAGAGTGCGAAAAAAACAAAAAACAAGGCTGTCTAACTAAAAAGTTGTATATTTAAGGTTTACAAAAATTTAAAAAATGGGCAAGAAAAATGTAGATGATGGAATCAGGAGGGTGGTAACTGAACTTATGGATAGAGTAATGAACAAAGTTCTAATAACAGACCCTTTTATAAAAGAAAAGCATCACTCAAAGAAACCTTTATATGCTGCATTGGTACCTGATGAAATTTTCAAAGGTTCTCATTTTGAAAGAAGATTTGTAACACCATTTGGTGGAGTTTGGGAAAAGTTGGCTCATGTAGTTGCTCAAGAATATCACGGGCACTGCGAAATGGGAAAGACAATTATTGGAGAAGTGGGGGCAGAAAGATTGAGACGGATTCAAGAGGTTCTTAATAAACTGGAACATCGGAAGAAGGGAAAAGATAGAGTAACACCTGACTGGGATGTTGAATTGAAATATATTTTGGAAGGAGGAGGAAAACTGATACCAACTAGTGTAGTTTGTGATATTTATATTGAAAGTAAAAAAACAAAGAAAAAATATGCTTTTGAGGTAAAAGCACCACTGCCAAATAGCGACCAAACCAAAGTCAGTAAGGAAAAGATGTTCAAGCTTTTAGCCATGAACCCAAGTAAGATTGATGCTGCTTTTTACGCTTTGGCTTATAATCCTTATGGAAAAAAAGAAGATTACAATTGGAGTTTTCCTATGAGGTGGTTTGATATGCGGAATGATGAATCTGTTTTGATTGGTGACGAATTTTGGGAATTGATTGGGGGCAAGGGAACTTACAAAAACTTTATTACTGAAATAAACTTATTAGGAAAAGAATATCGAGAAAGGATATATCGGGAGTTTTTGGGAATAGAGCCTCCAGAAGGTTTTGATGAAAAAGTTTTGCAATAAAATACTATGAAAAAAGGATTCACGTTCGTTGATTTGTTTGCAGGAATTGGTGGCTTTAAAATGGCACTGACCAATAATGGTGGCTCTTGTTTGGGCTTTAGTGAAGTTAATAAAGATGCAATAAATGTTTATTGTGAGAATTATAGAGTGGCGCCTGAATCAAATTTTGGAGACATAACAAAAATAAAGCAATTGCCACAGCATGATGTTCTAACGGCAGGTGTTCCATGTCAAAGTTGGTCTATTGCAGGTAAGAATTTGGGGTTTGATGATGACAGGGGGCAGCTTTGGAACGACACCATATATTTACTTAATCAATCAAAACCAAAGGCATTTATTTTTGAGAATGTAAAGGGCTTAGTTGATCCTCGAAACAAAGAAGCATTAGCCTATATTTTTGAGAGAATACAACAGGCTGGTTATTATGCCAAGCACTTTGTCATTAATTCTCATGATTATGGTGTGGCTCAAAACCGAATCAGAATTTATATTATTGGTTTTAGAGAACAAAAGTATTTAGATAACTTTTCCTTGCCTCAACCATTTGATAAAAAACAAACCTTAGCAGATGTTTTAGGATTAAAGATTAAGAAAAGAAAAGAAGAGAAAACAGTTCAAAAGGATTTATTTGGGAATCCTATTCACGCTAGACAAATGAGCCTCTCTAGCAAAAATGGGTTCAATGATTATTTTTTGTTTAATGATTTGAGAAATGGACATACTACCATTCATTCATGGGATATAGAAGAGACAACAACAAGACAGAAAGAAATTTGTTTGTTACTTTTAAAAAACCGAAGAAAAAGCCAATTCGGTCCTCTTGATGGCAATCCTCTGTCTTTGAAGCAATTTCAATCCTTAGATGCTACTATCTCACAAGAGGAAATAGATTCTTTGATGGAGTTAGGAATTTTAAAGAAGGTCTATTATAAATATGAAATTTTAGATTTTAATGATTCTGATTTAACAGATGAAGAGTTAGAATTACTTAATTTAACAACTGATAATTTCATAGTCATTGACAAACTCAAAAAAGAACGTTTGTTAAAAATCAAACGAATATCCATTGCTAAAACCATTGAATCTTTAATCGAAAAGGAAATTGTAAAATGTGTTGAGGAGCGGTATGAATTTAAGAATACCAAAATAAGCAGTGGTTTGAAAGGTATAAATAGAGTTTTTATGCCTTCATCAGATGTTTTTCCCACCTTAGTAGCAAGTGATACCAATGATTACATATCACTAAAAAATATTGTTCCTACTACACACCAAGTATATAAAGAGCAATTTTTAGAAGAAGTTTACTTTGCTAACCAATACAGAAAAATAACCAAAGAAGAAGCTTGTTTAATTCAAGGATTCCCCAAAGATTTCATCTTACCTGAATCAAGAGCGAGGTGGATGAAATTAATTGGAAATAGTGTATCCGTTCCAGTAATAGATATGTTAATTAAGTCAATAATTGCAACAGGAGTTTTGGAGCAGCCAAGCAATGGAATCGAAAAAAATAAAAAAGAAAAAGGCACAATAGTATAATCATTATAGATTTCAATAGCCCCCCTAATACAAATAATCAAAATTAACCTTAATCTTAGCATGAGGCAGCAGCTCGGCGAGTCGATCCTGTTCATAGGCATTTAGGGGCACATTATGAACAATCACTTCCTCTAGGGCGTGGAGTTGAGCGATGCTATCGGGAAGTTGTTCTATGGGATTGTTGGTCAGGTCTAGGTGTTGAAGTTTGGACAAATGGCCAATTTCATCGGGCAAGTAGGGCAGTTTATTATAAGACAAATCCAGCCATTCTAGGGATTGCCAATGCTCGATTTCTTCGGGTAAATACAGCAATTGGTTGGCAGCAAGATAGAGGTGGGAAAGCTGAGACCATTGTTTAACAGAAGGAGGCAGGGTTTTGAGCTTATTTCTAGACAAATTGAGTACTGTTAGGGCAGTACATTGGCCCACGGCACTGGGCAATTCCTCTACTTTATTATCCTCCAAGTATAAATATTGAAGCTGTTGCCAATTGGGAAAAACATTGGGCAGTTGTTGAATATTATTGCGTTGGAGCTGCAAGTGTGTGAGTTGTTGCAGGGCGATTAAACAGCTAGGCAAGGCTTGGAAGTTATTATTATCCAAATAAACCTTTTGGATTTGTTGTAGTTTTCCTAGAATGGTAGGAAGGTACTCTAAGGTTTGGTTAGAAGCATTATACACCTGTTGGCTAAACAACTGGGCGTACAACTCCAAACTTGCTGGGGAGGCTTGTAGGAGTGCCTGATAAGGGGCGAGCAAATCCAGCAGATCTATCTCCGTAGCTAGGGCGAGTTGTTCGGCTAGGGCTATGTTGGCTGCTTGGCCTGTTCGAAAAAGAGCCAAGAGTTGTTGTTTGGTATTATCACTAGGTGTCATAAAAGGGGAAGGAGTACTACTATTGGTATAGAAGAAATAACCAGCACAGCAAAATAACTTTTTTTGTTAACTTTGTTGTTTTATTAGAGGCTTCTTGAATAGAAGATGTAAAATACCAAAATCAAACACCAAAACAATCAAGTATATATGAACATCCTAGTGATTAATTGTGGCAGTTCTTCTGTCAAAACAGCCGTTATTAATAGTCTGAATGGGAAAAACCAATTGACCATGACTATAGAGCGCATTATTGATAAACCTGTTATCTATATGGATGGCAAAACCATAGAATGTGCCGACCAAGGACATGGCGGAGCTTTGCGTTTTGCTTTGCCCTTGTTGAAGGAAAAGCTCGCCAATTTTCCTATTGGTGGGGTAGGGCATAGAGTGGTGCATGGTGGAGACAAATTTGATGCGCCTGTGCTAATTGATGAAGGGGTAGAGCAGGCCATAGAGGCGCTGAGTAGCCTTGCGCCGCTGCACAATCCTGTCAACTTATTGGGCATTCGAGTGGCTAGAGAAATCTTTGCAGAGGTGCCACATGTCGCTATTTTTGATACCTCTTTTCACCAAACCATGCCCAAGCGAGCGGTGCAATATGCATTGCCCAAGGATTTGCGTCAAAAATATGGCCTTCGTCGGTATGGCTTTCATGGAACCAGCCATGAGTATGTAGCCGAATTGACAGCCGAGTATATGCAAATGGATCTCAAAGCCTTGCGTTTGATTACTTGTCATTTGGGCAATGGGGCAAGTGTGGCGGCTGTAGAGTATGGGCGTTGTGTAGAAACATCTATGGGGATGACTCCCTTGGAAGGATTGGTGATGGGCACTCGTTCGGGCGATTTGGATCCAGGGATTTTGTTGCATATTGCACGAGAAGAAGAATTGAGTTTTAAGGAGCTGGATCAATTGCTGAATAAAAAAAGTGGTTTGTTGGGGCTGTCTGATTGGAGCAATGATATGCGGGATATTATCGAAAAATCGACCGCAGGAGACGAGGACAGCCGTTTGGCTTTGCAGGTCTTTGCTCATCGTTTGCGTAAATACATTGGGGCTTATGCGGCTGTGATGGGGGGCGTGGATGCCATTGTATTTACGGGTGGAATTGGCGAAAATAGCCCTGTAGTACGCCACAGAGCCAGCCAACGGTTGGATTTCTTGGGGGCTATTATCAATGAAGATACCAACCATGATGTAAGTTTATCAGATGAAAAACCTGTAGCGGAGTTTTCTATGCACCACAGTAGAGTAAAGTTGTTGGCTGTTCGTACCAATGAACAATATGCTATTGCACAAGAGGCTGTCCGAATTATAGAAGAAAAAACAAAAGTGAATACGGTTCCTACTATTCCTATTGCGGTTTCGGCGCGCCACATTCACCTCACCCAAGAAACGGTAGAAGCCTTGTTTGGAGCAGGGTATCAATTGACCGAAAAAGCACCGCTTTCACAACCGGGGCAGTTTGCCTGCAAGGAGCAAGTGACGATTGTTGGCCCCAAAAACCAATTGGAGCGTGTGCGTATATTGGGCCCCACTCGCCCCAAAAATCAATTGGAAATTTCTCGTACCGATGAGTTCTTTTTGGGGGTGGATGCCCCTGTTCGTGCTTCGGGCAAGGTAGAAAACACGCCCGGAATCAAGTTGGTAGGGCCAGCAGGCTCTTATTATATGCAGGATGGTGTTATTTGTGCTTGGCGACACATTCACATGACACCAGAGGATGCCGAGGCATTTGGGGTGCAGGACAAGGATATTGTAGATGTGGAGGTGAGTAATGGCTTGCGTCCATTGACTTTTGGCAATGTATTGGTGCGAGTTTCGCCCAAGTACAAATTGGAAATGCACATTGATACCGATGAAGCCAATGCTGCCGAATTGCCCCGTTACTCAGAGGGCGTATTGAACAAAACCGATGGGAGCGCGCATTTGCTCAAACGCAAAAAACGTTACGCCAAGTAAGACCAACAGAATTAGGTTTTTTAGGATTGCTTTACTTTTGTTGTTTAGGTAGGCAGTATGAATAGACAAGGTTTATAGAGGCAATAAGGGCTGTTGTTATTGTGATAGAATGGCTTTGTTTTTATTTTGTAAAAAATTGTTTTACAGTAAGTTAAACTCCAATTTGAAAATTGGAATGAGAATTGATATTCTATAACTATCCTTTGCATAAAGATGTAAAAAGGAAACCAATTAAAAACAAAAAATGCTACTTGGATCTAATAAAAAGTAGTGTTAATTAGTTAAAAGTACAACAATAAGTTGTTATCTTTCATTACTATATGGAGTATTGTCTTGTCTAAGAGGGTAAGAATTGAATATTCCATCAGCAATTAAAAAAAACACTATGAAACTAATAATGGCCTTTCTTATGTTGACATTTTTAGTAGCACAAGTATCTGTTGCTCAGACTACTAGTCCTGCGCCAACTTCGTCTGATGACATTGTGGTGAAGTTGGATAATGCTACTGGAAAAATTGATTTGGTTCACAAACAAAATAATGTTGTTATTACACAAGATTATCAATTAGCCAAATTAGAAATTACGATTTTTGATGCCAATGGAGAATATGCAGGTACTCTAAATTTGCAAAATTATCGCTTGCCACAGAATGAAGTAGATGCTTCTGAAAAGTTGAAAATTGCTAACTTACAAGTTCAGCATACGGCCTCAGGCCAATCGTTGACGTTGTCAAATGTGGATTTTACGAGATAAATTATGATTAATCGCTCCTTTCTGTATGGAGATGGTTTGTTTGAGACAATTAGAGTAAGCGAAGGACGTGCCCTGCATTTGTTGGCTCATTTTGAGCGACTGAGTAGGGGTTTGAGCCTTTTGAAAATGCAAGACCCACAGAAGCCATTGACTTATCAAGAGTTTAAGATAATGATTGAGGGGTTTATAGCTCAACAGACTACTGCGAATCTCAGGATTCGCAGTACTTTTTTTAGAGCATTGGGAGGGCGTTACACGCCCCAAAAACAAACCTTTGAGTATTACTTTGAAGCCAGCCCACTTCAAAGTGCCACTTATTCTAACCATGAGTCGTCTATTACTATTGGTATTGCACAGCAAGTTCGTTTGTCTGTAGATGCCTTGTCCAATTTAAAAACTACCAGTGCCTTGCCTTATGTATTGGCAGGTATAGAAAAACAAGAAAAAGGTTGGGATGATTGTCTACTCCTCAACCATAGAGGTTATCTTGCTGAAGCTGTTGCAGCCAATGTATTTCTCAAACAAGGAAAACGTGTTTTGACACCAGCACTTGACCAAGGTTGTGTGGCGGGCATAATGCGCCAACAGTTGTTGCACTTGCTTCCCCAATTGGGGTATCAGGTAAAAGAGACAACAGTTGATTTGGCACAACTTCAAGAGGCAGAGGAAGTTTGGTTAACCAATGCGTTACAGGGAGTTGTAGGCATTCATCAATGGCTTGGACGGCACAAACCCTATAAGCAGGTAGCCGTTCGGGAGGTACAGGAGTATTTAAATTTATGGATTAAAAAGAGTGAACTATAATAGGGAAAGTAGTTTTTTTAACTTATTTTAATACGTAAATAACAAGCAGTTATTCAGATGAATAATAACGTCCATTTGTTTTATAAAGATGGGTTAAACAATGTAATTTAGTTGCTATTACATATCAATAGAAGCATTAGAGATATTAATAATTGATTTGCAAAAATGAGTGACAATACAATAGGAGTAGGTAATATAGACGGAATGAATCAGCAAGTAATGGTAGAGCAGATTTTTGAGCTGTCTCCTGATTGTATGTTCGTCTTTTCTGCTATAAACGACAACTTTATACATGTCAATCAACAAGCTTGTGTTTTATTTGGTTATACCAAAGCCGAGTTGCTACAACTCCATCCCCAAAAGTTGTTCAACAGTCAGCTCGATTTTGATACCTTTTATTCGATTCACCAGAACAGTGCTGTAGGAGCAACTACGAAAATGGAGTTCATGGGTAAGACTGCCGATGAGAATATTCTTTTTTTGGAGTTGCGTTACAGCAAAATTAATGAAGAGCAAGCCCTGATAGTAATTCGTGATGTATCTGAACAGCAAGAAGTTAACTTGCTCAATCGTGAATTATCTGAAATTGTTGAATTACAAGAACAATACAATTACAAGGTACAAGTTGGTCGGCAGGTGCTCAAAATGGTTGCTACCCAGCAGCCTTTAAATAATATTTTAGATATTTTGTGTAAGGGCACAGAACGCCTTTTGGAAGATATTAGAGTGGCTATTTTTAGAGTTAACAAAGGACAGCTCAGTTTTGCTGCTGCTCCCAAAATGCCTGAGGATTTTATTGCTCAAATAGACGGTAGCCCTATTTCTTCCAAAGAATTTCCTTGTACTTTGGCTAGTTACAGCAAAAAAAGTGTCATTATTGATGACTTGCAGGATACAACTCAATTCTCCAATTACAAAAAGATCGCCAAAGAATACAATATCCGCTCCTGCTGGGCTATCCCTATTTTTTCTTCTTCTGGAGTAGATGTACTTGGAAGTTTTACGTTCTATTCTGATAAAGTAATAGAGAAAAATTTTTCTATTGATGATTTGATTGCAATGGTAACAGATTTGGCTGCCGTGGCCATAGAGCAAGACAGTAATCGTATTAGTCTAACTACTATTAACGAACAATATGCTACACAGAACAAGGAATTACAGCTTATCAAGCAGCAATTGGAGATTGATAAAAACATCTTACTGGATCGGGAGGAAAAACTAAAAGAAGCACAACGTCTTTCCAAAGTTGGGAGTTGGCAGTGGGATATGACAACCAATCAATTGACTTGGTCTAAGCAACAATACTTGACTTATGGTCTGGAGGGCACTCCCAAAGAAGATTTGTACAAAGCTTATCAACAATGTATTCATCCAGCCGATCGTTACAATCTGACCAATGCTATTACGGCTACCAGTTATCCCACCACAATATTCCACTACGAACATCGTATTCTTGTAGCAGGTAGTGAACTACGCTATATATTGGGCAAGGGTCGGGTAGAATACAACCAACTAGAAGAGGTTGTTCTAATAAAAGTAACAGAACAAGATGTAACCTCCTTAAAGTTGGCAGAAAAAAAAGCAGTAGATAATGAATTGCAATTCAATGAGTTGATGGCAAATATCAATGAAGTTGTATTTGTAATGGAAGTTAGTGATGTCTCCTCTTATGACAACCCTATTGTTTATATTAATGGGGATTCACTAGATATATTTGGTTATACCCATGAGGAATTGATGACCAATAGTAATATTTGGTTTGAAAATTTACACCCCGATGATATTGCTAGGGTATCGGCCAAACGATCAGAATTACTGATAACCAAAAAGCAAATTACCCGTGAGTATCGTTTCAAACATCGTGATGGATATTATGTATGGATTGAAGACAATCTATCAATTGGGGATAACAAAGAAGTAAAGGGAGAATACAAAATTTACGGCAGTGCCAGAGATATTACTATGCGTAAGGCGGCAGAAGTTGCCTCTATGGAGATCCAAGAACGTTTAGAATTAGTTATCAAGGCCGCCAATTTGGGCAATTATGACTGGAAAATCAACAAAGATGATTTGCACTGGGATGATCGGATGTATGAATTGTATGGCTTAAATAAAGCCGAAGAAGAGAAATGGCCAGATAAAAACTTTTATATAGAGAGTGTATTGCACCCCGATGATAAGAATAATATGATCAACAGTTATGTAAATAACATTGACAGCAATAAACCTATGTCCAATTTCAAAAATAGTTATAGAATTATAGTTGATGGACGAATAAAACATATTGAGAGTTATGTCATGCTCTTGCGTGATGAACAAGGAAATATCCGTAGAATAATTGGTGCCTGCCTAGATGTGACCGAACGTAAGGAAGTAGAGAGCTTATCAGTCTCTAATGAAGAAAAAGCCGTATTGCTCAAAGAAATTCACCACCGGGTCAAGAACAATCTACAAGTAATTACCAGTTTGTTGAGCTTGCAGTCCAATTTCCTAAAGGATCAGAAACAGCGCAAAATATTTGCCGATAGCCAATACAGAATCAATTCAATGGCAATCGTGCATGAATTGTTGTACCAGTCCGATAATTTAGCCAAACTAAATTACAGAGACTATTTAGAAAAACTAAGCCAGTTTCTTATCAGCTCTATCAAAGGTATTGATAACAAAATTGAGTTGGAATTGGATGTAGCCAATATCAAATTGGGTATTGATACCGCTATACCTTTGGGGCTGTTGATTAATGAAGTCTTGACCAATTCGCTCAAGTATGGTATACCAGATGACAATGCAGGGCGTATTTCTATAAGAATTTATAAAGCCTTAGAAGACCAAGAGAAATTGAAGAAACCTTCTTTAATCTTAGAAATCGGAGATGATGGTGTTGGTTTTCCAGACACGGTAAATTATCGCAATTCCAAATCACTAGGACTAAAGCTCATTCATAATCTCACCCGCCAATTGGAGGGTACGATTACCAAGGATCTGAGCAAGAAGGGAACAAATTATATTGTTTCTTTTAAAGAAATCTAAGTTATGAAATACATTGGTTTATGGGTTTGTTGGATGGCAATAGTAACGGCTAAAGCCATACCTATAGAGCCTGTTTTGGTGAGTGAACAGTCATTTAAAATTAATGGAGAACAGCGGTTTTTTTATGCCTTTGAGGCAGGTGATCAAATTTTATTTGATGTAGAATTGCTCAAAGGCAGTGTGCTAAAGGACGTAGAAATTGCCATTCATCAGGGCGGAACTTGTTGGCGAGCAGAGCGATTGACTACTGCTACTCAAAAGACGCTAACAGTGCCTAAGCGTGCTATTTATGTATTTAAAATTCGTTCTGGTGGCCCCAAAAGTGTAGCCCTCAAAATTCGTAGAATCCCAGCCCATACTAGTCGCACCCGTTTCAATCCTTATGTGCGTTGGAAAACAGTAGTAGATACCCTGCGTCCACGATTTCGCTTGGAGCAAACAACCATTTATGATACCACTTACCAAACCCATTATAGACGTATTTTGTACAGAAAGAGCCAGCAAATGACCACGCTGCTCAGTCGTACAGAGCGGGTTGCTTCGCATACCAGTTTACAGCATGATAATGAAACTTCTGTAAAGGTGGAATTGCCTGTTTTGCAACAAAATAAACAACTAGAAGAGCGTTTTTTGGGAGGGGCTTATTGGATTGGAGTAGGGCAAGAGGGCTTGGAAAATTACAACAAGGAACTAAAAAAATTCTTGGCTTCGGCAGCCTCCAAAGTTATGAGTCGCAACCTTTTGGCAGGTTTGGCCATTGGAGCCTATGCTGTAGCGGTCAATCCCCCACAGGGCGATAATATTATATACAAATTGTGGAGCCAATCCAGTAAGGGCAAAAAATTAGAGGCAGAGGGCAATGTAACAGCAGCCTTTGGGCGTTTTGTGATTCATAATGCACAGCACTTGTCCTTGGATTTGAAGAACGATAATATTCTCAATGGCTTGAATGTACACCTCAAGTTGGTGGTGGTGACAGAGCAATTGCATTATCGCCAAGAAGCCTACCAAGAACGTATAGTCACCCCCTTGGTAAAAAGCGAAATCAAAGGGAAAGTACACTTAGTAGAGCGTCAAATCCCTATTATTGATTTTTGGTAAATTCTAATCCAAATACACCTCAAAAAATTGACGAATAAGCTGTTGCTCTAGCCCTTTGGGGTTGCTTGAAAAACGACCAGTAGGACGATTGGCCAAAATTGCATTCAAGGCCAAGGCACGATGCCCCAATATATTGGCCATGCCATAGATGGCCGATGTTTCCATTTCTAGGTTGGTAATGTGTAATCTATTTTCAAACACAAAATCTTGCATCCAATCAAACAAATCAGGTACAACACTCTTGGCTCTGATGGTTCGATTTTGAGGCGCATAAAAACCCGTGGCAGTAATGGAAATACCTTGTCGCCAGTCTGCCCCCTGAAAACGCGCTACCAAATCTTGCTCGGCAAAGGCAAAAGTAGGAGAGATGGGAAATTGAAAATTGTGCTCTTCCAAATAGGCTGTAAACTGTTGTTTTAATTGCTCCGTAGCAGCATTTCTATTTTGTTCATAAAACAACAACAATCCCTCTAAACCAATACCATAATTGGCAACCAGCAAGGAATCTACCGGCAAATCTTCTCGAATAGAACCCGATGTACCCAATCGTACAAAAGTCAAGGCAGTATGCTGCTCCTTAATTTGGCGAGTAGTCAGGTCTACATTAACCAAGGCATCCAACTCATTCAAAACAATATCAATGTTATCTGTTCCAATGCCTGTAGCCAAACAAGTAAAACGTTGTTGGCCTATTCTACCTGTACAAGTGACAAACTCTCGGCGTTGTTGCTGAAATTCTATCGCATCAAAATATTGGCTCACTTTTTCTACCCGTTGAGGATCCCCTACTAGGATAATAGTGTCGGCCAAGTGTTCGGGGCGAATGCCCAAGTGGTAAATGCTGCCATCAGCATTGAGAATAAGTTCAGATTCTTGTAAGATTGCCATAGTAGTAAGAATAAGAATAGTCAAATAGTGATTAGGTCTTTGGATTTTGTTTGGATTGTTCGAGCAACTCCAAGAGCCGATCTACCTTTTTGTTGAGGGCTTCCATATCTTCAGACATGGTTTGAACTTTGGTTTCCAAGTCATCGTTATTATCACTAACCATAGCATCTACAAAGATAGAGTTAACAATAGAAAGCCCAATTAAGCCGCCCATAACCAAGGCCCCAATAAAATAAGCTTTGGTAAAAAATGCCTGCCACACGCCCATATCCACGGTAATTTCATCGGGAATAGTATTCCAACCCTCAATAGTAAATACCTTGAACATACTATAATAAGAGGTAATGGGATTTTCAAAGTATTGGGGGGCAATATCTCTATAAAGATAACAAGAAAAAATAGCGGCAATAAATACAAACACAAAGAAGGCAACCATTACCACTGACGAAGAACGCAAGGCTTCCTTGATAGAGCGAAAAATATGCTCCACTTGAGGAAAGAACTGAATGAGGCGAAAAAATTTAAAAATCCTCAAGACACGAAACACCAATAAGAACCCAATATCACTGGTGCCTATGTCTGTAAAAAAGCTGGCTACTAATGGTGGGGCAGAGCAAATAATCAGAAACACATCTGCTTTGTTCCAGTTGGATTTGAGGTATTCCTGCCAACCAAAATGCAAACTTTTTACGATGATTTCCAAAAGAAAACATATTGTAATAATATCATCTATAATTACAAAAGCCTTTTGAGAGGTGTAGCTAAAATAATCAATGGGAAACCCCTGTAAGAAAATGATAAGGGCATTGATAGAAATTAAAACTAAAATTACTTTGTCATTAAGAAAAATCTTCTGGAGTTGTTTCATAATAGTAACAGTAGAAAATAGGAATCCTTATAAAAAATATAGTGTGAAGAAGTTGTTTCTGCACACTATATAATGATTATTTGTTTTATACAAAAAAAATAGCGGAAAGTCTAGGTTTGAATAACCCCCGGATTAAATTTGGCTACGGGGGCATTATTGGCGGCCTCAATTCCTTGAGAAATAACAAAACGAGTGTCCAATGGATCAATGATGGCATCTACCCACAGGCGAGCAGCCGCATAATAAGGCGTGGTTTGCTTGTCGTAGCGTGCTGTAATTTCATCCAACAATTTCTTTTCATCTTCAGGCGTTACCTCTTCGCCTTTGGCTTTTTGGGAAGCTGTTTGGATTTGCAACAATACTTTGGCTGCTTGCGAACCACCCATTACAGCTACTTTGGCAGTAGGCCAAGCTACAATTAGGCGTGGGTCATAAGCCTTGCCACACATGGCATAATTGCCAGCTCCATAAGAGTTGCCCATAATAACAGAAAACTTAGGCACCGTAGAATTGGAAACAGCAGCAACCATCTTAGCACCATCCTTGATAATTCCCCCATGCTCGGAGCGTGTGCCCACCATAAACCCAGTAACATCGTGCAAGAATACCAAAGGAATTTTCTTTTGGTTGCAATTCATAATAAAACGCGCTGCCTTATCGGCCGAATCTGAGTAAATCACCCCTCCAAACTGCACCTCACCTTTGGCACTTTTGACCACTTGACGATTGTTGGCTACAATACCTACCGCCCAGCCGTCAATTCTAGCATAAGCACAAATAATCGTTTGCCCATAACCAGCCTTATATTCGGTATATTCCGAATTATCGACCAAACGTTTGAGAATTTCCTTGGTATTATAAGGCTTGGAACGCTCGGCAGGGAAAATGCCATAAAGTTCGCTCGGATCTTCCTTGGGAGCTTGCGGCTCTACTCTCGAAAAACCCGCTTTATCAAATGTTCCAAACTTATCTACCAAATCCTTGATAGTGTCTAGGCAAGTTTTATCATCGGGCATTTTGTAATCCGTTACACCCGAAATCTCACTTTGAGTAGCCGCACCGCCTAGTGTTTCTTTGTCCACCGTCTCGCCAATAGCCGCTTTTACCAAATAAGGCCCCGCCAAGAAAATAGAACCCGAACCCTCTACAATCAGTGCTTCATCAGACATAATGGGCAAATAAGCCCCACCAGCCACACAGCTTCCCATGATAGCTGCAATCTGCGGAATACCTTGGCTAGACATTTGGGCATTGTTGCGAAAAATGCGCCCAAAATGTTCCTTATCAGGAAAAATTTCATCCTGCATTGGCAAAAACACACCAGCCGAATCCACCAAATAAATGGTAGGCAAGCGATTTTCCATCGCAATTTCCTGAAAGCGCAAATTCTTCTTGCCAGTAATCGGAAACCAAGCACCAGCCTTGACCGTGGCATCATTGGCAATAATCATACATTGGCGGCCACGAATGTAGCCAATACCCCCCACAACGCCCCCAGCAGGGCAGCCACCATACTCCTCATACATGCCATGCCCAGCAAATGCACCGATCTCTAAAAATTTGGAATCCTCGTCAATGAGATAATCAATTCGCTCTCGTGCGGTCATTTTGCCCTTTTTGTGGAGCTTGTCAATTTTCATCTGACCACCACCAAGACCAATAGTTTTGAGGAAACGGCGCATCTTGGCTACTTCCAATTTGTTGGTATCTTCATTTCTATTAAAATCCAAATCAATCTTTATCGGTGTTTCCATAGACCTTTATTCTTATTGTGTAGTGTTAATAACTTCCGTTCAATAGGATTATTCTTAGAAGGGGACAAAACGAGCCTTTTGAGCGCTCTAATAGCCAACAAGCAAGCACTAGTTTTGTTTGGGTAGACATAGTTATTTTGAGCAAAAAAATTGTCCATCTCTTATACTTTTACCCCTTTTGTAACAACAAAACAAAGATATACTATTTTGAGAGAATACAAACTTAGAGGGCTTACTATTTGTGGGGAAGGTAGGTTTGATAAGAGCGGCATGTACGATTGGAGTGCTAGTGCTACAAAGGCAAATAGCTTTAGCAAATCAAAATGCCTATTGGGCAGTTCAAAGTTGTTGTTGGGAAATAGAAGCTACTACGGGGAAATAATTTACACCATATTTGCATACACCAACAAGAAAGAAAACAAGTGAAGTTGATTAAGAATCGTTTATTTTTAATAGCAATAACTAAACCTACCAATATTTACTCACAATCGGCCTAATGAACGGCAATTATACCCACAAAATCGTTCACAAACAAGCTAGACCAGTTACACAAAGTCCATGCTTTGCCCGTAGAACTCGTGAGCATGTATGATATGTTTAATGTTGTTAATAGATTGATTTTTAATTATTAGGCAACTTCTAATTTTAATAACAGATCAATAACAAATTAGACATGAGAGATCCAAGATTAAGTAGAGAATCCCAAAAAGTAGTTAAGCCCTCCACTAGAGCTGGTGCTGGAATCATTGTACACGCTGGCAATGTAACAAGCTGGTCTTCTTCATTAGAAGATGTGTACGCCAAAGTGAATGCTGGTAACAATCCCGGTTTGATGACAGCAATAGAGGCAACTGGTTTAAGAAGTGAAACACATATTTGCTCCGTTTCGCAGAGCGGTCGGTTGTATCATACCTTCTCTAGTAAAGGGCCAGGTACCACAAATAGCTATCAATCGTTTTTTGGCGATGTTGGAACAAAACTAGGCTCATCAGATGTATTTGTAGATGTTGCTTGTGCAATGTCAGAGGAAAACTTAGAACTCTTAGCGGTAACAAACGATGGCCGTTTGTTGCATGCTACACGATTCAAAAATGGTAGTTGGACCAATTCATTTGTTCAACTTTGCCCCCAAGCCAATCAAATAGTTAAGAGAGTAGGGTGTTCGTCTACTATTGATAGCGATAACGATAAAAGATTGGATGTATGCGTAGTGACCGATAATGGGGGCTTGTTTCATACGAGACGAAATAGCAATGGTGGCTGGCAAAACTTCTTTGGTCAAATAGGAGGAGTCAATGCAACCGTAGTGGATGTGGATTGTTGCATGGTATCAGGTACGCCCACAAGTAGTGGTGCTATAGGAGATGCAATAAGCTTAAAAATTTATGCTGTTTCTGCTGCTGGAAACCTAATACAAATTATTAGAAATGGCGATCATGGGTGGCCAAATGCTTCACAGAATGTTGTTGTATCAGGAATGGGTACTGCACAATATGTAAGTGCTTGTCAACGAGGCTACAGAGGTACGCATGTTGTTATAAAAAATAGTGCAGAAGAGGCACAACTATTGATTCAAAGAGACAACGACACTTGGTTGTCATCTAGCCAAGACATAGGACAAATCCACAATGCCACCCCCGGAGGTTTTATAGATGTTGCTCTAACAGACTGGGGGGCAAATAGTGTCGGTTTTTATGGTGTAAAAGAGTCTCTGTAGAGATAGATAGGAGACCTACAATTGAGGAGGGCAATGCTGTCCTTTCGGATTATTGCAAGAGGCTGCCAAGCAATTGGCAGCCTCTTTTTATATTTTGCAAAAGATGCTGTTATCTTGGTAGTAAATTTATACTATCATCCAATGAAACACAGAGGCAAACACTCCAATGACGATCAAAATTTTGCTCCCAAATGGAAGCCCATCTTTAAGCAAGCAGCACAAGATTTGTCGTATTTGCTAGGGCGGGATTATGGCGAAAAATCGGCTCTAGCACTTGTGGGCAATCGTTACCAGCTCAACAAACGCCAGCAGCGTGCCCTGCACCTCATGACTTGCCCAGCTCCCAAAATTGCTACTAGACGTGCCAAACAGGTGCGACCCAGTGATTTGAAAGGAAAAAAAGTATGGATTGATGGGTACAATGTATTGATTGGAATGGAAGTGGCTCTTTCGGGCGGCTATTTGTTGGTCGGGCAAGATGGTTGTTATCGAGATATTGCAAGTGTGCATGGCACGTACAAAAAGGTAGAAGAAACCCTACCTGCTTTGGAGTTGTTAGAAAAAAGTCTTCGTGGATTGGGAGTAGCAGCCGTGCAGTGGTATTTTGATAGCCCTGTTTCTAATAGTGGCCGTCTAAAAGTTTTATTATACGAATTGGCCAAACAAAAAAATGCTCCTTGGAATATTGACTTGGTGTTCAATCCTGACAAAGTTTTAATTGAACAGAATGGCTTGACTATGAGTGCCGATAGCTGGATTGTAGATGAAGTAGATGCTTACTTTGATTTGGTAGGCTATACCATTAAGCAATACCTCCAAGAAGCCACCGTTTGGAATTTATTTGATTAAAAATAAAAAAAACAGCCGAAAATTTGTTTCTTCTAAAAACACACGCTATATTTGCAATCGCAACAACGCAAAAGCTTGCACTTGTTTAGGAAGTTTGGCAGAGCGGTTGAATGCACCAGTCTTGAAAACTGGCGTGGGTTAATAGCCTACCGGGGGTTCGAATCCCTCAACTTCCGCCACTATCGCAAAAAGTATTTATTGCTTTTTGCGATTTTTTTTTGCCCATTACAGAATGAAAAAGCATATTTTGGAATTTGTTTGGTGTTTTTTGCAACAAAAGAGGCGAATTTGCATGAAAATCTTAAACTTCAAAAACACCTTGTTCGGTGATAATCACAGCAAAAGGTTATACTTTCTCTTATTTTTATGCTTGTAATTGATTTATAGTTGAGAAAAAGTAAAGAAAAATGACTATATTGAGGTACATACGCCTAGCAATAATCTATACACAATTATTATCTTCTCTTTTATAGAGTACTACTTTTTAATGTAAACTAAACAATGAGAATGAGCACACATACATTTTTTTATACCTTTTTGTCATGTTGGGTACTCAGTTGTTTTTCTGTAAACACTACCTCAGGAGCGCCTAATTATTTTAGCAGTGATTATAGTGACTATTTGCCTCGTTACAGAACTTTATCAGAAGCCTTTTTGATTTCGGAGGTAAAATATACAGCAACCTCTATGATTTTATCCATCAACTATGTAGCAGGAGCAGATGAGGACAAGGTGGTTTTATATGGAAGCAATCACACAGATGCTTGGAAATTAAAAACAGGGAATGGTTCTAAGGCTTCCTCTGCTTATGCCATCTTAAAGAATGCAGATGTTTATAACGTCAAAGTAAATAAAGTACTCAAATTAGATGCACTACCCTCTAGTGGCCGTAAACAATTTGTGATAGGAAAAGGCGACTTATTATCGTGCGAGTTACACTTTGAACGTTTGCCTTCCCAAGTACGTACAGCACATTTGATAGGGGGGGATAAAAAAGAGAATGGAGCACCACGCATGAATTGCCAAGATTTACAAATCAAAAGCAAAGACAACAAAACACTAGGAAGCCCTGATCAAATGGACGCAAATTTGGAGCGTTTTTATCGCAATAATGAAGTGGGTGATCCATCTAGACCAAATAATGAATTGGCGCAAAAAGAAGTGCCTTCTACTTCGCCTATCGAAAAGCCTTTAGAACATTCTCTAAAGCCTATCAACTATATGCCCAAAAACTTAGAGAATATTAATGATATGGCTTGCAATGAGCGTCTAATTCTCAGCAATGTTTATTTCCAAGACAACAAAGCAGAGTATGCAGGACGTATAAAGGCTATGAAAACAATCAATTTGGTGGTCGATTATTTAAATTATCACCCCAATGCCAAAATTGTATTGCATGGACACACGGATATTTTTGGTAGCACCTTCAAGAACCTAGAATTGTCCAAAAAACGTGTTTGGGCGGTTAAAACCACTATTGTAGGCCGTGGAATTGATGATTCAAGAATTATTACGGTACATCATGGTGGCTCACAGCCTTTGATTAAATACAAAAATGGTGGCGCAATGAATCGTCGTGTAGAAGTAGAAATTCTCTGTATGGATAAGGAAAATCCAGTGGATGCTGCTGCTGTGAAGTAAATACAGCACTTCAACAATAGCGTTATGAATAGTTGGTCGCACGGTCGTTTGTCTGTGCGACCAATTTTATAGCTTTTAGCAAGCTTTTATACCTACAAAATACCTTATACGCTATCAGAAGTCTGGTGCCGCAAGGCCGCCACCTCCAAAAACTTTTTGTCTTGCAGATTACTCTCTAGCCAACTGATAATATCAAAATTTTTGAGCATCATACGTTCGGCGGGGTCATCTTCCAAAACACGTATCTTTTCCAGATAAACCCTAGCCAATTGTTGTCGCTCGGCAATATCTCGGGCCGATATTACTTTTTTTAAGAACTGCAACGTAGCCTTCTCAAATTTTTGCGTTTTTTTCATTCTCAGAATAAAATTATAAGTAGAACGCAGTTTATAATCTAGATACTGAAAATTACCCATTTCGGTATGGTTCACCACATGCAGTATATGCGCCAAGCACATAATATCCTCCCGCAAACGCTCTTTTTGATGTTTTAAGGTTTCGTCGACCCACGTTTCCGAATTTTCATAGTCTCCTAGAGCAAAAAAGGTATAAGCAACACTATAGCACAGCTCTATATGAAGCATTTGCAAGCCAAAGACAGCCAAGTTATCCTTTTGCAATATCTCAATAACAGCAGGAACCAAATCTTTGGCCTTGTGAAAATGTGCATTTTGGGTGTAAAACTGGAATTCTAACGATAGACTATAATAATGAATCAAGCGCTTGGTACTTTCACTTTTGACCCCATAAAGCGTTGGAATTTTACGCAAGTAGGGCAAGTTTTCAAAAAAAACATGCTCCTTGTTGAGAATAATAGAAGTTGCCAATAAATTGTAATGAGCAGGAACAACAGTAGACATGACATAATCTGCAAAAACTTTGGGATGTGCTTGAATAGTTCGTACAAATGCCTCACTAGCATGATACATGTTCTCAAAATCATTGCCCAATTCATACAACTTGCTCCATATATTGTGATAACGGCTCAAGGCTTTGGCATTGCTACTATCAGGAGGGCTTTGTAACAAGGCATTATTACTGTATTGGTCAATAATACTAGTAGCCTTTTCCTCCCTAGAATAGCCCTCCTTAAAGGCATTGCTAAAAATATGATAGGTAAGATGTCGGTATTGCCTCAATTGGGCGGTATACTGCGCCGATTGTTCTTCAAAAGCTTGATTCTGGCGCATCAATTCATCCGTATGACTATCAAAAGGTATTAATAAATACAGCCTAAATTCCCAAAAACACAATTCTGGTACATGGTGATAGAGTTGGGCTTCTTCGATTATTCTTTTTGCTTTTTTTAGAGTCTTCTCACACAGCCCCAATAGTCGCTTATTGTACAAAATCTCTATTTCTAGCAGCAGCTCATGCACCTGAATATTATAACTAGAATCAGAATGATAAGCCCTAAGGCTACGCATGATAGACTTGGTGAGGTAGTTTTTGGCAACAGAAAATTGCTTGACAAATTTTTCTTTTTTAAACTTCTGCTTCAATTTGTCCTCATCATAAACCTCCTGATTATCAATAGCATCTAATAGCTTTAGATAAACAGGGCTGGCTCCATTCTTAGCACAGTACTTCTTTACATATCCCTTTTCAGAGACAGATAGAGATTTGATGAGTTGAAACAAGTATAGCTTCTGATTTTTTTCCATGACAATAACCGAAATGATAAGTTATGAAATTAAATCGTTTAACAGAACTAGGTGCTTTGATAGGAGCAAAAGGACTGGGGCGGGGGATAGTTCTATGGAGATATTAGAAACTTACAGACGGTTTTGATTGACCATATCTAGTAGTGTTTCTTTATAATTTTTGCCAATAGGAATGATTTTTTTATTAATCTGAACAGTATTGCCTTCTATCACTGTAATATTGCTCAAATTGACAATGTAAGAGCGATGAATACGCATAAATAAATCTTGAGGTAGTTTGGTTTCCAAGCTTTTCATGGTTTGTAATGTCACCACACGACCAGTAGGCGTATGTAATATAACATAATCCTTGAGCCCTTCTATATAAAAGATGTCATTAAAATGAATTTTAATAAGTTTCTTATCCGCCTTTACAAAGATATAATCTGCATTTTCCTTGCTGCTTGGGACGGCCTCGGGCTGTGGTGCATCTTGGCTAATAGCCTTATTTACTGCTTTGGCAAAACGGTCAAAAGATATAGGTTTGAGCAAATAATCAACCACATTCAAGTCATAACCATCCAAGGCATATTCCGAAAAGGCCGTGGTGAGAATAACTTTGGGGGCAGCGGGCAGGGTTTTGAGAAAATCAATGCCCGAAATTTGAGGCATTTGAATATCCAAAAACATCAAATCTACATCGTGCTCTTTTAGGGCTTGCAAAGCCTCAACAGCATTATTGCATTTGGCCAATAGCTTTAGGTTGGGAAACTTGCTGATATGTGTTTCAACAACTTCTTGTGCTAGTGGCTCATCATCTACTAAGATAACATTCATCGGTGGAATTTTTTATAATTATTAATCAAAAATATTTAGCACTAAATGCTAAATTTTTTGGTTTTTTAGTTTTGGAATAACGGTTGCGTCCTGTATCCTCAAATTGACAATATAAGTATCATCTGTTTCATGAATATCTAACTGATAACGATTGGGGTAAATCAATTCTAGGCGACGTTTAACGTTCACCAAACCAATGCCGCCCTGAAAATAATTATCATCCCGCTCCGTTGTTTTACTATTTTGCAAGGTATAATCAATTACACCATTTTCTGTATAAATAAAACACTCCACAAAACCATTCTGTATACTCTGGCTCAAACCATGCTTAAAACTATTCTCCAAAAAAGTAATAAACAATAGAGGGGCTACTTTGTATTGGCTGGCTGGCTCGCCCACATAATCAAATTCAATACGTGCCTTGTCGCCATAACGGGTGCGTTCCAAGGCCAAATAATTTTTGATATAGCTGATTTCCTGCTCCAGCGGCACTTCCTTTTCATTGCTTTTGTACAACATATAGCGCATCATTTCTGACAATTGCAACACCAATTCGGGGGCTTTGTCCGATTTTTTGAGCGTAAGGGCATACAAACTATTTAAGGTATTGAACAAAAAATGAGGGTTGATTTGCGACTTTAAGAAACTCAACTCTGATTGCAGATTCTTATTCTCCAAATCCTTTTGTATCGCTTGTTGAAAAAGCCATTCTTTGGTGATTTTTAATAAAGTACTGACTATTAGTGTGAGAAATAAAAACACAAAATGCCCCGACTTCTTGGTCAACAAATCCAATTGTGCATCTATGTTGTCATGGCCTGCAATATTCCAATACAAACATACCATTTCGATGGGCATGATGAGTGCTGCCGTCAGAAATAACAAGACCAAATAAGTAAAAAAACGTTTCTGCGATAAGTACTGAGGAATAAGATACCAGTAATTAAAATACACAATCACCATCATGAAAAATACATGAATAATGGTATTCCTAAAAGTGAGCAAAAAACCTTCTTGATTGCTATCTAAAGCCAATAAAACAAAGGCATAGGTCAACCAAACCAAGCCGTGGTATACGCCTCTTTGAGAGAAATATTCAGAACCTTTTTTTAACAGAGAAGACGTGAAGGACAAAGCCATACCGCAATTTTTTTTGTCTAATGGCGATTAATAAATTTTGTTGTTTGTTGTAATAATAAGATTTAATGCCCTAACTTTGTGCAAAATTAGACCAGAGACCCAGCAAAACCGATAAAAGTGTTTGAGCATAGATGGAAAAGAGAGGAGAATTATAAGTGTAACTAAAATTTTAACTACTTAATTGTGAGCTTTTTATTCACAAGAATACTTATAAAAGGAAGCAAAAAATAATGTGTAGACAATATTTATCGCTATAACAAGTAGGGGTAGGATTCGTTCAACACATCATAGAGGTAAATGTTTAAACGTTCTATTATTTTTTTCACTAAAAAATCATTTTAAAGAATGAGAATTTCAGATTTTGTTGAAGTCAAAAGCAGAAGTCTTACTGCTCGATACAACAATCAAAAAGTATCTATTGGCCACTTCATCGAAGATTATATGGCTGGTAAAGTAGACATCAATACAGACCTGCTTGAGATGTTATGGAACAAGGATGAAATCTTTACGTTCGACTATGTAGGACACCACTACAAGTTTTTTATCACACGCATGATTCCTGAAGTTGTGCTACACTCTAAAGAGCAAGATGAACGCATCATCAGAAGTCATTACGATAACCAAAATGACTTGTTCAACTGGTTTTTAGGGGAAAGAATGATCTACACTAGCTGTTACTTTACCGATGAAAACGAAACATTGGAGCAAGCTCAGGACAACAAAATGGACATCATCGCTCAAAAAATTCAATTGAAAGAAGGCGAAAGCTTACTAGATATTGGATGTGGATGGGGTACATTGATTGCACACATGGCCAAATACTATGGTGCTGAAACTACTGGTGTAACTATCGCTCCTGCTGGTGCTGAGTGGGCCGAAAAGCAAATTGCTGAGTATGGTGTAGAAGACAAAGCACAGGTAAAAGTGATGGATTACCGTGATATTCCAATGAAAAAATACGACAAGATCACTTGTCTTGAAATGGCAGAGCACGTAGGTATCAAGAACTTCAAGAAGTTCATGAAGCAAATTTACGATATGCTCGAAGACGACGGAATCTTCTACATGCAGATTGCTTGTTTGAGAGAGCGCGATAGCTTGTTCCGTGGGCCTAACCAAGAAGATTTGGTTTGGGGATTGTTCATGAACGAGTACATTTTCTCTGGTGCAGATGCTTCTATGCCTATTAGCTGGGATTTGCAACGTATGGAGAAAGTAGGATTTGAGATCCACTCTGTAGAGAACATTGGTATTCACTACTCTAAGACTATCAACTACTGGTACGACAACTGGATGTCTAACAAAGACAAAGTACTAGAAAAATACGGTCAAGAAACTTTCCGTATGTACGAAATCTTCTTGGCATGGTCTACTATTATTGCCAAGCACGGTGGTTCTACTGCTTACCAAGTAGTAGCTTACAAAAACCTAAACAACTTCAACAGAGCACGTTTCATTGGTGCCAACAATGTTGGAATTGGTGAGCAATCTGGTTTCCGCAAAGTTTCTAGAGAAGAAGAATTGGCTGATGCTTAATCACTAGCATTTAGTACAATATAATTATAAAGCTGTTTTGGTCTAGTACCAAAACAGCTTTTTTACGATTTCCATGCCTGCATTATTATGAAACATCCCAGAGATCAATTCCTAACCGTATACGGCCGCAAACCCGTCCTAGAACTCCTTGCTCAACCCGAGTTGGATATTGCCAAGGTAGCTATTGCACGCAAGGCCAAGGGCGATATTATCAAGCAGATTTTGAATGCTTGTGCAGAACGCCAAGTGCCTGTAGTGCGTTTGGAGGCAGCAGAGGTTTCTAGGCTCTCCAAGCATCCCAAACAAGACCAAGGCGTGGCAGCCGATGTACACACGCCCTATATGGACGATGCCCTCAAAACCTTTCAGCAAGGAGCATTGCCCACCAAATGCAGTTTTTTGGCCTTAGATGGCATTACCACCCCCGCCAATGTGGGCCTAATTATTCGTACTGCTACAGCTATGGGCTTGGATGGCATTATTCTGCCCCGAAAAGGCTGTGCCAAATTAGATGCTTTTGTGATAAAAGCTTCGGCAGGAGTGGTGTTCAAGAGCCGTTTGCTCAAGTGCGAGCGACTTAGTCCTGTATTGCGTCAAGCCAAGCAGCAAGGTTTTGCCATTTATGCCTTGTCGGGGGAGCAAGGCAGTAGGATTTATGAGGCAGATTTTGCGCCCAAAAGTATTTTTGTGTTGGGCAATGAATCAGCAGGCGTTTCCAAGGCTACCGAAGACCTTACAACAGCACATTTTAGTATTCCAATGGCCAATGAAGTTGAATCCTTGAATGTAGCTTGTGCGGCGGCTGTGGTTTGTTCGGAGGTATTGCGTCGGAAGTAAGTCGTTTATTCCACAATCAAATCAAACACTTCTGAATCAAGAAACGATATAGCACCTATTTTGTGATAACGATAATATTTTTCTTGGGCGTGCAGCAAATTCTCTAACAACAAAAACTGCTCATAGGAGTCAAACCCCATGACAAAGTAACATTCTATGACACAATTTTCTCCAAAGACAAATGGAAAAAATGCCGCATCTACCTCACAATAACGAGCAATATCCAACAGCAGCAACAAACTATCAATCATTTTCTGGTCAGGACGCTGCTTATTTCTAATTTTATCCGATACATGCTCTACAATCGCATCTGGTTCTATAGTACTAGATGCCAATTCTACACTTATAAAACGCTCAATCAACAAATTCATCTGCTTCATTTCACCAAATACAATTCGATTTTCTTCGGGAAGAATAAGCAAGACATCACAAGACTTGGAGTGTGGCCCACGAAAGCCAATTTGACGGTAGTAAGCATCTTTAACTGCATCAAAATCAAGCACAAGGGTAGACGAAGCACAGCAAGATGCCTCCAACTCGTTTAGATTATTGGTCAAATAAAGTCCTTTTGCTTGCAGTCCATCTATGAGCAATTGTAACATAAGCAATCTAGCGTCTTTATTTTTTCTTCTTTTTGTAAGGCGCTTTCTCTTCCTGCACCATACTAACCCTTTTAGTTTGTCGCCATTGTTTGGGTGGCTGCTGCACTGCTCGTTTACCCCTGCTTCGTTCCAGCATCAATTGTAAACTAGGCGCAGCAAACGCCTTGTAAATCGCCTCCAAATTGTCCGTCACTTCATCAAACACACTTCCTTTAGGAGTCATCTCACCCAAATAGAAATTGGCCTGTTGAGCAATGCCTGCATTGGTGGTGTAAATATCAAGCGCCTGAATTAAATAACTGCTATGAGAGGTAATCAAAACTAGAATGCCCTCCTTAACCAACTCCACAATAATTTGGGCGTATTCCAATTGCCAAGAAGGATGCAAATGCACTTCGGGTTCATCTATAATCAAGACCGTATCTTTGGCAATAGCACCACCAGCCAACAACAACTGCAACATACCCAAGCTCTTGATACCCGTAGCTACATTCTGTATAGGATGCTTATTGGCTTGTTCATCTTGATAGAATAACTGATCGTTTTCTAGGAGAATACGACCATTGATAATAGACTGAATAGTTTGGCAAATAGGCTTATCATAGTCAGGAGTATAGCTGCTCTCAGATAGTTTTTTAACTAAATCTTGTATATAATATGGTAGGAGTTTATTTTGATTGTTATTAAATGCTAAGTTTTCTTTGATGTATCTGAATAAGGATAATGTAGTTGGCGTTTCCAATAATAATACATCTCTTTTCAAAATAGCATTCTTTACATCATAAGGAGCAGTTTTATTATTAACAACTTTAGTTTGCTGGAATGCTTCACCTATCTGTATAGAACAAGTAGATGTTTTAGTATCTATAAGTTGATTATTATAAGAGTTTTGGAAAACAGATTGGATTAAATCATTATGTAATCTTTGCTTTGCTTCTCCAAGTGTGATATTTGTTTGAGGTTCTTGTTTTTTAATGGCTGCTTGAATAAGTTTTCGAGTTTCTTCATTATTTACCAAATCTAATTGTTCAATAGCTTCAGTTAACGTACTAACAATATTAGACCTATCATTATTAAGCTCATTGATTAAAGTCCCAAACATAGAAGAGATAGCAGTACCTGCATCTGGATTGTTTTTTATTAAAGTATTAATAACCTCTAGTATGAATTCAGGCATTAAACTTTCCTCTATCTTTTTTTCCATGTTAACTCCACTCTGCAAAGCACAATAAAGCGCCTTACCAATAGCAGATTTACCAATGCCATTCTCGCCAGCAATCACTGTCAAGCCATTGAGTTCCAATTCTGCCGAATGAACAACACCAATATTTTTTAGTCTTAATTTCATCCTACTAAGATAATAAATAAATTTCTGAAAAGCAAGTAAATTTATTATTTTGAAATAATAGTTTCAAGTTTCGCAAACTACAAATCTTTCAACATCCAAATATCGCAACTATAATGCCCCGTTCTACCCAATGGTGTATCTAGGTATTTAAAGCCTGCTTTTTTGTACAAGTTTTGGGCATCCTTCATGTAGGGCAGTGTTTCTAGGTAGCATTGTTCAAAGCCTTGTTGGCGGGCAAAATCTAGGCATTTGACCATCAATTGTGCGCCAAGCCCTTTGCCCCTAAATTTTTCGAGCAAGTACATCTTCTGCAATTCACAGATAGAGCTTTCGCCACCTTCCAAGGGAGCAATACCAGCACCACCAATGAGTTGTTTATCATTTAGAATAACAAAGTAGCCAGATTGAGGTTGGTCATAGACCTCATAAAGTGTATCGAGTGTAGGATCGCCATAAGCAGTCCCTACCTTGGGAGCACCCACTTCCATCAAAATGGTTCTAATTAATGCTGCCAAAGGTGCATTATCAGCAGCCGTCATCATTCTGATTGTAAACATATTAGAATAGAAATAAGAAAGGGCAACAACAACTTTAATCGCGCCACAAATAAGGAAATAAAATAAATGCCAGCGCCGCCAAAATTACATCCAAGCAAAGCAAAATGAGCATATCTTTATAATAAGCTGTATCCGTCATCAAACCCAAGGCAATTTTTGTCAACCGCATCAAGGTCATTAGCATAGGAATAATAATCGGAAAACTCAAAATAGCCATGAGCGTTGCGCTCTGGTTGGCCTTGGCCGAAATAGCAGAAACAAAGGTAAAGGCAATAGAAAAACCCAAGGCTCCCAAACCCAAAATTTGGTAAAATAGCCCAGTATGGCGCACCGGATTGCCCAGCACCAACGAAAAAGCCCCATAGCCCAGCACACAAATAACCAGCAACAACAAGGCATTGTAAATCATCTTGGACAAGATGATGGCCGCTGGGCTGGCTAGTGCATAATAATACAATTGTCGTTTGGGGCTCTCCTGCACAAAACTCTTAGCAATAGCATTCACCGAGGCAAACAACACAATAATCCAGAAAAGTGCTCCCCACACTGCATTGCCTATGGTTTGCCCCAATGTAGTGTATACCACAAAAACAGTAGACAATACATACAAAAGCACACCACTAATGGCATATTTTTGACGAAATTCTAACTTAATTTCTTTGAACAGTAAATGCTTTGTTTCTGTTATCAAGTTCATAAGGTCAAAAGTAACATTAATCTTGATAAATGTTGCCATTACAAAGAATGCTATTGGAGAAATTATAAAGAATTTAACCTTTGTACCAAAAAATAAAAGTACGGTATATCCTTTAATAGAAGACGATTATTTTTTTGTTTAAAGTTTTGATAATTAACTTCTTGTGTTTTTTGTTTGTAATGATTCTTAATAAGAATACATTTTTAAACAAATTTTCTATAAAAAACAAGAAGATTGCTCTATATTTGGTTCTAGTTTTCAAAATAAATTGAAACTCACCAAAAAAAAATTATAAAATATATGAAATTACTAGTTTGTGTAAGCCAAACGCCTGATACAACTACTAAGGTCAAATTTAACGGAGATAACACAGAATTTGATGCTAGTGGAGTGCAGTTTATCATGAATCCTTACGACGAGTGGTATGCCTTGGTACGCGCTTTAGAATTGAAAGAGCAGGCCGGTGGAACCGTAACACTTTTCCACGTAGGGCCCAAAGCCAACGAAACCGTTATTCGCAAAGGGTTGGCAATTGGTGCAGATACTGCTGTTCGTGTTGATGCAGAAGCTACCAGTGCTGATTTTGTAGCACGTCAGATTGCTGACTATGCTAAGAAGGAAAACTTTGACATGATTTTCTTGGGCAAAGAAACAATTGACTACAATGGTTCAGAAGTAGGTGCAATGGTTTCAGAATTATTGGACTTACCTTATGTTTCTTATGGTATCCACATGACTGTAGAAGGAAGCACTGCTACGGTAGAACGCGATATTGAAGGCGGCAAGGAAGTAGTAGAAGTAGATGCTCCATTTGTAGTGAGCTGCTCTAAGGGTATGGCGGAACAACGCATTGCCAACATGCGTGGTATTATGATGGCTAAACGTAAGCCAATCAAAGTACTGCCTGCTGTAGAAGCTGATGCTTGGGTAAAAACTGTAAAATACGAGTACCCACCAGAAAAAACAGGTGTTAAGTTGATTGATCCAGAAAACATGGATGAATTGGTAGACCTATTACATAACGAAGCAAAAGTAATCTAAGAAATGGCTGTATTAGTATATGCAGAGAGCCTAACGGGCTCTATCAAAAAAGCTGCTTTAGAAGCAGTAACTTATGGTAAACAAGCAGCTGCTGCCTTAGGTACAGAGTGTATTGCTTTGACTATCGGACAAGCTGACGATAGTGATAAATTGGGCAAATGCGGTGCAGACAAAGTATACAATGTAGCTGCATCTAATGATTTTGATGCACAAGTGTATGCGGCTATCGTTGCCAATGCTGCCCAAAAATTAGGTGCTGATTGTGTTGTATTTGCACATTCTTCTTCTGGAAAATCATTGGCCGGTCGTGTATCTGTGCGCCTAGAGGCTGGTTTGGTATCTTCTGTTATCAGTGTGCCAGAAGGAAGCAACTTCCAAGTCAAAAAAGGTGTTTTCTCTGGAAAAGGCTTTGCTATGTACGAAATCACTACTGCTAACAAAGTAGTAACGATTGCTCCCAATACCTTCCGCCCCGAAGAAACAGGCAGTGCTGTAGCTGTAGAAGCATTGGATGTAGAAGTACCTCAAGGCCGCATTCGCGTCAAAGAACAATCTACTGTAGATGGTGTCGTGCCATTGCCCGAAGCAGAACTCGTAGTATCGGCTGGTCGTGGTATGAAAGGCCCCGAAAATTGGGGAATTATTGAGGAAATGGCCGAAATATTGGGTGCTACTACGGCTTGTTCTCGCCCTGTAGCAGATATTGATTGGAGACCGCACCACGAGCACGTGGGTCAAACAGGAGTAGCCATTCGTCCAAACCTTTACATTGCTGTCGGTATTTCTGGTGCCATCCAGCACTTGGCAGGTGTCAACCAGTCCAAAGTGATTGTGGTTATCAACAAAGACCCAGAAGCTCCTTTCTTCAAGGCGGCCGATTATGGTATTGTAGGGGATTTGTTTGATGTAGTGCCTCGTCTAAACGAAGCATTGAAGAAATTCAAAAACCAAAACTAGTAGATGCCCTAGGCATTAGCTATAATATTAAAAATGAGGTATTGCCAGCAATACCTCATTTTTTTATTTCTAGTACTCAGCGTCTACTTCAATGGACTAGCTTGTCAACAACAAAGGTTGTTTCCAAATATGTTGAGCAACAGGCTTAACCACATCACCGAGTTGTTCAAATGTTTCTTGGTGAATAAATTGCTGAAATAAACTAACGGCTTCTTCAGAGAGCATTTCAGGACTAATTTCTTTAAAGATCATAACACTGTTTTCATTCAAATTGTCCTCATACTCTAACAAACCTTCTTCATTAAGCCTTAGCTCAATTTCCAGTTCAGCACCTTTTTGGTTCGTTTTATGAATGCTTTTAACAGGAAATGAAATGCCACTCTCTGTCTCGTTCGTAATTTTGTAAGCATAAAGTGTGACAGCACTTTTTGATAGTTTAATAAATGCCTTGTCGGTAATAATTAATGTAGTAATGGCCATTTCCTTTTTTAGATTTGCAGCCAATTCTGGTGAATACTCTTTGAGCGAATCCCCTTCTATATCTTGGAAACACCAAACTTTTCCTTGATGTTTTTGAACAAATGGAGAGTTCGCATTATCCGCAATCAAATCTTCAGTTACCTTAAAAAAATCAACAAGGAAAAAGTTAAAAAAGTCATATAACTCTTCACGCAAAAAGGTAGTGGCAGGCTCAAAACCAAGCTCCGAAGTATATCGCATAGCATGGTACGCTCGGTGCAATTGATCGTTGGCAAAAGCAATTCTACCAATCAAATAAATAGCTTCTTCTTGGTAAGAAGTAGTGTCACCTGTAAGCTGTTTTAGATACTTGAGCGCTTCCGTGTAATCCTCTAAGTAAAACAATATCTCCCCAGCATGAAAATCTAAGAAATCATTGGGCAACAAGTCAGATTGCTGTTTTCTAGCTGTAGCAATCTTCTTTAATGCG
>CAYULH010000060.1:0-31251 GCA_964445645.1 uncultured Aureispira sp. | reverse complement strand
TTTCTTGCAAAAATAGCTTTTTTATATCTTTTTTCTTTTAAACCGAGAATTGCTGTCATCAAAGACAAAATCATAAATATAATCATCGTGTATTTTTCTGGTCTTATCCACCATGCTGTCATTGGGCTTGTCCAAGTACTCGGCTACAAAACGTGTCCATTCCTCATCGGCAAACACCATGTTATTCAACTGCTGTAGCTGTTCTCGTGCATTGGCCAATAGCCCTTCTTGATTGACCACCTCTGGAAGATATTCATATCCTTGATTTTCTAAATCTCGGATAAACTCCTGTTCCAAGGCTCTTTCGGTTTGGTAGAGCACGGCAGGTTCGTTTACTTTCGATAACTTGGTATAATGTTCAAGTATGATGAAGTTGTTGGATTCTGCTATGGTGTTATAGATTGCCATTTTCTAGGTTTAAGTATTAACTAATTAAAGTTACAGCTAGTCTTTATTTGTTCTACAAGATAGGCCAATACTCGTTTTTCATTATCGGTAATATCAGCAACTTCCTCCCCCGAAAACCTACTATGACTCGATAGATTGAGAATACGGTTAAAATAGCCTTCACGTGACCCAGCCGCATCGTTGGGCAACAGCTCTTTCCAATTGGTGTAGCCCAGAAAGGTAGCTGTTTCTTCTTTGGGGTCTACCAATAATCTAAACGCACGGGATAAACGTGTTTTACCCGTGCCATTAAAGGCATAAATCAATTGCACTTTCTTATTGCTCTCTTTGAGTAATTGCGCTATTTCATGGAGGGATTGGCCCATATTATGTTCTTATCTTTTCTTTTGGAAAACTGAGTAATAACTCCCGATAATACTCGTACTGCTGCTGGCGTAGTGCTATTGCTCTGGGCAAGCCTTCGCTAATCGAAGCTGTTAAAGTGTCAAATTTGTCTAGAATGTTGACGATGTGTTGTTGTTGTTTTTCAGATGGAATTGGAATTAATACTTTACTTAAACCTTTTGAATTAATAGCAGAAATTTTACCTGATGATACATGCCTTCTAATTTGGTCATGAAATTGTCTCGTCCGAGTAAAGTAGGCTACGTATTTAGGGTTCAAGGAACTTTTATAATAAAAACATGCGTCATGAATAACAACACCATCTTCACCTAGCCATGCTGTCCCTTTTCCAATATCCTCAATTGTTTCACCTGCAGCTACAATTACTACATCTCCTTTTTCAGCAAGTCTGAGTTTTTTTTTGTCTACTAACTCTTTACTTACAAATGATTTTGTTTTATCAGCCCAAGTACCATAATGTGTGTACATTTCACCATAATGAATAGTAGGCACCCCTTCAGAAATTAAATCCGTTTTTACAAATCGTTTACCACGCACAAACTTACCAAGCCTTTCATCCCCCATAGGTAAATATTCCACTTCTCCCTCCTCAAAACTCAACAACTGCTCCCGATAGTAGCTGTATTGCTTTTTACGGGCTGTAAGCTCTGCTGTAAGCTCTGCTGTAAGCTCTGTAAATTTATCTAAAATGTCAACTATTTTTTTCTGAATTTTGAGAGATTTTTTTGGATTTTCTGGGCAGGGGATGGGGATTTTAAGGTTCTTTACAATCTTTGCATTTATGTTAGTTTGAGAACCAGCGCCTAATGATTTTATATATTCGTATTGACTAAGCAAAAAATGATATACGTAGCGATAATCGGTAATTTCTGTATTAAGCTGAATATTGGCACATGCTTGATTTGTAGACAATGGAATTTTATTAACTCCAACTTTTCCAACTGTAGCACCATACATCGCAACTATTACGCAATTTACAGGAATCATTTTAGCACTTGAATTTTTGAGTCCCGACTCAGTAATTTTAACACCAGTATCCCAAATATCACCACTCCCAACTTCTTGAGTTCGTAACCAAGGTATATTACCACCATAATATGATGAGACACTTGTTCTTGGAGTACCACCAGAAGAAATTTTTATAGAAATTCGATGTAACTCCATCCATTCCACCACAGCCCCATCCAGTAATTCATCAATAAAGCTCATCCTTCAATTTCCTTTACAATATTATCAAGATCCGCACGAAGGGCAGTAATTTTGGAAACAGTAGAGGCAATTTCTTTATTCAATTGCTCTATATCAATCACCTCACGAGTATCTTTGGGTTCTACATAGCTAGAAACAGAGAGATTATAATCGTTTTCGGCAATGGTACGGTTGTCAATAGAGGTGGCAATATGGGCAACTTCCTCTTTGGTGGCAAAAATCCGCATGATCTCCGCAATATGAGCATCGGTCAGCACATTATTATTGGTTGCTTTGGTGAAGAAACCTTCGCCACTGGCATCAATAAACTGCGTTTTGTTATCGGTCTTGTGCTTGGACAAGACCAACAAAGTCACCGCAATAGAAGTACCATAAAATAGATTGGGGGCCAAAGCAATAATCGTTTCTACATAGTTGCTATCAACTAGATATTTTCTAATCTTCTGTTCTGCCCCTCCTCTATAAAAAATACCCGGAAAACAAACCAAGGCGGCTCGGCCCTTACTAGACAAGTAATGCAGGGCGTGTAGTATAAAGGCAAAATCTGCTTTGGATTTGGGTGCCAATACCCCAGCAGGCGCAAAACGGTCGTCATTAATGAGCGTAGGATCGTCTTTGCCAATCCATTTGACCGAGTAGGGCGGATTAGATACAATCGCATCATAACCCTTGCTCTCTTCTAATTGTGGCTTTATTAGAGTATTGCCCAAAACAATCTGAAACTTGTCGTAATTAATATTATTCAGAAACATATTCATTCGAGCCAAATTGTAGGTCGTATGATTAATTTCTTGCCCAAAGAAACCATCTTCAATGATATGCTTGTTGAACGCCTCCTTGGCTTGCAGCAACAAAGACCCCGAACCCACCGCAGGGTCATAAATTTTATTGATAGTTGTTTGTCCGTGCATCGCCAATTGAGCAATGAGTTTGGACACATTTTGAGGCGTAAAAAACTCTCCACCAGATTTGCCCGCATTGGCGGCATAGTTGGAAATCAAAAACTCATACGCATCCCCAAAAAGGTCAATTTCATTCTCTTCAAAATTTCCAAAATTGAGATTGGCTACACCTTGTATAACGGCTGCCAAACGGCTGTTTTTATCTTCTACCGTATTCCCAAGGCGAGTACTCGTTGTATCAAAATCGGCAAACAACCCCTTGATGTCCTGCTCGGATGAATAGCCATTGGCAGAGCTTTCGATGGCGGTAAAAATAGCTGCTAAATCTGTATTAAGATTGGGATTGGTATTTGCAGTCTTAGCCACGTTCACAAATAACTGGCTGGGATAAATAAAATAGCCTTTGGTCTTAACAGCATCTTCTTTGAGCGCTGGCGTAATCACCGAATCGGGTAATTCAGGATAATGCACGCTTTCATCTCCCCCTTCGATATAATCGGTAAAGTTTTCACTAATAAAGCGATAGAAGAGTGTACCCAAGACAAATTGCTTAAAATCCCATCCATCTACTGCCCCCCGTACATCGTTCGCTATTTTCCAGATTTGTGCTTGTAATTCTGCTCTTTGATTAATACTTGTCATTCATTCTCTTTTAATAAAATTTGTGGCTTGCTCTTGAGTATTTTAGCCATTTTAAGTAGCTTTTCAATCCTATTCCTACTCAAATTAGTCGTGATGAACTTCAAATGTAGTCATAAATTTCAATATCTCATTGTAGGAGTAGGTGCTGTGTAGTGGATAATCATCTCCAAGACTCGCAAAGCGATCTATACTACAGGCAGGCAAACAAAAAAAAGCCATCCCAACAAGTCAGGATAGCTTTTGATAAGATATATTTGAAAACAGGTTGTAGTGCTTACAAGGTCTGTTTTACTTCTTTGATTTCGTAGACCTCTAGTTGGTCGCCCTCCTTGAGGTCGTTGTAATTTTTGAGGGTGATACCACACTCAAAGCCGTTTTTGACTTCTTGTACATTGTCCTTGAATCGGCGCAAGCTCGATAATTCGCCGTGAGCGCCTTCTTTCTTAGGATATTCTACAATACCGCCTCTAATCACACGGATGTAGCTGTTTCGGTTGACTTTTCCTTCTTGCACCATACAACCAGCGACCGTACCCACTTTGGAGATTTTGAACACTTGTTGTACTTCTACCATACCTACCACTTCTTCTACCTGCTTTGGTTCTAGCATTCCCTCTAGGGCCGACTTGATTTCGTCAATCGCATCGTAGATGATGGAGTAAGTATTGATTTCTACGCCCTCTTGCTCGGCTAGTTTTCTTGCCATCGGGTTGGGGCGCACTTGGAACCCAACAATAATGGCATTAGAAGCAGCAGCAAGGTTAACATCCGACTCGGTAATAGGACCAACAGCCTTGTAGATAATGTTGGTTTGTACCTGATCGGTAGAGAGTTTGAGCAAGGAATCTGACAAGGCTTCTACGGAACCGTCAAAGTCACCTTTTACAATCAAGTTCAACTCTTGGAAGTTACCAATCTTGATACGATGGGTCAAATCTTCGAGTGTTACACGACGAGTAGCACGGATTTGCTGCTGGCGCACCAAGTTGGCACGTTTGCCAGCTAGGTCTTTGGCTTCTTTCTCCGATTCCAATACATTCATGGTTTCCCCTGCTTGTGGCGCACCTTGCAAACCAAGTACGAGTACAGGCTTGGCGGGGCCGGCTTCTTTCACACGCTTGCCACGCTCATTGAACATAGCTTTGACACGGCCAAAGTGAGGGCCAGCTACCATAGGATCGCCTACACGGAGTGTACCGTTTCTGACCAAGATTTTGGCAACATACCCCCGTCCTTTTTCCAACGAAGCCTCTAGGACTGTTCCTACGGCACGTTTTTCTGGATTGGCTTGGAGTTCTAGCATTTCGGCCTCCAACAAGATTTTTTCTAGTAATAAATCAATGTTGATGCCTTTTTTGGCAGAAATATCTTGACTTTGGTACTTACCGCCCCATTCTTCAACCAAGAGATCCATAGAGGCCAATTCTTGCTTGATTTTATCGGGGTTGGCTCCTTCTTTATCAATTTTGTTGATGGCAAAAATAATCGGCACTTCTGCGGCTTGTGCGTGACTGATGGCCTCCTTGGTTTGAGGCATGATGCTGTCATCGGCAGAAATAATAATGACCGCTACATCGGTTACTTTGGCACCACGAGCACGCATGGCCGTAAAGGCTTCGTGACCGGGAGTATCTAAGAAAGTAATCTTGCCTTGGTTGGGTACTCTCACCTCATAAGCACCAATGTGCTGGGTAATTCCCCCTGCCTCGCCACCAGCTACATCCGCCTTGCGAATACTATCTAGGAGCGAAGTTTTACCGTGGTCTACGTGTCCCATTACCGTTACGATAGGCGAACGAGGCGTGTCGTCCTCTAGCTCGTCATCTTCGATTTGGTAATCTTTTTCCATTTGGTCTTCGGCCGAAACGAATTCGATTTCAAAACCAAACTCAATTCCCATCAATTCGATGAGCTCGCGATCCATTCTTTGGTTGATAGAAACCATGCGTTTCTCATTCATACAGGCCATGATAATTTCTGTAGCAGAAATATTCATCAAGCCTGCCAATTCCTGCACAGAGATAAACTCTGTTACTTGGATTTTTGGAGCTTCTTCGTTGCCGTTTTCTATCTCTTTGAGACGTTCGGCACGTTGTTCGTCACGTTCTTTACGAGAAGCACCAAAGCGTTTTTTGGATTTTCCACGCCCTCCCATAAGGTTCATGGTTGCTTTGAGCTTATCGCCAATCTCTTTTTCATTGACTTCGCGACGCTTACCTTTTTTCTTACCTCTTTTACCAGTTGTACTAGTAGCAGGTTTGTCAGGTTTCTTGAAGTTGCGTTTGCGATCGTCTTTATTGTCGTTAGAGCCAGAGTTAGAATTAGAATTAGAGTTAGAATTAGAATTGCTTTGTTCTTTTACTTTTTCTTCCTTCTTCTTATCGCTTTGATTGTTCCCACGATTTGTTTTCACACGTGGTCTTCTGCGACGTTCTCTACGATCATTGGATTGATTTTCATCATCTTTTTTCTTGCGTTTACGCTTTTTGGAAGAAGAAATATCAATTTTTCCTAAAATCTTGAGTCCTTTGAGCTGTGGGGCATCTACCTTGATGTCAAGCTCATTATCTGCTGTTTTGATTTTGGGTGGCTCTTCTGTTGGGGGATTATCCTCCTTAACGACTTCATTTTTTGGAGCAGGTTGTTGCACCTCTTTTTTCGGTTCGTTCGTCACAGTCACAGGCTTGCTTTCGGCGGCAGGTTGTTGTTCTGCTGGTTTTGGCTCATTATTAGAGTTGGCAATAGGCTTCTGCTCTACAGGCTTGGTGTCTGCATTGACAGGAGCGGGGTCACTCTTGGCTTGGCTCTGTTGTTTTTGTCGATTTTGCGTAGGCTGGTTGAACTTTTTGTTGCCGTGTTTTTTTGGTTTTCTTTTTCCACGTCTATTGGCTTCGTCCAAGTTAATTTTGCCCAAAATCTTAGGTCCAGAGAGCATATTTTTGCTGTTGTCGTCAGCAGTGGCAGCATCTTCTTGAGGTTGCTCTACTACTGTTTCTGCTGTTTTGTCTTCTACAACAGGTGTCGGAGGGGTTTCTTCCTTCTGAGCCGATTCTTTGGCCTCTTGGAGTGCCCGTTCTATGGCTTCACGGTTTTCGTGTTCCTTCTGCTCTTTTGCTTCTTGTTCTTTTTGTTGTTCCTCTTTTGTCTTGCGTGTGCCAATAGTAATTTTATCGGCCTTTTCACGAATGGCTATAGATTTCTGAAAATTTCTAGCGAGGGCATCGTACATCTCGTCCGAAATCTTTGCAGTGGGTTTGTTGCTAACAGAGAAACCATTCCCGTTCAAAAACTCAACAATAGTTTTTGTTCCGACATTTAATTCTTTAGCTACTTTAACTAAACGTTTTGACATCCTATATTTTTAGGTAACTTTAAAATAATAGTTTGCTGCTGTTGACGAGATAACGCATTGTTATAGCGCAAACTATACTACTTTGTTTATGCAAACATTTCACTTATTTATTTTTGTATGGAAGTGAAATGGCGTTTTAATAATAACGTCAGAATGTAATGTTCGTCAGTGAAAGAAATACCCATTGCAAGGGACGAGAACACGGCTGGTTGGGCTAAATAAATTCCGCAAATGGCCCCTAACAACCGCTTGTATTCGATTATTTCGTCATATTTACTGTTTTAGTACTTTATGATGGTTATAAAAATAGCTCATAATTCGTTTAATTTTCAAATTAACAGGAATTTACTAGCTACATTTTTCACAAAGTAGTGTTATTAGTACAATAATTATTATTCTTCTTCTTCAGAAACATCTTCTTCTAACTCTGTATTCAAAATGGCAACCACTTCTGCAATGGTTTCTGCCTCTAAGTCTGTGCGTCGAACTAGCTCGTCTACATTCAATTTCAACACACTGCGAGCGGTATCACATCCAATTGATTTTAATTCATCAATGATCCACTCTTCTATTTCATCTTTAAACTCATCGAGTTCTACATCATAATCGGATTCTTCAAATCCTTCTCTGTAGACATCAATGGTGTAATTTGTTAATTTACTGGCCAACTTGATGTTGATTCCTTTTTTGCCAATTGCCTTAGAAATTTCTTCTGGCTGCAAATAAACGGCTGCACGGCGACGGTCTACGTCCAAATCAACAGAAGAAGGCTTGGCCGGTGTTAAGGCACGGCGAATGAGCAATGATTCATTGGTTGTGTAATTGATAATATCAATATTTTCATTGCGTAATTCGCGAACGATACCATGAATACGAGATCCTCGCATCCCTACACAAGCCCCCACCGGGTCAATGCGTTCGTCATAAGATTCTACGGCTACCTTGGCACGTTCACCGGGTACACGTACAATCTTCTTGACTGTAATTAAGCCATCTTCGATCTCTGGCACCTCTTGTTCCAGCAATTTTTCCAAAAAGGTATTGTCCGTTCTAGACAAGATAATAACAGGATTGCTGTTACGCATATCTACCTTGCGGATAATACCTTTGAGGGTATCGCCCTTGCGGAAGAAATCGCCACGCACCATTTCGCCCTTGGGCAACAATAGTTCTACACCTGTTTCATCATCTACAACAACCAACTCTCTTTTCAATATCTGATGTACTTCTCCACGTATTACTTCGCCTACACGATCTACGTACATCTGGAAAACCTTATCTTTTTCTAACTCTAAGATTCTAGAGATAAGTGTTTGGCGAGCGGCCATGATGGCACGACGGCCAAAATCAAGGATGCGTACTCTTTGGTAACACTCTTCTCCTACTTCGTAGTCTGAATCTATTCCTAATGCTTCTGTTATTGTAATCTGAAAGCGATCGTCTTCTACTTCACCATCTGGTACAATTTCGCGTTTTCTCCAAATCTCTAAATCTCCTTCATCGGCATTCACGATAATATCAAAATTCTCGTCCGTGCTATATTTCTTACGAATTAACGTGCGAAAAACATCTTCTAGCACGCGAATCATTGTCGGAAGATCAATACTTTTTATGTGCTTAAATTCTTGGAAAGAATCTATTAAATTGATGCTCATGCTTTCATAGTATTTTATATTTATCCAAATATACAACAGGTTCTAATAAACTTCTTACTTGTAAAAAGCTGGTCTATATTCCTATTCCTGTTATTTAAAAGACACGGTAACTACCGTTTTTTTGATGTTTTCAAACGGAATTTCCCGTTCGATGGTACGCAACTCTTTTTTCTTGCGCCCTTCTATACGAACTTTTTCTTCGTATACTACTTTAATGTGCGAATCGGTTACTTCTGCAAGTTTTCCTTTGATGTGTTTGTGGTCGTCATTCACTTCAACAGTAACGTTTCGGCCAATATTTTTATAATACTGACGCTTTAACATTAAAGGTGCTCCCACTCCTGCAGAAGAAACATCTAAAGTATATTTTTCTCCTAGCCAGTTATTTTCTTCGATTTGTGCTTCCAAGTAGCGGCTAATTTTGACACAATGCTCATAAGTCACTGCCTCATCACTGTCCAAAAACAATTGGATTACATCACCGGGTAGTTGTTTGATTTCTACCAAAAATAAATGACTAAAGTTTTCTTCTTGGAATTTTTCTTCTAGTAATTCCGTCAATTTCTCCGTCAATGAAGTCATTCTATTGTAATTCTAACTCATAGGCCTATTGCCCAAGTAGATACATTTAGCATTTATCGTTACAAAAGATAACTATAAATTATCTTTTTCTTGCAATTTTAGCTTGATAATAGCTACTAAAAAGAGGGAACAATTGTTGTTCCCTCTTCTCTACGTATCGTTAATTCTAGCGCAAATATACAAATATATTACAGCAAATCAAAGGCTTGTTCCCTTACTTTTGTTAAGAATGTTCTTTTTTGGAGTGGTTTAGGACAAAAAAGACGGTAACTTTGGGATAAATACCGATTATTGAGTGCTTTAAAACTGCTTGTTTATTACAAACATGAAAAAAAAATACCTCTCCTACGACGAAGCTTTACGCAAATTGCAAGCCTATTGTGCTTACCAAGAGCGATGCCACAAGGAAGTGCGGCAAAAATTGCGTGACTTGGGCATTTGGGGCGATGCTATAGACGAAATTATCAGCGAATTGATTACCGATAATTTTCTCAATGAACTGCGTTATGCCCAAGCTTTTGCTGGGGGCAAGTTTCGGATCAAAAAATGGGGCAAAAAGCGCATTATCCAAGCACTAAAATTTAATCAGGTATCGGCTTATTGTATCAAAAAAGCGATTCAGAGCGAAATTCCAGATCAGGAATATGAACAAACCTTGCGTGCAGTATTGGAAAAGAAAAATCGTTTATTGCAGGAATCCAATCCCTACAAACGCCGCCAAAAATTGGCTCAGTATACCTTGGATAAGGGGTATGAAAGTACACTTGTTTGGAGTATTATTAATGAGCAACACTATTAAAGTAGTGTTATTATAGTTCTAACAAAGGATCCCAAAAGAAGTTCTTGAATTGCTGCACTTTGTTGTCTTTGACCGTTACGCCTTCTGCTCGTAGTAGCATAGCCATTCTGTCGCCACCAAAAAACTCCCGTCCTGTCAATACACCATTTCTATTGACCACTCTATGGGCTGGCACATCATCTGGGCAACGATTGAGGGCATAGCCGACCATGCGTGATTGGCGTGCTTGTGATAATGCCTTGGCAATAGCACCATAACTGGTAACTCTGCCGACTGGCACCAAGCGCACCAAGGCATATACATCTTCTACAAATTGTTTTTTGTCCCATTCCATAGATTCATAAGAAGCATCCCCTGTTAATTAGCTAAAGAAGATGCCTTTATTTTTTTATGATAAAATAGAATACTGAGCTATTCTGTTCCAATTATAACCTTCTTGTAAAGAAAATAAACTCCTAAAAAAACCAGAAATAAGACCAAGGCTAAAACAAAAAGAATAGATAAAGCATAAAAGTAATTGATAGGGGAATCTGCTCCATACATTCTAGCGTGTATTTTTTTGTATACAATAAAATATACTTCGGCTATTAAACCTCCTATGATTCCTGTTAGTATAACGTCCATTTTATTCTGTTATAAATATTTTTATTAAATACAATAAAATACACAAAACTAAAAGAACGACTTTATAAAATTAGCGACTTTTCCAACTACTCCTGTCGAACCAACTACAGCACCAGTGACAGCAGCATTGGCAATTCTACTACCTGCACCTTCCAGTGTTCCTCCACCTTGAATATCGTCATTAACAATTTCTTTTCCAGCCTGCACTAAAGCACCTACGGCGGCTCCTGCCACATCGTTAGCTATAGGAGCAGCAAGCACTGTAGAGCTATTATTGGGATATGCGTCAGGATGATTACTCCACCAATTAGCAGACTCAAGAGAAATTGCAAGAATAGCTGGTGTTAGCCTACCATGTACATCATTGGTGGTATATTGTTGCCCTTCCCACTCTGCTTTTATAGCATTAAGATAAATCTCCAAATCTTGTATGGTCAATGGATTGCTGTAAACATCATAAGATTTTTGGCCTATGCTAATAAGGGTATTTTTTTCAAATTCATCTATAGAACCATTATTGTAGGCTGTATTTATATCCTGATAAAAACGTCCATTTGGCCCCATTTGGTATTCCATAAATGTTTCTGATACAACAAAATCTTTAAATTCTGTTATTCCTGCATTTATAATTTGTTTTTCATTATTAGAAAGGGTGGTAATGGTGTTAGTATAAGACTGATTGAAATTGGCTACATAATCTATTGCTTCACTTAAGCTTATAGCTGTTGTAGAATTGGTAAAATTGTCCTGTACATTGGTAAGATAATCATTGTGTAGCTGCCCATAGGGAACATAAGATTGATAGCTCAAAAGTTGGACTCTAAACCCTTTATTCGCTTTTTCTTTCGCTGTGCCTTCTTCAACTATTAGTTGTTCTTTCTGACAGGAAATCAATGCTGAGGTCAAAAAAGAAAATAACAATAAGTTTTTCATTAGAAAAAGTTTAAAATTAAATAATAATTTCAATAAAAAACATTATTACATCTATAAGGTTGATATAAACTATCTCTTTAACATTTAATTAAACCACTATGTACTAAAATCCTCCTTACAATTCCTCTTCCATTAAGAGTTCTTTATCCTTCAGCATCAGGGCATAAGCATTGGTCCACATAGACAACACCATGTACGGCCCATAGAATACCAATACCGTATCCATCAATTCTTGGGCTGGTGTAGCCAAGATATAGAGCGAGTAGCCCATACTCAACAGGGCTAACCCCAATAGCAAGCCTCCAATTCTACGCACCGTGGCAAAGGCACGCCAAGCCGTGTACAAAGCCAATAAGCCGCCTAGCAAATTGGCGGAAGCGTAGGCCATACTTGCCCAATCAAAGGAGGGAATATGAGGGCGAAGCCCCGCCAGAATGGCGGTTTCTTCTTCTCGTAAATGCAATGCTGTATAAAAAAGCACTACTATCAAAAAAATATTCACCAAGTACAAACGCCTCAAGACGTATTTTTTCTCGGTAGTGGATGCGCCTAAGTTGAGTCTGGACAACCAATAATCGAGTTGTTGTACTTTTAGAGCATCCTCTGTATTGGCAGCAACCGCCAATTTGTAGGCACGGCTGTAGTACTTGCTTGCCTGTTTATTTTCTTTTTTGTCTTTGTAATAATGCCCTAATAAGGTGCAAGCCCATTCAATAGTCTCCTTAAAATAATCGGTAGACAAAAAATGGAGTGCCTCATAATGGATTGCCTGTAACGCTCCTTGCTCCAAAGCTTGCTCTACCCAAGGCCGATATTTGAACAAGGTGCCTTTGGTATCAATGCTTCCGTCTTGGGCATTGCTTTGCTGGTAGCTCCAACTCAATTCTCGCTCTGTAAACAACAGGCGTGTTTTGGGGCGCAATTCTAAGTTTTCGACCATGATAGATTCATGTAGCACCCCCAACAATGTACTTCTGAACACATTGGAAACATCCTCAGGAGTGCTTGGGTCTTGGTCTTTGTCGTCTATATTGGTCAAAACCGTCCATTCGGTAGAAGCAGGAAAGGCAATTCCTGTGACCACCAAGTTTTTGACCAAGGTTAGACTGCTTGGAACTCGTTGCGAGGCATACAAGGCTTGATCATAAGCTTGTTTGTAAAAAAAGGTGGTTTGGGCAGGAAAGGTGATGCAGGCTATGGCCAATTGATGAACCACAGGGGAGCGATCCAGAATTTTTTGGGGGCTAGGAATGGTAATGGCACAGACTACTCCTATTTCATTCAATGCGTTGTAGTCGAGTACGGTTCCTGCCGGAAAAGTAGTATCGTATAAAATGCTCGTTTTCTGTAAGGTTTGTTTCATACAACAGTAATACAACTGGTAGAGGAATAGATGCTGGAGGTGTCAAATCAACATGATAGTCAAAAAAAATCAGTAGAACAATAGCTTGGGTAGAAATCTACAATTTACTTTTTTCGTCAACATGATCCAATATATCTTCATAATCCGTTGCCTCTTCTGCTGCTGGTTGTTTATCATAAAAAAGATAGGCCAAAGCCGTCAGGCCAATGGAGCCTATTGTATAAAAATACCAATAAAAATAGACATCGGCTATAGTGAGCAAACGGGGCAAAAAAATTAGTGCTAGACTCACAAAAAAGAAAGCCCCTGCCAAAACCAGCATAAAATTGCTCAACAAGGATAAATGCGCCCGTTCTCGTATTCTGATTCCTACAAAAAAAGACCAAGCACAAACCATCAGGCTGCGCCAACCAAAACCACGGGAAGGCGCTGCATAGACTTCAAAATCAAAGCCATTGACCTCTATATTTTGGAGATTTATTTTGAAAATATGCCAGTAAAAGTAGGTTAATGCCATTAATACAATCAATGCCACCAACTGAATCATCAACATCAAGCGCATGTCTTGTTCTTTAGGCGATTAAGAATACAGGTCAGTTATCCAATACATCATCATCGTAATTAATGGTGGTGTTTTGGCCCAATCCTAAGCAATAGGCACTGCCTGCTGTCCCTACAATAACGTAAATAAGCCAAAAAGGGAACACTTCGATCAGTGCAATATGGCTTGGCCGCAACCACATCAACACCATCCAAACCACACCAACCAGCCCTGCTATCATCCAAACTATACCTAGAATTTTTTTCTGTACCACTACTTTCCAGCCCACTACAGCCGAAAAAGCAAACACTACCATGGCTGCAAATGCCGCCAATCGGGTTACAGGAATACCATTATCACTAGGAAATAAATCATCTGGACGGCCGAGTTGTTCGATTATTCCAATCCAGTATATGCCTGCACAAAACAAAGTAATTAAGGTTATAATATGAAGTAGATGCAGTTGTTTTATCATAATAAGAATTAGGAGATTGATAGAAGACCATTACCACTTATACAATGCACTTCCCCTTATAGTTGTTGTTCCTTGAATACGCAAATAATAATAGCCGCCCTGCAAATGGTTGAGACTGAGTTGGTGATTGCTTGGCAACTCATCCTGCCAAACCACCTGTCCAACCCTGTTGTACACCTCTACCCTATAGGTTTCGCCTGTTGGCAAATCAACTATTTGGACTTGCCCCCAAGTAGGGTTGGGGGCAATCGTGAGCGATGGATTCGTAGTCATCAGACGTTTTGGGGTAGATAAAACACCTGACAAATCATCTTGTACAATCAATACTTGATTATTGTTTTGTACCGTGCTAAACCCCGTAAGCACCACCTTATTGGCCGTTAATAATTGAATATCATAAGCCATATCAAAGGAACTGCCCCCATAATATCGTCGATCTAGGATTTGGCCTATAGAATCTACCGTTAGCAAAATCATATCTGTATTGGCAGTGGCTGTATTATAACCATAACCTGTTAGAAAATAGGTATTGGCATCCTTGATAGCCAAATCAAAAATCGCATCACCATTGTTGGACTGGGGGAGTGTGCCTTGCCATTGTACTTGTCCTGCCAAATTGAGCCGAATCATGTACGGATCAAAGGCTGCGCTAGTACTGGTTGACATTTCTCCTACAATCACAATTTGATCCTGATAACGTTTCATTTGCTTGCAACCACCATTATAAGGGCTAACCACAACACTATCCCAAAGAGCATTGCCCATGCTATCCAATGCCAATACAAGCACATTGTAATTGCCGCTAGGCTGCAATTGGTCAGCAGCCACAAAATAGCCTCCATTGGGGCGTTCTATGATAGCCACGCCTACTTCATTAACACCAAAGTCATACATTTGGAGCCATTCCTGTTGCCTATTTTGGTCAAACTTGCTCACCAAAATATCATTGCCATTACCATTAGGTCGGTTGCCAAATCCAGTCACCACAAAACCACCATCAGCAGTTGCTTTGATGTCATAAAACTGCTCCGACTGCCCAGCCAAGCCATATTGATTGCTGCTTGTCAAGCGTCCCAAGGTATCAAATACCCAAATAGCACCATCGCCCCCAGCACTGCCAATTACTTCTCCTGCTACAATCATTGCTCCATTATGAAACAATAAGTTATTGGGATAATCCAAATCTGCGCCTCCACTATAGCGTCCAGTATTGACAATATTGCCCTGTGCATCTCGCCTTGTAAACAACAGATCATTGCTCCCAAATGGCCCTGCCTCTATCACCCCAAAAATCCAACAACTACTGTCGGGCATAATATGGCTCACAATTCCTTTTTCACCAATCAAAGGGTCGCCAAAGGTAAAGCTGTAAGGCTGCGCCCAACTAGTACAATAAGCACTTAACAGTAGGATAAATGTGGTATAGAGACATTTCATAAAAAAAACTTTATTGTGGTGTAATAAAAGCTTGGGTTCGGAACAGTAACCTTGGATAATCTTTGTAACCGCCCATTCCTCGGTGCATCACACTGGTATTGTCCCAAATCAACAAATCCCCTTCTTCCCATTCGTGCATGTATTGGATAGCAGGATTTTCGATAGCCGCCACCAATTGCCCCATCAATCGGTCAGAGGTTTCGGGTGTTACATCATGCACAGCCGCCTTGGTATGCCCAAAATACAAGCCCACTCGTTGGGTTTCTATGTGTTCGTGCTTGATTTTGTGCAGGGCATCGGGCTGACGTTCTTCCTCCTTGGCATCTTTAAAATCAGGAATATCATCACAAGACACCAGCACTGTTTTATCTGCCAATTCTTCTTGAGTAGCAACAGGCAATTGCTCATAAGCCAAACGCAAATCTACAAACCCTGTTTGTCCGCCCTCTTGAGGCACAATCTTAGAATACAAAAAATTAAAAATATAATTGTCACCCGGTTGCCAAAAATCGCCATCACTGTGCCAATACTCGGCTGCTTTATGCCCCTTGAGCAAGGTGCCATCAGGCAAAATATTAGACACCCGTGCAAGGGCAGGATAATCCTTTTCGGTATTATTAAAACGCAAACCCTCTGGCAAGTGCAGGGGTCTTCCAAAACGCTCCGTCAATTCTACCAAGGTATCTATAGAAATAGCCTGCCCCTTGACAACCACCACGCCATGCTCTGGCACGGCTCGACGAATGCGCTGAAAGTCTGCTTCTGAAAGTCGGTTTAAATCAATATCTTTTATAACATGGCCTAACATAATCAGGTGTTTTAAGTGCTAATACTATTGTTTGATGGCTACCAAGATAATTATTTTTTGTGGCAAGTATTTATTTCACACGCACTTAGTCTCCATCTACTCTTAAACCCAAGCTTTCAATTGCTACAAGTGTTATTCGACTAGCTCCTAGAAATTATGTACCTTTGTGGGCTTTTACAAACGATATGTAAACCATATCATCCTGTTTTATACAATACATAATCATGGCTAAGTTAGCAGAAGAAATCCAAAAACGCCGAACCTTTGCAGTTATCGCCCACCCCGATGGTGGTAAAACTACCTTGACCGAAAAATTGCTGCTGTTTGGGGGAGCCATCCAAACAGCAGGGGCAGTAAAATCCAACAAGATCAAAAAATCTACCACCTCGGATTTTATGGAAATTGAGAAACAAAGAGGTATCTCGGTCGCCACGTCTGTAATGGGGTTCAATTATAAAGATTGCAACATCAACATCTTGGACACCCCCGGACACAAGGATTTTGCAGAGGACACTTATCGCACCCTCACGGCTGTAGATAGTGTTATTGTGGTTATTGATGTGGCCAAAGGGGTGGAGGAACAAACCGAAAAGCTGGTAGAGGTCTGTAGAATGCGCGCTACGCCTGTCATTGTGTTTGTCAATAAATTGGATAGAGAGGGAAAAGAGGCGTTTGATCTCTTGGACGAAATCGAAGAAAAATTACAACTCACCACCTGCCCCTTGAGTTGGCCCATTGGTATGGGGCAAGCCTTCAAAGGTGTGTACAACTTGTACCAACAAGAACTCAACCTGTTTGCCCCCAATACCAAATATGGTAATATCATGGCCTTTAAGGATATTGCAGACCCTGCACTAGAGCAGCATGTGGGCGAAGATATGGCCGAGACCTTAAGAGAGGAAGCAGAAGTTATTGAGGAAGTATATCCAAAATTTGACAAGGAAGCCTACACCAAAGGGCAATTATCGCCTGTGTTTTTTGGTTCTGCGGTTAATAATTTTGGTGTCAAGGAATTGTTGGATTGTTTTATTGAAATTGCCCCTGCTCCCATGCAGTTCAAAACAGAGGAACGTGCCATTGATCCCTATGAGGAAAACTTTTCGGGCTTTGTGTTTAAGATTCATGCCAATATGGATCCACGCCACCGTGATAGAATTGCCTTCTTGCGGGTGTGTTCGGGTACGTTTCAGCGCAATACCAATTACCTACACGTACGCAAGGACAAAAAAATGAAATTCTCCAACCCTACTACCTTTATGGCTTCCAAAAAGGAAGTTGTAGACCATGCTTACCCCGGAGATATTGTGGGCTTGTACGATTCGGGCAATTTCAAAATTGGGGACACGCTCACCGAAGGCGAAAAATTGCACTTCAAAGGCATTCCGAGCTTCTCGCCCGAGCAGTTTAAGTACATTGAGAATGCCGACCCTATGAAATCCAAGCAATTAGCCAAAGGAGTCCGCCAGCTCATGGATGAAGGCGTGGCGCAGTTGTTTGTTAAGAGTAGTAATAATCGTAAAATTATCGGCACCGTAGGGCAACTACAATTTGAGGTCTTGCAATATCGTCTCAAGCACGAGTATGGTGCCAGTTGCAGCTACCAGCCCATACAGCTTTATAAGGCTTGTTGGATTACCACCGATAATGATGACAAATTAGCCGAATTCAAACGCAAAAAAGCCAATTACATGGCTGTGGATAAAGATGGTAGAGATGTGTATTTGGCCGAATCGAAATGGATGCTCCAAACGGCTCAAACCGATTATCCAGAGCTATCTTTTCACTTTACTTCGGAGTTTTAGGGTATTGTTACAGGTATAATAAAAATACTTAGACAAGAGAATGACTGCTGGTTGTTCTCTTTTTTTTGTTTGTAATAAAACAAAAAGTCAATCTCACACCAACACAAAAAGTCATCTTTAGCTTATACTAAAGATGACTTGCATTTGCGGCTTGACACAAGCAAACAACAAATTTATGTGGATGTCATAGAAAGTTGGAAATAAATAATTTCCTATCCTTCCATTTCTCTCAATTTCTCAGTGTTGTACTTTGCTTTAAGAACCTCAGCACGACGCTCTACAGAAGGCTTCGTAAAGTGCTTTCTTCCGCGTAGTTGTTTCATCAATTGCACTTTTTTGTGCTTGTTCTTGTATCTTCTTAAAGCTCTGTCGATGGACTCTCCATCTTTTACATTAATAATTAGCATGTGAAAAATTTATCTTTTTAAAATCTTGTGATAAGAGTTGTCTATTTTGGACAACAAAGGTAAGTAATAAATGGCGACTTTAAAAATATTCTTCCTCAGAAGCCGTATTTTTTTGACCATCAAGCTGTAAAGCAATTAAATTAAAAAAGGATTTATCACGAAGATAAATCCCTTTTTGCGCCCTCAACTGGACTCGAACCAGTGACCCTCTGATTAACAGTCAGATGCTCTAACCAACTGAGCTATGAAGGCGTTTACTCTAATGGAGCGATGCAAATATAAGGCAGAATTTGAATTCTCCAAAGCTTTTGAAGGAAAAAATTTAAAGTTATGTCGCTTTTTTTCGTTCAGTGTATATAACTCCTTAATTATCAAATTAGTTCCCCAAGAAGAAAAAAATCTTTTTTTTTGAAAAAAGAAAAAACAAGCAATTTGCGGCAACTTTTCCTTCCGCTCCTTTTAGGCGTTCTTTTTGGGTTGATAACAAATCTGCCCTACAAAATAAGCTTTTAAATGCTCTGGTCTAAGGAGAGTTTCTTACTTTTGCGTCTTTCCTGCCTTCACTAATTTATGATTCGTGCGTGGGCAACAGTGTTTTTTGGGTAGTTTGTTGTTTGTTTATACTATAAAAATTCTAAACCAACAAGCTGGCTCTTATTGATAAAAAAATGACAATTTATGAGTTTATTGGTTTTGGGTACGGTAGCATTTGATACTATTGAGACCCCTTTTGGCAAAGCAGAACGTATTATTGGTGGAGCAGGTACGTATGTAGCTTGGGCAAGTTCTCACTTTTACAATGACATTCAGTTAGTTTCTGTTATTGGCAATGATTTTCCTCAAGCCGAATTGGATGCCCTACAAGCACGTGGTGTAAGCATGGACGGCTTGGAAGTGCGTGAAAATGAAAAATCATTCTTCTGGGCTGGGCGTTACCACAACAATATGAACTCTCGTGATACCCTAGCAACAGAACTGAATGTACTAGAGAATTACTCGCCTGTATTGCCCGATTCTATCAAGAAGGTCGATTATTTGATGCTCGGTAACTTTGCACCTGCTGTACAAAAAAGTGTATTGGAACAATTGGAGGAGCGTCCCAAATTGGTAGTCATGGACACCATGAACTTCTGGATGGACATTGCGATGGACGAACTCAAAGCAGTCGTTGCACAAGTAGATGTATTGACCATCAACGACGAAGAAGCACGCCAATTATCGGGCGAATACTCTTTGGTCAAAGCTGCCCAAGTCATTCTAGCAATGGGCCCAACCCATCTTATTATCAAAAAAGGCGAACACGGTGCTTTGCTCTTCCACCAAGAAGGCATGTTCTATGTACCAGCCATGCCACTAGAGGAAGTGTTTGACCCAACAGGCGCAGGCGATAGTTTTGCTGGTGGTTATGTGGGTTATTTGGCTCAAACCAATGATTTTTCGTTTGAGAATATGAAACGCGCCTTGGTTTATGGTTCGGTAGTTGCTTCTTACTGTGTGGAGCAATTTGGCCCCAACCAACTCAAAGAAATTACAGAACAAGATATTAAGGATAGAACCAATGCCTTTTTGGAGTTGATGCGTATTTCCTTGCCTACTATGGTTTAATCCACTAGAGCAAAACAAAGAAATACCCTAGTGAATCTAATTTTGCTAGGGTATTTTTTTATGTTTCCACAACAAACGGCTATATTGAACGGGTATATCTAATACATTTCTTACAGTTGGTATACTTAGCACGATTCATCAACAGTTAGAACCTTTATACAACACTTCAAGGATAAGGCACACGCCCTTCTCTAATGACCTATTTTAACACGGTTAGCCTTTTGTATTTATTGGGCTGACCCTCTCAAAACTTAGCTATTCATGAAAAAGCCGTTCTTTTTGCTGCTCCTCTCTATCTGTTTACTACTTGCGGCCTTTAAGCCAGCAAACATGGCCGTAAAGTTTGAAGCAGCCTCTTGGGAGCAATCCAAAGCAAAAGCCCAAGCACAAGGCAAACTCTATTTTGTTGATTTTGATGCCAGCTACTGCGCTACTTGTCGTACCATGGATGAAGGTACCTACATGGATGAGCGTTTGGCTAGTTATATTTCTAGCAATGTAGTGGCACAACGGGTCGATGTGCAGGACTTTGATGGGGTCATGTGGTCGCAACAATACGAAGTAGAAGCCTTGCCCACCATGCTTATTTTTAATGAACAAGGAGACTTAGTACGCCGTTTGGTAGGCTACCAGAGTGCTGATGATTTGTTACAAGAGTTTGAAAATGTTCGCAATACCAATACTGCTCCAGACCCTAGCCCTGCCAATAATGAGCCACAACCCATTGCGCCCGATCAGCCAATGGTATGGCCCGAAAAACCACAACCAGCCGTAGCCACCACTACAGAAGAAGAAGACAAAATAGCTGAAGCCAAAGAACAAGGCTTGGGCTTGTACGAAATTGCGGTACGCCGCCAACAATCAAAAGGATATGGCGTACAAATAGGCATGTTTAGCAACTATGAGCGTGTGCTGGAACAAGCTAGTTTGTTAAAACGCAAATACAGCAAAAAAACAATGGTACACGTAGCCAAATACAAAGGTGATGTGGTGTATCGTTTGTTGATTGGAGAATTTAATACCAGACGCGAGGCTGCTTATTTTAGAAATGATCTTCGCAGAGATAACATTGATGGACTGCTCAAGGATTTGTCTTTGATGTTCTAGGGTTTTATTTTCTAAATAGAAAGAACTATCTATGTAGGGCGCAATTTTTATTGTGTCCTACATTTTTTTTAAAACTATTCTACCAATAATGAGCACCTTACTTTACAACATTGATACCTTGCTTTTGGCCAGCCCACAAACCCCTGCCTTGGCACGAGGAGCAGCCTTACAACAATTGCCCCAACTTCATAATGCCTTTGTCCTGATAGAAGGCGATAAAATTGTGCAGTGGGGCAGTATGGCCGATTGTCCCAATCACGCTGTAGATGAGCGGGTAGATGCCACCGGCTGTTTGGTGTTGCCCACTTGGTGCGACTCGCACACCCACTTGGTGTTTGCCAAGCACCGTGCGCCCGAATTTGTAGAAAAAATCAAAGGCAGTTCTTATGAGGAAATTGCCCAAAAAGGCGGCGGCATTCTCAACTCGGCTCGCCTACTCCAACAAACCCCCGAAGAGGTTTTGCTAGAATCGGCCTTGGCTCGACTGCACGAAGTGCAACGCTACGGCACGGGTGCTATAGAAATCAAAAGTGGTTATGGCCTCACGGTAGAGGCCGAAATCAAGATGCTGCGTGTGATTCAGCAACTCAAGGCACACACTGCCATGCCCATCAAGGCCACTTTTCTGGGCGCACATGCCTTGCCCTTGGCCTACAAAAACAATCGAGCAGGCTATTTGGATTTGATTATTAATAAAATGCTTCCGCAAATTGCCGAAGAGGGCTTGGCCGATTACATAGATGTTTTTTGTGAGAAAGTGGCCTTTTCGGTAGCCGAGACAGAGCAATTGCTAGAGGCTGGTGCCAAATATGGCCTCCAACCCAAAATACACAGCAACCAATTCAATTGCATGGGGGGCATTGAAGCTGCCGTCAAGCACCAAGCCATTTCGGTAGACCATCTGGAGGTTATCAATGAGCAAGAATTGGCCTGTTTGGCACAAGCCAACACCATTGCTACCCTCTTGCCTTCTGCCCCTTTCTTTATCAATGATGCCTACCCCGAAGCCCGCAAAATGGTCAACGCCAATCTGGCTTTGGCCTTGGCCAGTGATTACAATCCCGGTTCTACCCCTTCGGGCAAAATGCCCTTTGTGCTTTCCTTGGCCTGCATCAAGCTGCGCCTGCTCCCCGAAGAGGCCATCATGGCCGCCACCCTCAATGGGGCTTATGCCATGGAGCTGCAAGACCAAGTGGGTTCTATTAGCAAAGGCAAACTCGCCAACCTCATTCTCACCCAACCAATGGACAACCTTGCTTACATGCCTTATGCTTTTGGGAGTGATTGGATTCAGCAGGTTTGGATTGCTGGGGAACGGGTGTAGGGCAGGGCTGTTAAGGTCTGGGAAATACCTCCGAATGCTGTTGAAAAAATCCCGAAGGGCAATCTTACTAATTGATACACTGTATCAATTAATAAGATTGTTATAGTAATAATGCCTATAAAGCACCATTGAACCCTGAAAGGGTGCTATTATTACCATACAAGATAAATATATCACCCTTTCAGGGTTCAAAAATACGCTTTGTAAACAAAGCTACAATCATAGCATCCCTTCGGGATTCATCATTCGCACCATCTAAATTCAGAACTTAACAGCCCTGGGTTTAGGGGGTGTTACCAATAAACACTTTTTGAAAGGTAGTGTAGTATTGCTATCTTGTGCGTAGACCTATTTATCTTATTAGTAATATAAGAATCAGATGCAAAGAATTGTTGTAAAAAACTTCTTGGGAATACAAGAGGTAGATATAAAAATTGGGAAAGTGCTAGTGCTTATTGGGGAGCAAGCTAGTGGTAAGAGTACCTTGGCTCAGTTGATTTATTTTTTTCAGACTATTCAGGAAGATATTTTTGATGTTTCTTTCACTGATAATTATAAAGAGGTATTTAGAAATGAGCATGATTTAGAAACGTTTATCTCTGACAAGTTTTATCATTTCTTTGGTTCTACAAAACTCTGGGATTCGTTTGAAGTAAATTATTACTATGGAGATAATAAAAGTATAACACTTATTACATCAGATGATAATAAAGTACTACAAATTCAAGTTTCCTCTACTCTGACAACAGCAATTATACAAGCGTATAAAAATATTTTAGAGCATAAATCATCTGCTTTACAGCAACCCTTTTCCCTTTATGCCAAGCAAGCCTCTGCCTCTATAAACAAAAGGTTTGAACTACTTTCTCAGGTCTTTGAATTGAAACAAACAAATAGTTTATACATAGTAGCAGGTAGAAATGCAACAGTAAGTTATCCAGATTTATTTAAAAAATATTTATTCTCTAGCTTAGAGAGAAGTATTGAAGAACAAAAAGCAGCAAAACCCCTTGCTAAAAAACAGAATACTGATGAAATTCTTATGCTAGAATTTGTAAAGCATGTTGAGTCTATTAAGGAAAGATTGAGTAGTGCAGGTGGTATGAAGGGGATTATTAATAGTCGTAAAAAGAATGAATATTTGATATTAGCCAATGAAAAAATAGAGCACATTCTCAAGGGGAAATATGTTCAAGATGCTATGGGGGAAAGAATCAAGCTTCAAGGACAAAGCAACAAGTATGTTCTCCTCAAAAACGCCTCCTCTGGACAACAAGAAGCTATTAGAATTCTTCAAGATTTATTCCTGCTTATAGCAGAAGAACGCACAGAAATGCGCGTTTTTGAAGAACCAGAAGCCAATTTGTTTCCTATTGCTCAAAAAGAAATGATAGAACTCATGGCCTTGATGCTCAATGTAGTGCCAGATTCTAGTATCATCATCACCACCCACAGCCCTTATATTCTTTCTGTTATTAATAATTTGCTCTTTGCAGGACAGGTGGCCGCCAAAAGCCCCGACAAAAAAGCAGCAGTAAAGCAACTAATCCACGAAAATTTTTGGCTACAGCCAGAGGATGTTAATGCTTATTCTTTGGGCAATAGTTATGATTCTGATAAGAATTATTTTGAGGATATTTTTAATGAGGAAACAAGCACCATCGACCAAAACTACTTGGATGCTGTTTCTGAAATGCTAGGAGAAGAATTCTATCAATTGATAGATATTAACAACCAATAGACCATTATGAGCAAAATAGAAGACCTATTGGTACATCTACAAAGTATATTTCCTGATAAAAAAATCGAGGATTATTACCATCAAGAAACTGCTCCTGAAATATGGATAGAGGACTCTGAGCAAGCTAATAAAATCCTTCATCATATTAGTTTGCCTGACAATCTGGCTGTTACCAAAACCTTCCAAATAAAAAATCCTAAGGAAAAGATTATTGTAATTTTGGCCGTGGATGGAGACGGAATTGTAGGCGATAGTCAAAGCTCCTGTGATGCTGCTTTCTTTGATGATAGCTGTTTTTGTCTAGCAGAATTTAAATACAATGCCAAGTCAAGAAAAAGCAAAAACAAACGATTGCAAAAAGCCATAGACCAGTTAGAAAAATCTATCCAAGCTTTTGATACTCCCAAAATCAAAGCATTGGGCTATCAGCTAGAGGCGTATATAGGTAAACCTCCTATTTATCCTAAAACAACTCCTCGCATTCAAACCAAAGCCATAGAATTCTCTACAAAATACACCGTAATTCTAAAAGAAGTAAATACCAAAACATTCCAATAAAAAATAGAAAGCAGCACCACAGCCCCCTACAGAATCCGTATCTTTGCATTCTATCATCAAAAGCAACCTAGTTTTATGGCAAAGAACGATCAACCCCTAGCAGAGCGTATGCGCCCTCAAACCTTGGCGGACTACCGAAGCCAGCACCATCTGGTAGGCCCTAAAGGCACTTTAACCAAAGTTTTGGCGGTAGGCCGCATTCCTTCCCTCATCTTGTGGGGACCACCCGGCACGGGCAAAACCACACTGGCCAACATCTTGGCCAAAGCCTCTGGACGCACATTTTACAGCCTTTCGGCCATCAATGCTGGAGTCAAGGAGGTACGGGAAGTCATCAAGCGAGCCGAGGGCAATTCGGGTTTGTTCAATCCACAGCAACGCCCCTTGTTGTTCATTGATGAGATTCACCGTTTTAGCAAATCACAACAAGATGCCCTGCTTGGGGCGGTAGAAAAAGGCGTAGTGACCCTAATTGGTGCTACTACCGAAAATCCGAGCTTTGAGGTCATTCCGGCCTTGCTTTCTCGTTGTCAAGTGTATATTTTGGAAAGCTTGGACAAAGAGGATTTGGTGGCCTTGCTCCACCATGCCTTGGAGAACGATGCCTTGATGCAGCAAAAAAAGGTGACACTCCAAGAAGTAGATGCTTTGTTGCGTTTTTCGGGGGGCGATGCCCGCAAATTGCTCAATGCTTTGGAGCTCATTTGCTTGTCGGAAGAGGCCGAGGAAGTGGTTGTCACCAATGACTTGGTTTTGTCCAAGGTGCAGCAAAATATGGCGCATTATGACAAAACAGGCGAACAGCATTATGACATAAGCTCGGCCTTGATTAAGTCCATTCGGGGTTCTGATCCCAATGCTGCGGTGTATTGGTTGGCTCGGATGATTGAAGGCGGCGAGGATGTGAAATTTATTGCTCGGCGGCTTATTATTGCGGCTTCTGAGGATATTGGTCATGCCAACCCCACCGCCTTGGTCATGGCTACCAATACCTTTCAGGCGGTTTCGGCAGTGGGCTTTCCCGAAAGTCGTATTATTTTGAGCCAATGCGTTACCTATTTGGCTTCATCGCCCAAGAGCAATGCCGCTTATATGGCGATTAATAATGCTCAAAAATTGGTCCGCCAAACAGGTGATTTGCCCGTACCTTTGCATTTGAGAAATGCGCCCAACAAGCTTATGAAGCAGTTGGATTATGGCAAGGATTATTTGTACAGTCATGATTATCCCGGTAATTTTGTCACACAGGAGTATATGCCTGATGCCATTGCCAATACCAAGCTGTACGATCCCGGAAAGAACCAGCGGGAGCAGGCGCATCGCAATTATTTAAAACATTATTGGAAGGATAAGTATAATTATTAGACTATGAGAGTGGTTTTGCAGCGTGTACAAGAGGCGAAGGTGGTGGTAGAGGGAAAAACGATTGGAGCGATTGAGCAGGGTTTGTTATTATTATTAGGAATAGAATCGGCTGATGGGCCAGAGGATATTCAGTGGTTGTGTCGCAAACTGTTGGGCTTGCGGGTGTTTAGCGATGCAGCAGGCAAAATGAATCGTTCGGTACAAGATGTGGAAGGGGGCATTTTGGTGATTAGTCAGTTTACGCTGTTTGCGAATGTCAAGAAAGGGACTCGTCCCTCTTTTGTGGGGGCTGCTCCTCCTGCCATCGCCATCCCATTGTATGAGCAGTTTGTACAAACCTTGGAGCAAGGCTTGGGTCGTCCTATCGCTACAGGCGAGTTTGGTGCCGATATGAAGGTTTCCTTGCTCAATGATGGGCCTGTTACCATTTTGTTAGATTCTAAAAACAAAGGTTAAAATACCCTTTCCTCCTCCCCTTTGATTGAAGAAATCCTTTCCTTGATTTAAAAGCAGTTGTTTTTGCCAACTATTTTGTTGTTTTTTCGTCTAATGAAATAGTTTAGATTCAACAAGAAACAACAAATGGATTCTCTGACACAAGCGACCTTGGGTGCTGCAGTTGGTCACGCAGTTTTAGGAAAAAAAATGGGCAATAAGGCCATTGTTATTGGTGCTTTTGCGGGTACGATTCCCGATTTGGATATTATTTCTCAATTGTTTATTGCCGATGAGATTTACGGCTTGGTTTATCACCGAGGATTGAGCCATTCTATTTTCTTTACCTTGGTGGCTTCGCCTATTTTTGCTTGGTTGAGCTTGCGGTATTACCGAAGTGGGCTGCATGAGAAAAAGGGAACACAGGTGCTTTGGGCGGTGCTTTGGGGTATACTGTTCACAGCCCCTTTGGCTGCTTTTGGAGCAGGTGCCTACTATACAGGAAGCAGCATTTTTTATGGGCTGTTTGCCCTCACCGCTTTGGGAGCCATTCCGCTGTATCGAGTCCTACAAAGAAACATTGCCCACCCCACCGCCATAGAATACGACCCAAGTTTCAGGACTTGGACACTGATGTATATGCTGGCTTTCTTGACCCATTGGATTATTGATTCGTGTACGGCTTATGGCACACAGATTTTTGAGCCGTTTTCTAATTATCGGGTGAGTTTTAATAACATTGCTATCGTGGATCCAATGTATACCGTGCCTATGATTCTGGGCTTGGTGGGGGCTATTTTTGCCCAAAAGTACCGCACCGCCAAACGCTGGAATTATCTGGGCTTGATCCTTTCTACCCTCTATATGGGCTTGACTTTTGGTGTTAAGTTGAACATGAATAGCGTAGTCGAAAAAAGCTTGCAGGCGCAAAACATTGCCTACGAGGAGTACATTACTTATCCTAGTATTTTTAATACCGTCCTTTGGCAAACCACGGTCAAGGCCAAGGATACCTATTATTATGGCAATTATTCGCTCTTTGATAGCAGCCCCACTATAGCGTTTATAAAATTGCCCAAAAACCATCAAGTCATTGACAAATATGACGGCCATGAGTTTGTGGAAATCCTCAAGTGGTTTGCTAGGGATTATTATAATATCTCGGAGAATGAAGATGGGAGCCTGACCTTTAATATCTTGCTTTTTGGGGTGATTGGGGTGCCTGAGGATAGTGACATTCCGCTAGATGATCGCTATGTTTTTAGATATGAAATCAAGGAGGAGGCTGGGGAATTGCTGGTAGCACCTGATCGAGATGTGGAACGGCTGCCTATTACAGAGGTGGCGGCTGTGCTTTGGGAGCGGATTAAGGGGAATTAGGGGGTGTGGTATAACTGCTGATCGGGTTGGTTATTCACACTTTTTGTAAATATATGGATTTTTGTTTGTATATTGTGTTTGTGCGATATTTAGGTGCCATTAAGAAATAAAATAAACACACAATCATGATAATTGAAAAAGTAATTATTGAAAATTACAAATCTTTTAAAGCTCGATTTGAGCTTGACCTTTCAAAAGATATAAATATCATAGTTGGTGATAACGAATCTGGTAAATCCTCAATTTTAGAATGTATAAATATCGCTTTAACTGGTTCTATTGGGAACAGATTTATCCTAAATGATTTAAATCCATTTTATTTTAATCAAGATTCTGTAAGAGAATATATTCACGCATTAAATTCCGATGGTCCTAATATTCCACTTCCAGAAATCACAATAGAATTATATCTTGAAGATATTGATGAGAATGCAGATTATAAAGGAATAAATAACTCCTTAGGAATCGATCGCCCAGGATTTTCGTTTAAAATTAAATTTAATTCTATTTTTTCGTCTGAATACGAACAATATATATCCGACCCAAGCATAATAAGGAATATTCCAGTTGAGTATTATCATGTAGAGTGGTATTCATTTAAGGGAATACCAATCACTTCAAGGTCAATACCATTGAAAGTTGTATATGTAGATACATCGCTAGGAGAAACTTCATTTACAGGAACAGACAAATACGTTGCCCGAATAATAAACAACCTACTTAATGTAAATGAAAGAGCGGGAATCAAATTAAATTACAGAACCTTAAAAGAAAAATTTGAACAAAACGACAGCATTCAAGCGATCAATAAAAAACTTGAAGATTATTCAGATAAAATTACAGATAGAAAACTTACTTATTCAATAGATGTATCAAGTAAATCTGCTTGGGAAAACACATTGACAGCTTACATTCAAGAAATTCCATTTAGCTTTATTGGTAAAGGTGAACAAAGTTCAATTAAAACGAAATTAGCATTAGCGGAAATTTTGGAAAATACAATAATTCTTGTCGAAGAACCTGAGAACCATTTGTCATATAGCAGAATGACTTCATTAATAAAAAAGATAAATGAAAGAAGCAAAGGCAATCAATTAATAATAACTACGCACTCAAGTTTTGTAATAAACAAACTTGGTTTGGATCATTTAATTTTGCTATCTAACAATAGAGTAATAAGATTGAATGATCTAGATCCCAGCACATACAATTACTTCAAAAAATTACCTGGATTTGATACATTAAGAGTAATTCTATCTGATAATCCCATTTTGGTTGAAGGACCATCAGATGAATTAATAGTTAACTACGCACACCTTTTAAAATACCACGTGTTACCAATTGAATATGGAAGAGATGTTATTTCTGTTAAGGGACTTTCATTTAAAAGATATTTAGAAATAGCTGAAAAGCTAGAATTACCTATGACTATTATTACAGATAATGATGGTGACCTAGAAGCATTAGAAAGGAAATATGAACATTACAAAAAAATTGATTGGCTTACAATATCCTATGATGATGATATAGGTTATCCGACCTTAGAGCCACAAATAGTTAAAATAAATAGTCTTGAAGTTTTAAATGAATTATTTGAGAGAACTTTTGAGAACAAGGATGAAGCAATTGAATGGATGACAGCTAGTGGAAATAAAACTGAATGTGCATTAAAAATACTAGAATCTGATCGGAAGATTCAAGTTCCTGATTACATAATCAAAGTGATATGAATAAAGCTGTATTCTCATGTGCAGGATCAAGAAAGACCACAATTGTTGTTGAGGAAGCAATTGAATTATATAATGCTGGCAAGAAAATTATAATTCTAACTTATACAATAACTAACAAAGAGGAATTAGAATTGAGAGTGGTTTCGAAGTTAGGGTTTATTCCAAAAAGAATAAATATACAAACGTGGCTTTCATTTTTGGTAAGAGAATGTATTAGACCATATCAGAATATCATTTATAATAAGAAAAGAATTAAAGGTGTTAATTTTGTACAAGGTCAGTCAGCTATATATGCAAACGAATCAAGTATTAAAGGGCACTTTATAACCCAAAATGAAAATTTATATTCTGATAAGATATCAAAGTTTGTAAATAAATGTAATAAGAAAGGAAATGGAAAAATCATTAAAAGACTAGAGCAAATTGCAGATTATATTTTTATTGATGAAGTTCAAGATTTAGCATCATATGATTTAGATTTAGTTGCTATGTTTTTCAAATCCAATATAAAAACAATAGTAGTAGGTGATGTTAGGCAAGTAGTTTATACAACTCATCACGCTAGAAGATTAAGACGATTTCGAAAAGAAAAGGCAATTGATTTTTATAAAGAAGCAGAGAAAGCAGGGTTATGTTCAATAGAAGAAAGAACAGATTGTTTTCGTTCTATTCAATGTTTATGCGATTTTGCAGATTCAGTCTACCCTGAATTACCAAAGACAACTAGTAAATATATAGGCACTTCAGAACATCAAGGCATATTTACGATTAAAAGGGATAGAGTTCTTGAATATTATGAGAAGTACTCACCAAAAGTACTAAGACACAGTATAAGATCAAATACAATGGGGCTTGAGGGAATTAACTTTGGTAAATGTAAAGGAAAGACTTATGAAAGAGTATTAATATTTCCTACTAAACCAATTAAAGATTATCTTAGCTCAGGTGATATTTCCGCAATTACAGACAGACATAAATTTTATGTATCAATTACAAGAGCAAAAGAAAGTATAGCATTTGTTTATGATGAAAATTCAGCTCTACCATTTATCAATGAATATAAATAAAAACGGTGCCCAACAATGGCTAAAATGTCAATAGCCTCCATTCGTCGGCTACTGCATTTTGAAGTTCGCCAAAAAAGAGGACACAAAGATATGAAGTTCGCCAAAAAAGTGGACACTCGGATAATTGGATTAAGCAGCACTATACTGCGTTAAATATTCTGCCATTTGTTTAGGCGATTTCCCTCTAAGGTAGAATGGATTTTACGGGTAATATACCACCCCCAAGCAAAAAAAGAAACAAGAAAAACTTGACTATTACGTAACAATAATTTAAATTTACACGTAAAACAAGTCATTATGGATAAGAAATTAACCCTTAGCTTAAATGAGAGCGTCATTGAAAACGCCAAAATATTTGCTAAGAAAAACAATATCAGTCTTTCAAAGCTGATTGAAGGATATTTGAAGTCAATTGTGGATAAAAAAACTAAAGATGTAGAAATAACACCTTTGGTGGAAAGTCTAATTGGGGTGGTTACACTACCAACAGACTTTGATGTTAGAGATGAATACACCAAACATCTTATCGAAAAATACAAATGAAGTTGTTTAAATTTAGCCTAATGTCGCTAATGAAAGCTAATTTCGCCCTACT
>CAYULH010000059.1:9797-31411 GCA_964445645.1 uncultured Aureispira sp. | reverse complement strand
TCATTTCATCCCTTCGGGATTCGTCTTTTGGAGCGTTGACAATTAGAACTTAACAGCCCTGCCCTTCGGGATTGACAAACTTCGCATCAACTCTAATCTAAACTTAGAACATAACAGTCCTACCCTTCAGAATTCGTATTTTGAAACATTCACAAGGAGAGTTTTATCATTAAAACAATCACATAAATACACTTTTCACTTCCAAAGCCACCACTCCTAAACAAGAAACACAACTATCCACAGCTATTTTTCCATTCTTGCGCTTTTCTACCTATATTCCAGCCCAATAATTCGTACTAAAGCCATCATATTTTGAATATAGAATTTTTAATAGCCAAGCGAGTGGGAACGGCCGCCCAAAAGTCCTTTTCTCGTTCTATACTGCGCCTAGCGGTGGTGGCCATTGCCTTGAGCATGGTGGTTATGATATTGGCAACCAGCATTGTAGCAGGTTTTAAGAATACGATAAGTGAGAAGATTTTTGGTTTTTGGGGGCATATTCACATTACCACCAGTGCCACGGCATCGAGTTATGCCTTTGAAACCAATCCTATCAACCAAAACCAAGCGTATTATCCCAGCATAGATACCATTGGTAACGTGCAGTATTTGGGGGCGAGCATTGATTGGTCCAAATCGCTGGCACTCAATAGCAATGACCCTTTGTTTTTGGGTGGGTTGGGTTGTTTATTGCTGGCCATATTGTTGGTTTTAATTCCTTTTTTGCGGAGGTTTATCAGCAGCAAAGCACGGTGGTTGCTTGCGCTTCTATTGGTTGTAACGAGCATTATTTTGTTTTCGAGTGTGCATTACCAGTTGATAGAGGAGGAAGTGGTGGAAGAAACCGAGGGCGGCATTCGACACATTCAATATTATATTCACAAAGAGGGCATTATCAAAACCAAAGACCAAATAGAAGGCATTGTGCTGCGGGGTGTTGGGGAGGATTATGATTGGGAATTCTTGCGCCAATACATCAAGCAAGGCGAAATCCTCAATCACGAGGCCAAAAATGCTCAAACGAGCATTCTAATCTCCGAAACGACCGCCCAACGGCTGCAATTAAAGCTAGACGACCAATTCCTGATTTATTTTGTCAAAGATGGCAATTCGCTGGGGCGCAAATTCAAGGTCAAGGGCATTTACAAAACAGGTTTGGAGGAGTATGATAGGCGTTTTGCCTTGGTGGATGTGCGTACCTTGCAACAGCTCAACAATTGGCGGCCGTTTAAGAATTATGGCGACCGCTTGGATTTTCCAGCAGAGGGCCTGACCTTGCGTGGACTGACCGAAGCTACTGCGACAGACGAGGCGTTTTGGGAATACGTTCAAAACAATATACAAGCAGGCAAGAGCTTAGATTTTGAACAGCCTGATTTGGGAGCGGCACTGATTCCGCATGAATATGCCCAATACCGCCAACTTGCCGTGGGGGACAGCCTCCAATTGACCTACGTGGACGATGACGAAGAGGAACATACCTTTCAGTACCAAGTCAAAGGCATTTACAAAGGGCCCGACAACAGCGGCATAGAGCAAGTAGCGTTTGTGCATTGGCCTTCTATTAACCAACTCAATGAGGTTTTGCCGGCTCAAATTTCGGGTTTTGAGATTTTTGTGGACAATATAGAGGACTTGGATCCTTTGGGCGATTATGTCAATTATGTGGCCTTGCGGAATGTGGATCATTATGCCCGCACCATCAAGGAATTGGAAACCAATATTTTTGATTGGTTGAGCCTGACGGATATGAACGAGCGGGTTATTTTGCTGTTGATGATTTTGGTTTCTATTATCAATATGACCACTTCCTTGATGATTCTAATCTTGGAACGCACCAATATGATTGGCATCCTAAAGGCATTGGGCGCAGCCAATTGGTCCATTCGCAAAATATTCTTGTACAATGCCGCTTATATTATTGGCTATGGCTTGTTCTGGGGCAATGTTATTGGCGTGACTTTGTGCTGGTTGCAGGCGCAGTTTGGCATTATCACCTTGCCCGAAGACTTGTATTATGTGGCGGTAGCTCCTGTTGAGCTAAATTGGCTGACCTTGGTGGCTCTTAATGTTGGCACTTTGGTTATTACCTTGAGCGTGTTGTTAATTCCCTCTTGGTTGGTTTCCAAAATTGATCCTGTCAAGGCCATTCGTTTTAGTTAGAACAAGATGGAGCTTTTTTATTAACTACTTACGACCTATTTTTTTCTAATATGACCCCAAAAAAGCAACTGGTACACTATCTCAAACAGTTTCCTTCTGCCAGCTTGGTAAAGGAATTTCTCAAAGTATTGCGTTTTGGGTTAGAACAATTGTCTATCAAGGAAGATGCGCCCAATTTGCTATGTTTTATCCAAGAGGATAACAATGCCTTGTATGTGCAATTGAACAATATTCCAATCTTGGTACACCAACTCCACGACCGCCAACAGCGAATAGGCTTTCTGATTTTGGGCCAAGAAGAAAAGAAATTTCCTCGCTTGCAGCAGTTTCAACGCCACAAACGCACCGTGGATAACCAAGTAGTGGGCTTGGCTTATTTTGTACTTTCTAAACAAGTCCTAACGGATGCGCCCCTGCTCGAAAATTGGCTACAAGCCTTAAAATTATTGCAACAGCAACCCAAAAAGAAAACACGCCACCGCAAGCTGCACCAGCAATGGATTTACCAAGCGGCTATAGATCCTTTTGTGCATCAAGATATTTTGGCAAGCATTGCCCAAAAAGATCCTTACCAAAGTATTGTTCAAAAAGCCTTACAGGAGTTATTACAACAAACCAGCATACAACACATCCAAACGGCTACCCAGTTTTGGTTTTTGGAAGGGCAACGTGCCTTGCAGCAATTACAAGCATTGACCGTAACAGAAGAAACCTACACGCATTTTCTGGTGCATTATCAGGCATTCAAGGGCAGTTATGCCGACTTTGTGCAGCAATTGGAAGAGCAGCCAGCGCATGAATTGGCCTTGGCTTTGGGCAAAGTGATTGCCTATATAGACGAAAAGGCCGCCAATAAGCAAGCTTGGAATGCCTATGCGGACAAACGCACCTTGGGCAAAACGGGCATTCGCCAAGACCGTTGGGTCAAGCAATTGCTGGCCTATCACCAAGCTGGCAACAACCCCGATGCCTTGCAAATAGAGGCCGTACGCAATGCCATTCTGTACCTACAGCATCCCGAAGAGCACAGCCCTATCTTAGGCAAAAACAACCGCCGTGCTATTGTTAATAACCTGCTCAATCGGGCCTATCAGGCGGCCAATTTTGACCTGCAATTGCGGAGCTATTTTAGCAATTTTGATTTGCCTATCAAGGATTATAGCAATTATACCTACTTATTGGCGCACCTCTTGCAAACGCCTCCTGTATACAATATTTGGTATTATACCGAAGAGGATATTTACCAAAAGGAATTGCTAGGGCAACAGGTGAACGAGCCTAGAGCAGCTTACAAAACAGCAATGCGCCCCAATACTCCGCTCAATCAGATTTTGTACGGGCCGCCGGGTTGTGGCAAAACTTATGAGAGTTTGCGCCGTGCCTTGGCCTTGGTTGATCAGCAAAACCTAGACCACATCCTAGCCTTGCCCGATGCCACGGTACAAACACGCTTGCTGCATTATCAAGAACAGAGCAGATTGGTTTTTACGACCTTTCACCAGTCGATGTCTTATGAGGATTTTGTGGAGGGTATTAAGCCGATTGTGGTCGATCAGCAAGTGCAATATGCCGTGGAAGATGGGATTTTGAAGCGACTGGCCAAACAAGCCCAACAGCAGCCTGATTTGCCTTTTGTATTGGTTATTGATGAATTGAATCGAGGTAATGTGGCTAATATTTTTGGAGAATTAATTACATTATTAGAAAAAGACAAACGCTTACAGGCTGCCAATGCGCTACAGGTGCAGTTGCCGTATTCCAAGGAAAGTTTTGCGCTGCCGCCCAATCTGTATGTCTTAGCCACCATGAACAGCAGTGACCGAAGCATCGAACAATTGGACTTGGCACTGCGCCGCCGTTTTGCCTTCTTGGAATTGATGCCACAGCCAGCACTTTTGGCACAAAATATAGAAGGCATTGACCTACAGGCAATACTCCAAAGCATCAATGAACGCATTGCTATTTTGCTAGACCGACAGCATCTGATTGGTCACGCTTATTTGATGCAGGTTTATAGTTTAGAAAATTTACAACATGTTTTTCAAACCCAATTATTACCGTTGCTATTAGAATACTTTTATGGTGATTTGGGCAAGTTGGGCTTGGTGCTTGGGCGGGATTTTCTAACAACTAAAGCCGTCCATTACGAACGTTTTGCCGATTTTGATTATGAGGGCTTGGATCGTTCTTGGGATCGACCGCTTTACGAATTGGCAAGCTTTCCACTGCCCAAACAAGCCTATATTAACATCTATGCCTAACTATACTGATAACGAATTTGTTTGGAGAAAAAAAACAGCTATAAATATTCCTCTTTTGTAAAGGAATTTGTATCTTGAAATACTGTGTCAATACTTACCTCTATATAAGGTAATGGTTCTGTGTATTATTGATTGTATTGGTAAATAGTACTATAATTCAACCAATTACCTACCTATAACATCAGGTGTTTTACACTTGATGTTTTTTTTATCTTTTTGAACGTTGAGTATTGGCCTTAGTAAGCTCTGCTGTGGTATCTACCTTCTTCATTTATTCATTATAATTATGACAAAAACAAATTATTTACAGGTTTTTGAGCATCAGGTATTACGATTAAGTGAACAGGGATTGACGCAACGGCACTTGGATGCTTTGGCGCATTTTAATGAGCAGCATGACAATCGCTACTTTACCTTACTGCACAAAGGCGTGCGTTTTAGGCAGTATGTTGGCGTGTTGCAAGTGGGCGGTCTTACCATAGAAATTCTACCCAAAACCGACCAATATGCCAGCCGCCAACAGTGGCAGCGTGTATTGTTAGAATTGCTACAAGCTTGTGCGCTTCTTCCTTTGGATACCTTGACCGAAGCACGTTTGCAAGCTCGAAATAGCCCTTTGCTCTGGTTTTATTTGCATCATTTTCTCAATGAAATCCAACAACTACTAGAAGAGGGCTTGGTCAAGCATTATCAAACCAAAAGCAGCAATGGCACTACTTGGAAAGGGCAATTAAATTTTGCCCAACAATTGCGGCACAATTGGCAACATCCCGAGCGTGTCTACAGCAGTTTTCAGCATTATGATTACCAACATCCTGCCCACCAAATTCTCTATTATGCCCTAGAGATTGTACAACATCTGACCATAGATGTAAGCCTGCAACAACGGGTGCGCTACTTGCTGCGTGCTTTTCCCAAACAACAACCGATACAAGTACAGAGCCGTGTTTTTGAGCAGTTGTATGCCCAACCCAAGTTTGACCGTTATCGCCGTGCCTTGGAGTTGGCGCGCATGATTACCTTGCACTACAGCCCCGATTTGCGAGCAGGAAATTATGCGGTATTGGCTATTTTGTTTGATATGAATCAATTGTTTGAGCGGTATATTCAACGCCAATTGCAGCAATATTTGGACAAGGAATGGCTGATTCGGGCACAGGCTTCCAAGCCTTTTTGGGCACAGCGCAAATTGCGCCCCGATTTGTGGTTGAGCCACCACGGCAAGCACTATGTTTTAGATACCAAGTGGAAGATACTGAAACGCCCTGCTCCTTCTGATGAGGATTTGCGCCAAATGTTTGCCTACAACCATAGTTTTGAGGCGACCCAAAGCCTGCTGGTTTATCCCAATGTTTTTGCTTTACGCAAACGCAGAGCCGCCTTTGCACAGCCCTTGTTATTGGCAGAGCAAGCACAGCCCCACTATTGTACGGTGGTATTTGTGGATATACTCAATGCCGCTGGCCAACTCAATAGGCAACTCGCCAAAGATTTGGTGCATCACCTCAAGGCAAGCTAAATACTGTACTTGTATTATACTAAAAATTGGTCGACAACTTAAAAAACAGTACTTTTATTGACAGGTGCCAATAGCAACCTAAATTCTTGAAGCAACTTGTTTTTTACACTGCATGAACGATCAAAATATCCCTGATAACGAACAACAGGCTACTGCCAAAATCACCCAATGGTGTTTGGGCATCATCCTGCTTGCCTTTGTCTGCCAAATGAGCCTATCCTTTAATTTATGGCTGCCGATTGATCGTCATTATCCCCTATTTTCGCTTTTGCCTTTTTGTTATCCCATTGGGCTAACTACTCTGCTTAATGCTGTTTTTTTGCAGAGTTTGGGAGTGGCTTTTTTCTCTGTTGCTTGGCGCAAACGTGCCTTGCTCTTTGCCTTGAGTTGCTTTTTTTTGTTGGTAATAGAGGATGTCAATCGTTTTCAGCCTTGGGCTTATGTGTATGTGGCCTTGCTGGGCAGTATAGCTTGGCAATTGGGCCGTTCCGATTCTAAAAAACTGCTCGCTTCGCTTCAGTTTATTTTGGTAATGGTGTATTTCTGGTCGGGCGTACACAAGCTCAATGTGCAATTTATCCATGATGTTTTTCCTTGGCTGATTGGTATTTTTGAAGCTACAAGTTGGCTCAAAGAATTTCCTAGTGTGGGCTATAGTATGGGGCTGTTTGAGATTGTTATTGCCCTCTTATTATTTTGGCCTAAAGCCAGAAAAATAGCTGTTTTGTTGGGCATATTTCTACATACCATCATTCTTATACTGCTTATTACGGATGGTTGGAACAGTGTGGTTTATCCTTGGAATGTGGCCATGATATTGCTGCTCTACACCTTATTTTGGTTGCCCAAACCTGCTGCATCCAATATTTCTACCCAAAATCTACCGTACAAATTCCTACTAATCCTATTTGGTTTTGTTCCTTTGCTCTATCTTTTTCATTTGGTGCCCAATTGGATTGCTTTATCTCTATACTCGGGTACTACTATGGAATGTGATTTGGTGGTCAATAAGGAGGGTAGAGCTTCCTGTTTTCCTGCTGTCTTGGAAGAAGAAATTTTGGATTATGGAGAATCTTTGTTGTTGTCTTTGGATAGTTGGGGCATGCAAAATCTCAATGTACCGCCCTTAGCTTCGGATGCGACTTACAAGGAAGTAGGCCGCCAGTTTTGTACTTGTGCCATTGATTATGAGGGGTATATTATCCTCTATTATCCCAATAGATGGGAAAACACAGATAGCACGCTTGTTATTACCTGTGAGGATTTGCTTGAAGCAAAAAATTAAACTAAGCAATTTATTATCAATTAATTACAATGGATTTACTACTAATAAACACCCCCGAAGAGGAATTGGTGGCCTCTATTTTTCCTAAAGCTCCAGCAGACGAGCCAGATAGTTGCTATGTTATTTCGCTCAATTTTTATCGTTCCAAAGGAGGCGGCTCTTCCAAGATTTTGGGCGTATTTTTATCCAAACAAGCCGCTGCACAAGCCTTTATTAGCCGAGTCAAAACACAATTCTTGGCACAAAATAAAGCGTACAGACAAGTAGAGGACGAAGATTATTTTGAAGAAGAACCCAGTTTAGAGTACGCCGAGCATTTGCAGATGTATCGTTTTCAGTGTGAGAATACTTTTTTTGATAATTATGAATGGTATTTGACCCGCAAGAAGCTGAATGAAATTGAGGTTATATCGTAATTTTTATCTATAGCAATCCTAAAAACCAAGCCCTTCAAACACTTTGAGAACGCTTTTTGTAGTTATCAAAACTAAATTCTCATCCTTAGCCATTATTGCCTATGCCATTTTTCCTCTGTACTGTTTTGTTGCTCTTGGCAAGCCTGCACACTGCCCATGCACAAGACATTCCATTAAGAGCCTATTTTTTTCCTTATGCCTCTTTGTTTGAAGCCAAAGTATATCAATATGTCAATGAGGACAATCCCAACGACATTGTTTATCAATTTACCCAAACGCACGTTCATGAGGGCGATACCTTGCTAACTTTGCAGAATTATGACCGCTATTTTCAAGAGCTGGAAACCAAAGTACAACACATCCACCCAACAGGTGTTTATTTACAACAGTATAGTTTGTATATTGCAGGCCGAGGCATCAGCAGTAGAGTTATTCAGGAGGATGTATACAAGTGGGAAAGCCATGATAGCATGTCTTTTAAGTGGGCGGTGCGTTACTCCTCTCCTTATGGAGAAGAAAGTTTTAGAAAAATGCGCCAAGTATTGTACCAAGCACAGCCACGCTCTTTTCAGCAAAAAAAATATCCCACCATACAATTTCGGGATGATTTTCGCCACAGTGTCAAACACCACCAAGGTGCCACTACCAACGACTTCTTTCAATACAGCTACTACGCCAAGGGCTTGGGCCTCATTGCCTATGATCGCACCCTAGCCTCGGGCAAAAAACTGCGCTACCGCCTAACAAAAATCATGGATCTCAATAGTTGGAAGGCACTACAAAATCGCCCACAACAACCCTTGATTCCGATCAAAAGAACCTAAAGAATATGGCCATTACCTACACCATTATCCAAGAACGAAAAAAGCAACTGCCCAAATTTGTGGAAGAAGGCAAAAATCTATTGATAGAATTGGCAAACTCTGCCGAATATGAAGCCCCCGAACGCATCTACTACCAAAGCAAGCATAGCACGGCGTTCTTAGAAGAATTGGATGCCATGTTGGCTCAGGAATGGCTAGATGACACGGCTCGCCAATGGTTGAGCCCAAGGCTCGGCTATGCCATCGGGCAGTATTTTTGCCTAGCATACAAGGGCGAATGGGGCGTGAATGAACAGCCCGATTCGCCCCAATATGGGCATTATGTGGTGTTTGTGCCTGCTTCGGAGCAAGCCAATACCGTTTATCCTGTCGATCCCTTTGAGGCGGCCTACGAATATGTACACCAAGAACCCGATCGAGATTTGTTGTCCTTGCTGGAAGAAATTGAAGGGTTGTTGTAGTAGCGACGCAAGATTTTGCGTCGCTACTACAACAAATTTTGCGCCGCCCCCCTACACATCCAATTGAATAATAATAATAACATTATCCCGATTGCCAAAACGCATAGGAGGCGTTCGTTTGACTTCCTGATAACCCAAACCAAACCAAAAAGCCTGTCCAATTTTATTTTGTGTTACGACCCCTACCCGCAAGCGTTTGGCTCCTTCTGCCTTGGCCTTGGCTACTATAGCTTTGTGAATGGCTTGTGCCAAGCCTTGTCTTCGTTTGGAGGGGTGCAATAAAAACAACCCAATCATCCATTCATGGGCTACTGCATAGTTTTGGAGTATATCAATGGTTGCAATCATCTCTCCCTCCTGATACACCGCCAAGCACAATTTATCCTCCAAAGAATGAGTAGGTGGATGGTCATCAAAAAAATTATGGACGGTGTCCATATCAGGGGCTTTGCCTTGCTCCATTTCAAAATAGGCCGTGCAATCTTGGAAGAATTTCAATACTAATTCAGCATCAGATTTGGTGATGGGTTGGAGATGGATATTGGTGGACATTTTTTTTCAAAATTATCAATTGCTGTATGGATGCAATATTGGGCGCTTGTTCTTGGCTTAGGGTTAGGTTTTGCATGGTGCTGTTGGTTAAAATATGGTATTGAGACGCAAAATTTTGCGTCTCTGCACCATATTTGATTTTTATATTATTCCCCTAAATCACCCCCAATTCCTTACCCACCTTGGTAAAGGCAGCAATAGCCTTATCCAGATGCTCGCGCTCATGCCCAGCCGACAACTGCACCCGAATACGTGCCTTGCCCTTAGGCACTACAGGATAATAAAAGCCAATCACATAAATGCCCTCATCGAGCAATTTGGCCGCCATTTGTTGCGACAATACCGCATCGTACAACATAATGGGTACAATAGGATGCTCTCCCGGAATAATATCAAAACCTGCTTCGGTCATTTTCTGGCGGAAATAACGGGTATTGTCCTCTAGCTTGTCTCTTAGAGCCGTGCTTTCGCTCAAAATATCCAGCACCTTGATGGAAGCCCCTACAATAGAAGGCGCAACGGTATTGGAGAACAAATAAGGGCGAGAGCGTTGGCGCAACATATCCACAATTTCCTTGCGAGCTGCGGTAAAACCACCCGAAGCCCCACCAAGCGCCTTGCCAAGTGTGCCTGTGATGATGTCTACACGGCCCATCACGCCCCGATATTCATGCACCCCACGCCCTGTTTTGCCCAAAAAGCCCGTAGAATGGCATTCGTCAATCATAACCATAGCATCATACTGCTCGGCCAGATCACAAATTTTGTCCAATTGGGCAATGGTGCCATCCATAGAGAACGAGCCATCGGTCACAATCAAGCGGCGGCGTGCGCCTTGAGCGGCTTGGAGTTGGGCCTCCAAATCGGCCATATCATTGTGCTGATAACGATAACGGGCCGCCTTGCACAAGCGAATTCCGTCTATGATAGAGGCATGATTGAGCGCATCCGAAATAATCGCATCTTCCTTGCCCAAAATGGGTTCAAAAACGCCCCCATTGGCATCAAAAGCAGCCGCATACAAGATAGAATCCTCCATGCCCAAAAAGTCGGCAATTTTGGCCTCCAGCTCTTTGTGAATATCTTGTGTACCACAAATAAAACGCACCGAAGATAAGCCGTAACCGTGGCTATCAATGGCCTGTTTGGCTGCTTCAATCACAGCTGGGTGCGAAGACAAGCCCAAATAATTATTGGCACAAAAATTTAAAACCTCTCCCCCATTTTGGGTTTGAATGGCTGCCGCTTGGGGCGTAATAATAATGCGCTCTTCCTTGTAAAGGCCCGCATCTTTAATTTCTTTGATTTCTTCCTGCAATGCAGAACGTACATCATTAAACATAAGGTGTATTTTTTACTTGAGATATTTTTTTGTAAGAATTAGGCCGATTGTTCCCCTAAGTGCAGCAACATATCTTTGACCATAGCAGGCAAATCATACTGTGCTTTCCAGCCCCAATCCTTTTGTGCATAGTCATCATTCGTACTCTCTACCCAAGAGGCTGCAATCTCTTGGCGATAATCGGGTTGGTAGCGAATTTCAAAATCGGGCAGATGCTTCTTAATTTCAGCCGCCAAGTCTTTGGGGGCAAAACTCATAGCAGATATATTATACCCATAATGTATGGACAAATCCTCCACTGGTGCTTCCATCAGCTCCAACGTAGCACGAATAGCATCGGGCATGTACATCATAGGCAAAGCTGTATCAGGCTCCAAGAAACACTCAAACACCTCTCCAGCCACTGCTTTGTGAAAGATACTCACCGCATAATCTGTTGTACCTCCCCCTGGTAGAGATTGGTAGCCTATCAACCCCGGATAACGCAAAGAACGCACATCCAATCCAAATTTTGTGTAGTAATACTGTGCAAGGTGTTCCCCAACCTCCTTGGTAATTCCATACATGGTTTTGGGTTGCAATACCGTAAACTGGGCAGTTTCTTTTTTGGGTGTTTCGCCACCAAAAATAGCAATAGAGCTAGGAAAATAGACCTTATCCAACTGCTCTTGGCGGGCCACTTCTAGCACATTAAACAAACCATTCATATTAACATTCCAAGTCTGGCGAGGATTTTGTTCTCCTTTGGCCGATAGCAAGGCTGCTAGGTGGTAAATTTGAGTAATGTTGTGCTTTTTGACCAGATCGTGCAAGGCATTACCATCCAAAATATCCAATTGTTCAAAGGGACCTTCTGTAGCTTGTTTGGGAACACTAATATCAGAGGAAATAATTTGATTGTTATTATAACGCTCACGTAGGGCTTTCGTCAAAACAGTGCCAATTTGACCCTGAGAACCAATAACCAAAATTTTGTCTTTAGGCATGAGACTATCAATCGTTTGATGTGAAAAAAAGACGGCTAACGTTGTTTTAAGTAATTGGGCAAAACTTCCTTTTTTGTTAGAAAGGAACGACTTACTACATAATCGTTTTTTGAAGTGCTACTTAAAACTTATAACTAGATGGCAATTGATTTTTGGTGCTGCCAATATCCACTTTTTTAGGCAAAATCCACATTCTCCCAATCCTAAATCTTTGTTTTTTTTGGCAATGGAATGGATTGAGCTTTAATAATACTGTACTTTTGTTCTGGTCTATTCTATTTATTAACAAAAATAGAATGATTTTTATGCTCCATTGATTATCAATGGCATACAACTTTGAGTAAATCATTCAACGCTTTAGCTATGATTTTGATACAATTACGATATTGGTTTATTATCATTTTAATAACAATTACTGCTATCAACAGCAGTTTGGCTTGTAGTGCTGCTTATCAGTACAGCCTTTTTCCTCTGGGCAGCAGTGCAGGGCAATTGATTGTGTTGGAAGTAGAATTGGATCGTTACCTGACCAGTCCGGGCAATCAAATGATGCGGATGGGTGGCGGGGTACCAGGAGGTGTGCCCAATGGACAAAGTAATCTGGAAGTGCGTTGGAAGGGTTATTTTAAAGTGCTAGTTCAGCAAGCTGATACCTTTGCATTGCACGAAGACTTGGGGTATGTAGATGTATTGGATGCCGATTATAAAGAAGCATTGGAGCCATTTTTTGAACAAGCTTATGAGGCGGCCAAAGCATTGCCCAATTTTGAAGAAGCCCGCTTAGAATCTGTGGGCTATTGCCACTACGACCGCAGTTGTGGTTTTATGGAATTAATAATGGATGAGGAGGCCATTGCTTTTTATGCTCGTTCTACAGAACCCAATTATGACCAACAAAAATGCAAAGTTGTATTCAAAGAAAAGGATTTATTAAAAGTAGAAAAACAAACCACCATTAAGTTTACGGATTTTGAAACCTTGGACAAGGAATACCAATTGGATTTTTTCCGCTTGTGGAGCCCTCAAACAGTCCGAAGGTATAGCATTGGGGAGCAAACCATTCAGGTGTTTAGTTTGGGGCGTGGCGACAAAAGCCGCTACACGGGCGGCTCGGCCGAAACCACCCGAAAGCAACCCAACCTAGAGCATATTGGGCGCTATATTCAAGGCAATGATGTGTTGTTTCACGGACAGCGTTTTGATGTGTTGCAAGTGTTGTAATACTGGGTTTAGGTACTATTTGGGTTCTACTTAGGGGGGCTTATCAAGAAGTTGTTAAAAAAATACTTAGATGCAAAAACAACTTTTTATATTGGAGTGGTGATTCAAGATACTAGAGTAAACAATTACAACTTATAACAACCAATGACTGATACCAATACTCCCCCAACCCCTGAAGAAACAGGCAATGACACTAGCGATGCCCCTTCCAAGAAAGTAATTATAGGCATTGCAGCCTTACTGATTTTGCTCTTGGCTGGTGCATTGTTCTGGAGCAAATCCAACAACAAACGCCAAACAGAGCAATTACTCACCTTGGCCGATGCACGCCACCAGTCAGATAGCTTGTATCAAGAGCTAAAACAACAACTGGCCATTTACAAACAAGAAAACCAAGAATTGTATGCTCAAATTGCACGCAAAGAGGCTGAATTGGAACAGCAGTATTCCAAAATCAAGCGTTTAATTGAACAGGCAAGCCGTGATAAAAAAGATAGAAGAAAGATTAAGAGCAAATTGGAAATGTTGAGCAGTGAGTTGGGGGGTATGCGCGAATATGTAGAGGAGCAAACCTTGGATTTGGAAGAATTGCGAGAAGAAAACCTGCGCCTAAAGCGGGAGCGCAAGGAATTGGACGAACAGTATGCCCAAGAACTCGCACTACGCAAACGCATTGCCCAACAAGGAGCGGATTTGCAAAAGGCCAATGAGGAAATGCAGAAACAGTTGCGCTCTGCTGCTGTATTGCAAACCACCAATGTTAATGCCGTGGGCTTGCGCCTCAAAAATAATGGCGAACGTAAAGGCATCAGTGTAGCCAAACGTACAGAATTGGTCGAGGTGTGTTTTGATATTGTACGCAATGAGGTCACGAAGGAGGGCCCCAATCGTTTTCATTTGCGCTTGATTGATCCTAGTGGTAAGGTGGTGCAAGATGCCGAGCGTGGATCAGGAAAACTGGAACTGTTTGACGGCAGTGGAAGTATCAAATATACCACCAGCAAGATTTTTGATTACAATACGGGTGTTAAGAATCTATGCTTGGAGTGGTTTGCCTATCCCAATACCCCTTTTGTGGAAGGAACGTACAAAATAGAACTGTACAACAAGGGGCGTTTGTCGGGTTCTTATAATTTTAATACGAAATAAAATGCGTGTTGGGCGGTTGTATGGGGACGTATATACGCCCATACAACGCCCCAACACACAGCTTTCTAAAGGCCAATATCGCCGCCGCCCATCCCTTTGGACTTGGCTTTTACCTCTTCTACAAATTCATCCAAAGTCTTCATCTCATAAGATTCGGGGATTTCAAATGCGTCGGACTCTACCACTTGTTTGATAACATCAATGGCCGTTACACGCAAGGTCATGCCTTCAATGGTCATTTCAAAACCCAATGGAAAACCTTTGAGGCTCTTTATGTTGTCATCTTCTACAACCGTAGCCGATGGACGGAGTTTATCGGTTACATAAAACTTGAGGCTTTGCCCTTCTACCTCCATTTCGGCGAGGTGGCAAGGATATTTGGCAATGCGTTTTCTTTTGCGCTTGTTGTATTCAATTTCAGGCATTTTGGTAGGCGCAGCATTGGTATTTTGCGCTTTCAGCAGTTCCTTCATCACATCACTGTCCTTATCAAAATTAACGGCTGTTCGCTCATAGAAGGTTGGAATATTCATCAACATAGTCGTCAATTCCTTGGTTTTGTTGTTGATAACCTGAAAAGACATCAAGCCGCCCATCATGGCAAAGTCTAGCTTGGCATTTTTTTCTTTGAAGAATACATTGATAAGAATGTTATCGGTAAACTGCTCTGCCTGAGGCATTCCCTCCACTTCTATTTTGTACTTGATAATTCCTTCTGGAAAGTTGGGTGCTTTATTTTTTTGGGCACTGGCAAGATTTAGCAAACCAAAACAGCAAACCAAAAGCAATATAATATTTCTTGTAATTAGCATAAATGTTCTATTTTAAAATTTAACAGGTATAATAATACCTAATTTTGGTGATAGTTTTATTGTCTGTTTGTCAATTTAATTTTGGTGCTGCTCTTGGGCACGGCGTTTGGCTTCGGCTTCTATGTCCTTGAGCGTAGTTACTTCATAATCGCTGGGTACTTTCTGTGAGAATACCCCATCACTTGGGGTTTGCCCTGTAACAGTGCTGGCAGTAACACGAACAGTAGTTTGATCTTGGCGAACAATTATCTCTAGGGGAAAGCCCTTAACGGCCTTGATAAGCTGCTGTGCTAGTGGGTCGCCTGTCGGGTTTATTTTTTTGGTAACATATAAAATGATATTAGCACCAGTTTGTTTGTCTTTCATCAATATTTTTTGACAACTATACCCTGCAATGGTCTTGGTGCTTTCGGTAGGACGCATTGGATTGTTGGCCAATTTTTCAATTCCTTCTTTAGCTTTTTGATAATCGCTAGAACCCAGTTTGATTGCTTTTTTTTCTCCCATTACATCCAGCAAAGATAAGCCTCTTACAATTTGATGATCGGCTACAGCTTGTACGGTATTGGTGCCGCCTGCTACTTTGGCAACAGCCTTGGTCTTTTGCCCTTTAAAGGCTACTTCCAGCGTAGCTCCCATAGCTAAGAACGATGCTGCGGGCAAATCGCTGTCTACCGAAATGTTATATTTGATGTAACCATTGGTGAGCGCAGATTGTGCAGTTGCTAAGTTGGCCATCATTAATATACTAAAAAACAAAAATAAACGCTGTGTCATGGTTATTGGTTATAATGTAACAACGCCAAAAAAAGCTATTGAGTTCTGGCATCAATAAAAAAATAAATAACAACGCCTTTTGCTGGCCTATTACAGCAAAAGGCATTGAAAATAAATGTATTAAGAACGGAGCTTATAGCCCTCCTCCTAAGCCGCCTAATCCTTGAAGGTCTTGCTCGGTCATTTCAGTATATCCTTCTGGTGCTTTCAAGTCAAAGATTTTCTTAGATTGCTTCACAAAATCTACGGCTTGAGCTGTAATGTTTATTTTTAGCTCAGAAGCTACAATCTCTATCGCCATCGGAAAGCCTTTGATACCAGCCATGTTCAATTGATCTGTATATTTTTCAAAGCCTTTGGGCATTTCGAGTTTATCGGTAAAATACACCACCACTGGCTCTGCTTGATCCTTTACGGTTATCAAAGCTTTCTGACACTTGTAACCCGCAATTTCTTTGTATTTCTTGAGGTACTTGATTTCGGGCATATCCACATCACTTGGCTTTTCTTCCTCGTTCACATCATCCGCATCAATCGTTTTGTACTTTTGCTGGCCCATCATATCCATGAGCATAATACCCTTTTCACTCTTGGTATTCATACGCATGTCCATTTTCATCATGCCGCTCATCATGTTGAGCATCATTTTGCTGTTGTCGGGTGCAAAATAAATATCGATCAAAGAGCCATTCATCATAGCTGCCATCGCTGCGTCTTCTTCACTCCCACTCGTTTCAAAGTTCATGACGTACTGAATGTGTGCATTGCTCTTTTGTGCATAAGTAGTTGATGCCAAAAAGGCACATAGCATAGTTAGGGTTAGAATCTTAAAAATTGATGTCATTTGTTGTTAAGTTATTCAGAAGTTGTTCCATCATTAGCCTAATGTTTAAACAGCTTCTCAGTTAAAGTAATTTAGGTCGTCAATGGTGAGTACATAGATGCAACTTATTGGTATAAGGTTGTAATGACCTCTCCTTGACTTCCTATATCAAAAGGAATACCACAAATAATACGTTCTGTCTTTTTTTTATTGCTCGACCAAACGTTGTTAATTTCAGACCAACAATTTAGTAATTGATGAATGCGCTTATTTTTTTGTCTTTTTCTTCTTTTTCTTTTTGGACAAGCCTCCCATTTCTACCAATTTAAGGAAATCTTTTACCAAATCATTGGGCACCATAATAGCCAAGTCATAATGCTTGATGGTCCAGCCACTAGACTCCTTGACCAACACCCCCGAACCTCTACAAGTTCCCATTTGGGTATCGAGCATTTCCTCAAACCAAACCACCCGCTGGTTGTCGCCCCAGTACAATTGGCGTTTGGACGGCGTAAATGCCCACGCCACTTCCCGCTCAAAGGCAAATTTGGCCCACTCACGCAATTCATCCCGCAGCCAACGTTCCGAAGCATCCGTTCCCAAATAAATACAATCTTTGGCCATTGCGCCATAAAAAGCATCTTCATTGGCCGTAGCCGCCGCTTGGTGCCAATCGTCCAAATGCTTATGGACAGCTTCCGTTTGGGTAGTTACGGTGCCTTCCTCTAAGCAATTATCTTGGCGGCGTGTATCGGCTATGTGTACAATTTGCCACTGTCCTGTTGCGGTTTTGGCCAAGGTAAAGGTATTGATGCCACAATGACTTACCTTGCTCGGCTCTCCTGCAAATAGGGTGTACTCTGTCCAAGCCGTAGCCAAATTATCTTCCCTACTAATGTCATAAGTCCACAATTGTTCATGATAGACATAGCCTTTGATTATTGCTCGACGCATAAACCCCAGCAGAGAGACTTTTCTCAATACCTCTACATGGGGTCTACCATTCTTGTCATTCAAGGTAGAAAAAAGAATACATTGGTCGTGTAATAAGCTGTCGAGTGCAAGCGTGTCCTTGGCTTCCATTGCCACAAAAAAACCATCAATAACCGCCCGAATATCGGCTTGATTTTGAGCCTTTGAGGAGGGATGGAGTAGTGCGATGAGAACGAGTATCCAAAGATTTTTCATACAAAAGATAAGATTTTTTTTATCAAAAAAACAAATAACGGTAGTACTAAAAGTAGCATTCGTTATACTTCAACCAAGATAATGAATTGCGAAAGTACTGGTCTTGTTCTAATAAATAAATCTCTGGATTATTCGGCCAACGGCCTTAAAAGATAGACGGTGTTGCAAAATGAAGTTTATGTAGGTAAAAGAGTTACTAGGCATCTTTATCATTAGTAAAGCTGTTGTTCTATCAATGCTTTTAAAATGCTTTCTTTAATTTGAGTGCTATTACTATAAAAAGAAGAACAAATAAGCAAAAGAATCCCCACCCCACACAAAAAAAAGAATAACGCCAACTGTTTTTCGTTCTCAAAATAAAACCAAAGCGAAGCAATAGCTAAAATTATAGGCACACCAAAACCTAACAATGCTTCATAAACCTCCATAAGGAGCACATCCTCCTGCTGAGTTAAATGCACTTTGGTATAACCAATTCGGCCTGTTGGCAAATAGCGCAACAATATATTGGTATCTGATTTTTGCTTCAATACGCTAAAATCTTCTTGTATTTCTTTGTGTTTTAACAATTGGCTTAGAACAATAACAGGTGTATTGGCACTATCGCTTGCCTTGAGCTGGACTTTGTAGCTGTTTTTTAACATTGGGAGGTTATTGGGATAAAGAATAAGATTTCAGCACCAACTCTTTTATCCTTTTACTATCGCTCTGAAAGAAAATAAAAATCAAGAATAGCCAAAAACAACCAAAACCAAACATAGATATTGCTATTGTACTATCTTCCAATAAAAAAAATACCAATGATGCAATAAAAGATACTATTGGTACTAGAAAGCCTAAGACGCTTTGAAATGGTTCAATAATAAGGTTATTTCCCTCTTTTTTTATAATTACTTTTATATAACCAATTCTTCCCGTTAATAAATAGCGAAAGAGTAAATGATTACTAGATTTTTTTTCTAAGAGCCTAAATCTTTCTTCAAAAAAAGAATTCTTTTTGTAAAAAAAAGCTTCTTCTATATCTATATCGCGCTCTTCAAGAATATATGTATGATGTAAAAGCATGATTTTCTACTATTTAGTTTTTAAATCTTCCTCAGTCAAGTTATTTTCTAAATGCTTTCTTATTAACTCTTCAGAAACTAAACCTGCTTGAACTAAATTGGACACAATCTCAATAGCTTTAAGATATTTATTTTCTTCAGAAAGAGATATTGCAATATCTATAACTTCACGTGTCAGCCCTAATTCTTCAAGTTTTTGAGGAGATATTTTTTCAATAGTTTCTTGAGCTATATTTAATAAAATATTGGTAATAGCAGGCATCCTTACAAGGTCTTTAATCCCAAGAATTACTTTAGACGAACCTCCTAAGCCCATAGTCAGTAAATCAGTGATACCTCCTATTGCTAATGTAATAGTGGAACCAGCCTCTCCAGTCCAAGGGTCTTTTCCTTCCATATAATTAGTCAATGCACGACTCAATTTACCAAAGCCTGAATATTTCATTACAAAAGAAGCAGCAAAACCAGGAACTCCAGTCATCTGTTGCATACCTTGTTTAGGCTTAGGAGTGTCAATAGGAGAGATAATTTCAACTTCTATAAAACCATTTACAAGCATATATATACTTATATTAATTATATCACCTTCTTTTGCATTCGTATACCCTGTTATTCTAAAATCTCCTCCTTTCTTACTTATAGAAACTAGACTTCCCTCATACTCATAGTTTAGTATAGCATGGACAGTAGAATCATCATCCTTGAAACCTTTCTCATTAATAGTAATAATTTTCTTCACTAGCTCTTCTGCTGAAACATCATAATTTTCCATAAACCAGTCTAGCAGTACACCAGTCTGATAGGCAGAATGAACCTCTACATGTAAGCCGTCTAATTTGCCGGACTTAAATTCTTTTATAGCTTCTTCATCCATTAAACCATCTATGATAACATCATCTGTTGTACTATTTGCATCTTGTATTCTTTCTTTTTCAGCATTTTTTTTGTTTATTTGCTGATTTTTAACGGATAAAGTTTTTGCTCTTTTTTGAATACCTTTCTTAACAATTATTATCAATTCATTAATTCTATCTAATTGAGCTTGTTCATCAGAAGAGATAGTTCCATCATCTGCAAAAATTTTCTCATAATGCCTAATAGTATCTTCGTATTTACGTACTTCTGCACGTAGTTTTTTTAATGTTTCTAATGTTTTGCTCATAATTAACAAATAATTTAGTATCATATTTAATAACAATTATCAGTTAAGATAATGAATTATTAAAAAACTAACCATTTTCTAATAAATAAATCTCTGGATTATTCGGCCAACGGCCTTAAAAGATAGACGGTGTTGCAAAATGAAGTTTATGTAGGTGAAAGCATGCCCTACAATTTCTTCATATTAATCAGCTCCATAAACAGGGTTTTCTTGCGCCTAGAAACCTCCACTTCAGAGGCATCGGTCATCCGCAATTTGTTTTTTGTTTTTAGAAACTTTTGGATGTGGCTTAGGTTGATAAGATGGGATTGGTGTACTCTAAAAAAGCCCTCGGAGGTGAGCAATTCTTCAAATTCTTTGAGGGTTTTGGGGGCAACAATGCGCTTGCCTGTGGTTAGGTAAATAATGGTGTAATTGCTGCTGGCCTCACAGCGAATAATATCCGAAATACGCACAAAATGAAATTCATCGACAGAGGGAATGGCAATTTTATCAAACTTCTTGTCTTGATACAATTCCAACATGCTGTCCACCCGTTGAGCAGAATTGTCGGTATTGGAGGGCGTGACTTTGGCAACTGCGTCAATGAGTTCTAGCGGATCAATGGGTTTGAGCAAGTAGTCAATAGCCGAATACTTAAACGCTTTGAGGGCGTATTCATCATAAGCGGTGGTAAATACCAAGTTAAAATCAATGCTGGGCAGACGTTTGAGCAAGTCAAAGCCCGTTCCGTCATTCATTTTAATATCCAAAAAAACCAAATCAATAGATTTGTTCTTCAATAGTTTTAATCCTTCCTCTACCCCATCGGCAGTGCCTACAATATTAACATTGGAGCAGTGCATTTGCAAAAACTTCATAAGGGTAATTTGAGCGGCCTGCTCATCGTCTATTATAACAGTATCAATCATAGTGTGTTATGCTTTGTATTTGATGGGTAATAGTAATTCGACACGGGTGCCTGCTGCTTGGCCTTGCTCATCCTTGAGATCGATCACATGCACAAAAGGCCCCGTAATTTTTTCCTTGAGTGTTAAATATTCTAGGCGTTGTTCGGTAATCTTGATGCCGAGCGATTCCTGTTGGTTATCGGTTTTGTATACGGCTGCCGCTTCTCGGCCTATGCCATTGTCCTCAATGGTACATTTGAGCAGGCTGCTGTTGTGTGCCTCAAATTGCACCAGCAAGTTACCCTTTTTGGCTTGCCGCAACAAACCGTGAATAATGGCATTTTCAATAAAAGGCTGAATAACCAAAGGCGGAATCATTACAAAATGGGCATCTTCTACCCCTTCTTCCTTCAGTTCATACTCAAAAGCCTCTTTAAAACGGCGTTGTTCTAGCTCTATGTAATTGTCTAAGAATTCCATTTCTTGGTGCAGTGGAATGTAGGCTTGCCTAGAATTTTGCAAAATTCGGCGCATGAGCCGAGAGAATTTGGCCAAATAAATACTGGCTTCGGCATTATTATCCGTAGCAATGAGGCTCTGTATGGAATTGAGCGAATTGAACATAAAGTGCGGATTCATCTGCGAGCGCAAGGCACGTTGCTCCAACTCTGTTTCTCGAATTCTGGTTTTGAGTTTGTCCTGACGAAAAACCAGCAAGC
>CAYULH010000059.1:0-9787 GCA_964445645.1 uncultured Aureispira sp. | reverse complement strand
CGTCAATGTTGCTTGACGATGTTAAAGGATTAAAAGCTTGGCAGAAGTTTGTTTTTCAAATTATTGCTGGACTAATAATTATTGCCTCGGGCATTGGAATTGATACTCTAGCTAATCCGTTTGGAGAGAGATTTGATCTAAACGTGGTCTATATTCCAATAATTACAATCAACAACAAACCACTTCCCAAACCCAAGATGATGTAAAAATTTTGCTTGTTTTTGAGTTCTTGGTTGCGGAGCATTTCGGATTGGAGTTGGAGGGTCAAGCTGTGTTTTTCTTCCAATTCTGCATTCTCACGCTGCAACTCCTGCATTCGGTAGCGGCTCTGTATTTCGGCAATAGCCCGATTTTTATCTCTATTAAAAATAGAATCCTGAATGGTGTGGTATTTTTGATAACTGCCCATGGCCTTGTCGTAGCGTTCGGCAATCATATACACATTGGTCAATTGCTGATAAATATCTTTCACGATCATCATCGCCCTATTGGAACGCACCCGCTTGAGCGCCTCCAATAAATAGCTTTCGGCATCCTCATATTGCTTGCGCTCTAAGGCCACACTAGCCATGCCTTGCAACACCTTAGCAATGCAGACTTTATCCTCCAATTGGTCATAAATATCTTTGGCTTTTTGGTAATATTCCATCGCCTGATCATTAAACTGTTCTGAGCTAGACAACAGCCCCAAGCCATAATTAGCGTAAGCAATACCACGCGTATTGTACTGTTGTTGGCTTTGCTCCAAGGCCCGTTCCAATCGCTCCTTGGCTTGTGTCCATTCATTGCGCTGCACGTGCAGCAACCCCTTCTCAATCAAAACCAATGCTCCAATATTTTCTTGTTCTTCTTGTCGAAGTGGCAGCGTGGCTTGGCGGTAATAAATCAAGGCTTTGGTGGTATCTCCAAGCAGGGCATAGCCTGCTCCTATTTGATAATAAGGCAAGGCTTGTGTAGGGCTAGGTGGTGCCGCACCGAGCAACTTGATAGCCGCCAAATTGTGAGAAGTGGCCTTAAAAGCATAGCCCTTGGTGCTGTATATCAGCCCCAATTGGGCGTGTACAGCAGCTTGCAAGGCTTCATCTTCGAGCTGTTCGGAGAGATATTTGGCTCTCAAGGCTTGTTCTATGGCCGCCTCATAACGCCCTTGGCCGTAAGCCAATAGGGCTTCATTGAGCAAGGCATAGCCCTGCTCTAGCACCTGTACTTGTCCCGACAACAAGCGCAAAGCACTTTTGTGGTAGCGTCTTGCTTTTTGTAAATCTCTATTGTAATAAATAACCGTTAGGCGATTATAGGCACTGCTTCGCTCCAAGGTATCGCGTGTTTTGTCTTCTGCAATGGTACGCAGCTCCTTGATTACCACACTAGATTGTGCCGTAAGCAACGAAACCGATAACAAGCAAAGTAAGAGCCAACAGTAATGCAACATAAATGGTAATTTTAAATCAACAATCCAGCTATTTGCTGCCTATCTCTTTGCGGCGCAAGTGTCCGTCCGATTGCAACAACCAATAAAAATGTACTGGATCTATTGTTTGTTCCAAAGCAGAAACGACTGCTCCAATTGGCATTGATAGCCCGACCTTCGCCCTCCAAATTAACGACTTTTCCCACTTCGCAAGCATCCAACAAATGCCCAGCATAATCAAAAATCAATAAAAAAGTCAGATCATAATACTCCCAGCCCGTATCGCACTCAAACCGACAAAGCAAGCCTACATAACGATTGCTCCGATAAGCACAACACAAGGCCGTGTAATGCCTGCCGTGCGGCTGGTAAATGCTTGGTGGCAAATCAAAATAATTATAGCTGCCTGTAGGAGACAATTTGACCTGATTCATAATATAACGCTTGGCTAGGCGATATGGAATCATTTGCTGATAATCCTCTGGCGGTTGTTTACTCGTTGTATTCCAATTGCTCCAACGGGGATTTTCGCCCAAGCCCTCTTTTACCCGAAAGGGAAACAACGGTTGTGCATCAAAGTAGTTGAGCAATTCCTGAAAACGGCGAATGTGGTCAAAATTGTAGCGTGCTATAGGGCCTTTCGGCAAATAAATGGCTTGCAAATTAAAAGCAAGGCGACGATCTTTCCTACGGCTTTGCCACTCGCCCCGTATGCCTGTCCAACCATTGCTATAATTGCCTATAAAAGCAGTACTTGTGGGATTTCCCGAAGCATCTATTTCTTTTAATATCAAAATATTACCTGCTTTTATGTTCCCCTCTACAGCAATATTGGTTCTATATTTATCATAAAAATAATGCCCCACCACTTTATCGCCTTCTTGCTTCAACTCCATAGTAATGGAATATTGCCCATTCACTGTTCCCTTAAAATAACGAGAAACAGGCAATGGATTTTGCGCCCAAAGGGCAGCCGAAGAACACAAACAAAGTAAATAAATAAGCCAAGGCATTCTAGTGTAGTTGTGTGGTGTTTTTTTGAATAGGACAGTATAACAATACAGCCCTACCAAAGTAACAAAAATACAAAACAAGCCACCTTCATAGACAGCTTGTTCTTATAATATTGAGCAAATGGTCATTCGCTCTAGTAGTTGGTTGTTTTTTAGGCTTTGGCTTTAAACGAATTGATAGCATTGACCGTAAAATCCGACAAGACCAATTCGCCGCTCATAGCGGCACGGCTATCGAGCAACCCATCCCAATGCTCCGTTCCTTCCCAGAATACCTTTTTTAGCAATCGCTGTGCCTCTGGATTGGATTTGGCCAATGTATTGGCTAGTAGCTCAATTTTGGTGTCCATCTCCTCCACATTGTCCGATACATCGGCAAACAAACCTTGCTCCAAGGCCCATTCTGGCGAGTACCAAGCCGTAGCATTGATGGCCATTTGCGAGAATGCCGAAGTGCCCAGTTTGCGCTCCACTGCCGGCCCTACCACAAAAGGCCCAATCCCGATAGCCAACTCACTCAATTTCACGGCCGCAAAGCGGGTAGCATAGCAGTAATCTACCGCCGAAGCCACACCAACACCGCCGCCAACGGCTTTGCCTTGCACCCGCCCAATAATGAGCTTGGGACATTTGCGACAAGCATTAATCACATTGGCAAAACCCAAAAAGAATTTTTTGCCCGTCTCCAAATCTTGAATAGCAGCCAATTCATCAAAACTCGCTCCTGCACAGAATGTACGCTCGCCCGCACTTTTGAGCACAATCACTACTACCTCATCATTGCCTCCCAAATCAGTGATGGTATTGGCTAGTTTAGCCAGCAATTTGCCCGGTAGGGAATTGTGCGAAGGATGAAAAAATTCAACCGTAGCAATTTTGTTTTTAATGCTCACATTCACGGAGCCTAATTCTCTTTTATCTTCCATTTTTATAATTACTTTTTTACGCTTTAGTTGATAACTACTAGTTGCCTTAGAATGTTTAATAAGGACTAATCTAGTGCAATAACCTCCCCATCTTGGTCTATCTTCTTCACCATCGTCAGAATAGTAGCCAAAGCACAAGTTTCGCCTGTTTCATCGTACACATCTACCAAGAACTTCACAATACCCTTAGCAATATCCTCCTCGCTCTTTTTCTCTTGGTCTACTTTTTCCTTGACGGTAAAACGCACGCCAATGGTCATCCCCGGATAAACAGGCTTGGTAAAACGACATTCATCAATACCATAATTGAGCAATACAGGGCCTTTTTTGGCCTCCACAAACAGCCCAGCCGCCTTCGACAACACCCAATAACCATGTGCCACCCGCCCCTCAAAAGTAGTACCTTCCAAGGCAGTTTCATCGGTATGAGCATAAAAATGATCGCCACTTACATTGGCAAAATTAACAATATCGGCTACTGTTACGGTGTGTTTGGCTGTAATCCACTGCTCGCCTACTTTCAATTCTTCAAAATGCTTGCGAAAAGGATGCACCACATCTTCTATGCCCTTAGCGCCATACTGGTACACGCCTGTTAGGGCGGTCACGGTGGTTGGAGAACCTTGAATAGCGGTGCGTTGCAAATAGTGCTTAACACCACGCATACCGCCCATTTCTTCGCCACCGCCTGCACGTCCCGGGCCGCCGTGTGCCATCAATGGCATGGGCGAACCGTGTCCTGTGCTTTCGGGGGCCGACTCCCGATTGAGCACCAAAATACGCCCGTGGTGAGTGGCTGCGCCCAATACATATTTTCGGGCAATGCTGTCATCATACGTAGCAATAGAACTCACCAAAGAACCTTTGCCCAAATTGGCCAATTCTACGGCTTCGTCTATGTTTTTATACGGCATCAGGGTGCTAATAGGGCCAAAAGCCTCAATTTCGTGTACTTGCTGTTTTTGAAAAGGCTGGTCATTGAGGAACAGCATGGGGGCAAGGAATGCGCCTTGGTTCACATCGGCTCCAATTACTTCAAAATCACGCTCAAAACTGCCGTAAATCAATTCGTTTTCTTGTGATAACAAACGGGCAGATTTCAGCACTTCCTCCAATTGCTCATGGCTCGCCAATGAACCCATTCTTACGCCCTCGGCTTGCGGATCGCCAATGGTTGTTTTTTGCAAACGGGCACTCAAGGCCAATTGCACGTCTTCGACCAAGGCTTCAGGCACAATAATACGGCGAATGGCGGTACATTTTTGGCCTGTTTTGACCGTCATTTCACGATGCACTTCCTTGATAAACAGCTTAAATTCTTCGGTATCAGGCGTGGCATCTGGCCCCAATACAGAGCAGTTCAAGGAATCGGCCTCCATATTAAAAGTAACAGCATTGTTAATAATATGCGGCAGGCTCTTGAGCATTCTGCCCGTGTGCGCCGAACCCGTAAACGTCACCACATCTTGCGTATTGACAGTGTCCAAAATGCCAATACCAGAGCCACAAACCAACTGCAATGCACCCTCCGGCAAAATACCCGATGCAATGATGTCCTTCACCATCGCCTGCGTCAAGTAAGAAGTTTGCTCGGCCGGCTTTACCACCGCAGGCATCCCTGCCAAAAAATTGACCGCCAGCTTCTCCAACATCCCCCAAATAGGGAAATTAAAGGCATTGATATGCACGGCCACCCCTGCCTTGGGCACCATAATGTGATGCCCCACAAAAGTGCCTTCTTTGGACAATCCAACCGTTTCGCCATCGACATAATAGGGCTGGTTGGGAAATTTTTTACGCAAAGAGGCATACGCAAACAGGGTGCCAATGCCCCCATCAATATCAATCCAACTATCGGTTTTGGTTGCCCCCGATAAGTAGCTGATGGGGTAATATTGCTTGCGTTTTTTGTGTAAGAACAAGGCTAATTTTTTCAACATCAAGCCACGCTCTAGGAAGGTCATGGAACGCAAATGCTTGTTGCCTACCTTGCGCCCATACTCCAAAATGGACGAAAAATCCATCCCATCTCCATTCACGGTAGAAAGCACTGCTCCTGTTACCGCATTGCGCTGTGCAATCCCCTCACCATCATGGGGTGTCCACTGCCCCAATATGTAATTGTCTAATTTATTAGCCATGATCTATTTTTTTATACGTAATAATACACAAAAACCGAGCAACTGTTCGCTTTTTGTAGTGCAAAGAAAAAAAGTATCTTGGTAAAGGCAAAATTAATTGGATAGGGATTGTTTTTTTTGGTGGGGATTGGGAAACAAAAAAAGGGCAAGCACAGCAGCACTTACCCTGTATATTATTTATAAAAATCTTCAAATTCTCGTTGCTTTTCTTGTAAGATTTCTTGCTGTATGCCTTCAATTTTATTTCTTACTACTAGCTTGTGCTGAAGAAAATTCATTGTGTTGGGGAATGAGTCTAGTAAGTCCATGATTTTATTCATAAAATCAACTCGTTTTTCCAGTATTGGCACTCTACTACCAGAGTAAACATTCGACTGATAAAAATTGAGTTGCTTAAATAGTTTTATATCATCATTAACTACCAAAATTTTCTTTAAGTATTCAAGGCGTTTTTCATAAAAACTATAGATAATTACATTAAATATAATTTTCATACCTTTAGTATCATTTGCATTGTTAGTTATATAATTATCTATGTACTGTAATTGTTTGCTAGTACTATTGGGGGTATTGTTGTTGAACAAAGCATTCAAAGCATTTTCAGTATCCGAAAAGACTATTTTTTTCTTGAGGAATTCTATTAGACCATCTATAATTTGAGAATAATTTTGCATCTCCCAAACAAACTGTACAGCAAGAGGCATACTGTGACGAGACGGTGCATATTTCCTCTTACAGAATTGATGCATAAAATTATTTACAAACATAGGATTAAGCGCACAAAGTGATTTCATTTCTGTGCCTTGATAATCAAAATCTGGATTGCGAATATAGTTAGCAAAATATACTTGTTGTAACAAATCAAAATGCTCTACAAATATATCCTTATGCTTCGAGATAAACTGCAACCCAAAAGAGATTCTTATATTTTTTTCTTCAGCAATCTGCAATAATTTTCTTACGACAACTATATAAATATCATCCCTTCCATAAGCTGTTTGTTCTTGTTGAATTACTGCAAATGATGAACGGTACTTTTTAAGAAATTCCAAATCGAAAAAACACCAGTTTTGTTCAATTTCGCCCAATGCTGCATACATTTTTTGAGCATAGTAAGTATCAATGTATGGTGCTTCTAGTTCGCAGAAAAACGCAAACTTCCAATAGAATATATATTGGCCTTCATATTGGTCAATAAGTGCATAAAGCTCACGATGATTCTCCTCCAAACTTAAAAGGGCATTATTGATAATTAGATCCCTATTATCAATAATATCTACTGCAAAACACTCGTCTTCATCTAAAATAAAACCAAAAAATTCTAGGAAAATAGCTATTTGATGAGTTGCAATACTAGCTAATATCTGAGTGAACGATTTCTTGTACTTCCAATGTGCGCTATCTGCCTCAACATGAAGAATTTGATTAAGCTCTTGCCATAGTTTTTTATATTCCTCAAGGCCAAAATTAGATATATAATCTTCTAATTCTTTTAACTTTAATTGTTCAACAACGCTGTGATTCGTTCTACCATTTTCATCTTTACAACTCGGCTCTTTATGCCAATCAAATTTGCTCTTTCCATAGATTAAATTTTGATCCAATACAGCAGCTAACGCTGTTCTCGAATTGGTAAATAAACTTACTAGTTTTTCATCATAGGGTATTTTAAGCATCTTTAGCTCTTTTAAGTATTCCTGCACATACTTACAATGTTCGTAACTTTCTTGGTCAAAATGTTCACGCACAAATGGGAGCAACGATGGAGCATCCAACGCCCAGAAAAATTGTTTGTTTTCCGTATTATCTCCTCCAGCAAGATGAGTATCATATTGTGTAATATAAGTTTGGATAACTTTAAAAACATCCTCTTTATCTCTTTCAAAATGCTTAAAAAGACACTTCCATATCTTTTCTCTTAACTCTAGAGTATTGGATGCCCTTGGAGCAGATATTGTATATATAGAAATAACATTCTCTCTATTTCTTCCTGTTGAATGCTGGAAACTCGTTTGTAGAAATAGATTTGCTATATGATAAAAGATACCTTTATATAAAGGAGAGGAGGATTCGTTTTCTATTGTGGAAAACAATCTATCAAAAAAGGTACTTTGTCGAAAGTAACCATATTGGTAATCTTGGGTACCAAACGATACTATACCCTTGATGAGCTGTATAAATTCAGCAATATAATTAGGTCTCTTTTTCAGAAACAAAAACAGAAGATCAATCGCCAAAGCATAATTATCTGATGGTACTGGACGTTTTAGGAACTGTTTTAAGGTGTTGAAATAGCCATCTGAATCTATTCGTGCTGCATAGTCATTATTTTTTTTCTCAAAAACATATTCCGTAACGCTAGATTCTGGCAATGAAGTAATAACTTCTCCTATATAATTGAGTGTTTTATCTTCCTCAAAGACCCAAAATACCGAAAGAAACTTTAGTAAGGCAGATTCATCACTTGCAAAATGACTCCAAGCACTTGCTATAGAATGTTTTATTTTGTCATGTACATTATGCCCCCCAAATGTATTGGCTACTGAATATACTACATCTCTACATCGAGCCTGATTTTCTCCATAAAAATGAATGAGCAGAGAGGAAAAATCTAGTATTTTATCGCATAAAAACACCTTGTAAAAGAAATAATCTCCTAAAACCTGATCAGATATTTTCACTACTTCGTCTTCGTATAAATCCACTAACTCCATTTGGTGCAGTGGAATCACTATCTCCCAAAACGCATTTACATCAATATTAAAAACAGAAAGTATTGATTCTATTTGATAATATTTCTTTCCCAATACTCTAAAAAACGCAATAAGTCCTAAAACTTTCAAAAATAACACATTATCCAGTTTGTCAATTTCTTTGACTACTGCACCATAATAATTATCATAAATTGCATAAATATCATTAAATGCTTCCAATGAATTTTTTTCGAGTGCCACTTTTGCCGCCATAATTGCAAGACGTGGGTTGCCTTTTGCTATGTCTACAATAATGTCCGAGTATGTTTTATTGAGAATCTTAAAGTCATTGGATTCCAGAATCTGCAAGATCTGCCCGTCTGATAAAGTATTGATTTTTATTTCATAAGAAAAATTCATTGATATATCCTTGATGGATTCCAGTGCATAATCCCTTACCGTAACAATTAATTTTATATGCCCCGCTCGCTCTTCTTTTAAGAGATTAACAAGAAATTTATAATGTTTTGCAGCTCTATTGGCATCATCTATCAGAAGAATATAGTTTTTATCGTTTTGGAGTTGCATACGAATATCTTCATCAATAGAACAACCTTTATTATCAATACATATAGAGGTATAGGTATCGTGTAACTCACAATACTGCCGCAATACTTCCAGTGCTAATCTTGATTTTCCAACCCCCGGTTTTCCTTCAAAAATAAGAATGTCATGCTTGGTGAGTGAATCAAGAGCTGTTTGAATTTCAGTTTCTCGAAAAAAAAGCTGGTTACTCAAACTTGTTGCAAGATTGCCTTTTTCATACTCTTTGATAAAGATAGGAGGAAGAAGAATCTGTCCAGTATCTATTGAAATGTTTAAAAATGGCTTCCCCAATGAAGGTGTCAGTGCAATAATTCTTGCTATACGATCAATTGGATAGAGTTCCAAGTCTGCATTATGCTCGTTACATTTTTTGCTTAATTGGCCGTATTCATGCTCTTTCACTTTTTGGGTAAAACACAAAACGACTTTTACTATCTGTTCGTTTTTGATCTTACTCTTTTTTTCGTCAAAACAATCATCAATATCTTTCGACAATTTCTTAAAAAAGCTTTTTGATTCCCCTAGTCGCTCTTGTGTCGTTACTTCAACAAAAATGTATTCATTCTTCCCAATTGGAATGTAGATGTCAGGAGTACCTTGTCGTGTTTTCTCTTTTGCAATTACTGTCCCTATGGAGAATAAGTTTTTGTAGCCCTCCAAATAAAGCATCATACCACATAACTTTTCAAATATAGCTCCATTTATTCGAAGAAGTGCCTGCTCTATTTGTGTGATTCTTGACATTTAGTTATTGTTCTTTATTTATGTATTGATATTCAGTTTTACTTTTATTACATCAATAAAGATAGCGAAATCCTATTGCTATATGGTTTAAGTAGTCCTATAATTTTTCCAATACTACTTCCCTCCTCGGTAGCTATTAAATTCCAACGAGTGACGTTTCAAAAGGCGAATCCCGAAGGGCAATATTGCTAATTGATACAGTGTATCAATTAGTAATATTGTTATAGCTTTGTTTACAAAGCGTATTTTTGAA
>CAYULH010000058.1:0-32583 GCA_964445645.1 uncultured Aureispira sp. | reverse complement strand
TTTTGGAGGCTAAAAACGACTAAAATCATAGAAAAGCACCTAAACTAATATATATATTTTTTTTTTGAAAACTTATAATTACTGACTATATATTATAAAACAACAACAACAAATTTATTGTTTTTTTTAGTAAAAAAACTTTTAATAGTATTTTTTTTATTACATTGCTGAAAGTATGCAAATAACTACAAAAAAAACAAACATGAAAAATTTATTACTTTTAACTTTATTTTTTAGCTATTTATCTCTTTCTGGTCAAAGTGGAAACAACTGGATGTCTAATCTACCATATGGTACTAAATTAAGTGATTTGAGTATTCCTGGAACCCACGATTCGGGGGCAACAACTGGTGATTTTCGCATTTTTAATCCTCCTGGGACTGCAGATTTTTGTAATGCACAAAGTGCATCTATAAGCACACAACTAAATTATGGTGTACGATTTTTGGATATTCGCATAGGAGAACGCTCTTATCCAGTGCCAGATCCTGTTTGGTATAACCCTTTTAGAACAAAAACCCACAGGAGTTATCGTGTTGCTCATGGTGTATGTTTTTATGGCAAATCACTCCAAGATGTTATCAATGATATCAAATCTTTCTTAACATCCAATCCAAACGAAACAGTGATTATGTCATTAAAAGTAGAAAATGCTGATGGCAGTAAAGCACAGAGAATTAAAGATCATTGCCGTAGTGTACTAGTTAATAATAGATATTATACTGGAAGCTCTGGATCTAAAAGACTAATGAATGATCTTAATGGTACCACTCCTGTTATTCACAGCTTAGGCTGGGCTCGTGGCCAAATTATTGTTATGGATAGAAGTGGATTTGGACCAACTGGAAATAAAATTGGTATTGAAGCAGGGGGCTGGGCAGATAATACCTCTGATGACTTAGCGGGTGCTTACTTACGTATACAGGATACCTATTCAGGTGTAAGCTTTCCCGAAAAAAGAAGAAGAATTCGTGCTATGCGTGCTACTGCCAAAAGCAATCATGGTACTTCTAGTGAGCGTATAACACTTAATTTTGCGTCTTTCACAGCTACTCCAACACCATTATCTATTGTGGCTGCTGCTATTAACCCGACTATGGAATCAGATTATGATAATACAACTGATAGAGAACGTTGTATTTTAATAGTAGACTATGTAAACAGAGATTTGGCAGAGGCCATTTGGAAAAATAATTTTAATGGCTCCACCTATGTTCCCAGAACCAATGTAACACCAAATACCAATATCACAGAAACTTCAGTGTCTCTTCCAGAACTAGCAGAACAAGGAAATGCAGCAGTAGGAACAACAGCTACTCCAAATTCAACAACAAAAACATTTGCCTCAGCAGAATTAGAAACAATCATAGCTCCCAATCCAACATCAGGGCCATTTGCTTTAATGATTAATAATGTTCAAGCAGAAGGAAACGCCCAAATTATGATTCATGATATGCAAGGCAAAGTAGTAGTCAGAAAAGATGTATATCTAAGTACTGGTACCAATAGTTTCAGAATAGAAAAAGCAACCTTGTCAACAGGCTTGTATGTTGTCAATGTGGTAACAGAACAAGGCATGCAGAAAACAGTCAAATTGCAGTATCAATAATAACCTATTGCTATTGATTCAGGTACATAGCGACCACCAATTGGTGTCGCTACGTACCTGAATCAATAAGGTTTGTTAGGAGGCAAGTTCGTTTCCTTCTTTACATAAATCGGAATTTTGTTGAGATCCAAAATAGTGGCCCCATTTTCATCAAATTCAAAGGCAGGTTCAAAACGGGCATTCCAAACAATTTCATCAAATTTGTAGGAGTAATGTGTCCGTACAATATTGGCAAAGGTATCGTCATAAGATTCCAAAATAACCATAATCTCCAAGTCTGACTGATCGTCCATAGTTTTGCAAATCTGTACAGGACTATCGGCCGATAATGGATGTACAATCGTCCAACTCAAAGGCAACATAGAAAGCGTGTTGCGCTCCAATTCCAAGGGGCGGTACATCCGTCGTTCTTTGCCTTCTTTATTGGTAGCCACCCAAGCAGCAATTACCTCAACTCGCAGATTGGTCAACATATTTTTGCGCTCATTGGCCAAACGAAACATAAATGCCTCACCATCTCGATAACTGCCTACAATGGCATTCTCAGAAAATAAAATACGCACATTGGGCTTAGAAAAACGGGCAAAGAGCAATCCTGTAGCCAATGCAAAGGCCAGTAGCCCCGAAAAAGCCCCAAAAGCAGCAATCAGGTTGGCTCCAAAGCCCTCTGGGCTAATGCTTCCATAACCAACGGTGGTAATGGTTTGCACACTAAAAAAGAAAGCTGTCCAAAAAGGCGGCAAACCATCTCCCTCGGCCCCCGACAAATGCTCTACACCATTCAACAAATAAAGCCCAGCAAAAAAGCAATTCATACAAAAATAAACCACCAGTGTTAGGCAGGCAAATTTCCACCAACTCACAGAAATGACCCATTGGTACAAGTGCAAATCCTGAAAACTATTGGACACTCTGTACACATTAAAAGTGCCGTCTTTATTGATAAAACGTTTCGTTTTTTTGGAAGCAAAACTGCTAAAGCCCATGTCGTAAAACGTTTCTTTTGGCTTTTTTCTAGAACTGTGCTTATTAGCAGGATTTACAAAATGTCGCTTGGCCATACAAAGAAAAATGTACTAAAGTGAAAGAAATAGGAAGTGGACTTATTTGGGTATAGTGGCCTTGATGTACACCCGTGTATTGACGGGTTCGGTATTGGCCGTAATAGTAATAGCCTTGTTTTGCACGCCTGTTTTTCCTGCCGAATTAAAAGTTACTTTGATAATGCCTGTCTCCCCCACAGGGATAGGTTCTTGTGGCCACTCTGGCACGGTACAACCACAACTCGCCTTTACCTTTTCAATTTTCAAGGGATTTTCGCCTACATTTTTAATTTTAAATTCGTGGCTTACCTTGCTGTTCTTAACAATAACGCCAAAATCATGCTGCACCTCTGGCAATTGAATAGCGGTCAAATTATCGGGCAGTTGTTGTGCTGTTACGTCTTCATTTAGAGGGCGTGCCCCACCTTGCGTACCACGTGAAGGCTTGGGAAGTAATTCATCTCTCATTTGGCTCAACTGCAATTGTAAGCGTTTCATATCTCCTTTCAACACCTTGTTTTCTTCTTCCAATTGAGTTACTTTCTCCTCCAATTGCTTGATGGTACTCATTTGTTTGGTGCTGCCACAACTACTACACAAGATACAGCAAATAACTGTAGTTAAAAATGAATATTTCATGGTTTGTTTTTTGTTATTGGTGAGCATATTTTTGTTGGGTTAACCACTTTTTTCACAAAGCCAATTGTTTACTAAAAACTATATGCCCCTTTTTGTTGAATAATTTTAAGAAATAAATACCTCCTTCTTGCACTGGAATAGTCTGTACCTGCTTTTTGGCACTCCACTTTCCATTTCGTTTGTATACAATGGCACCATATTTATCCAACAATTGCAAGCAGCCTTGTTGACTATGCTCCAATTCTAATTCTACTTTTAATTGTTTCTTTTGGTAACTTATTTTTTTGATAGGAGGTCTAGAATAGCCTTTGGCTTCCTGTATCATAACATTAGGTAGTGCTTTGGCCAACAAATAGTCTCCTTTTAGTAGTTTAAAAATCAACACTTTAGAATTAAAGAACAAAGTGCTTCGACTGCTAGGATGTATTTGCCAAGGACTATTGGGATTGGGCCGATACAACAAAACAATACTATCTGCAGTGCTTGTTTTTTGCCACAAATGCCCCAAACGGCTCTTAGACAAACGAATACTGGCTTCGGCCTCAAATGCTGGATGCCAAGCTCCCCCCACTGTCCAGTAACCTGTTTGTGCTGCTTCATAATCCGTACCAGGCAATTGGCTGGGCGGCACAGGATGGCGTTGTAAGTGCAACAAGGCACTATCGCCCAAATTCAAAATCTCTAAAGCTTCCCAATACAGCAAATTATACTTCAAATTGACCAAACCTTGTGCGCTGTCTTGGAGTGTAATCACTTCGTCAAAACGCGCTTGATTGAGCTGTTGAGCATCATTCAGCACCATTTCTACAGGCTCAAAAGGCAAATCAATGGAGACACTATCCAATGCCCCCGATACCAATACCCGTGCATAATATACCTCGCCTGCTGCTCCTACCAATTTCAAAGATAAAGGTACTTTTGTACAATAGCTAGTACGCCCTACCAATTGTTGAGCAATATACACCTTTGCTACTTTATTTTCATACTTATACCCCTGCACTTCAAAGTGAGGAAAGCCCCCCTGAAACACCCAATCATCAAAAAAGGGATTCAAATCCTGCCCAGTATTTGCCATCAAAGCATCTCGCAATTCACCCGAGCTAATGTTCTTAAAGGCATAATCCTTCATCACCACTTGCATACCTTTGCGAAAAGCTTCATCGCCCATGTACCAACGCAGATTGTGAGCCACCACTGCCCCCTTATCATATACATGCCTACCATAGGTATACTTGTGTGGCACATTGGCTATAGGCCGATACCCTCCCTCTCGTTGGTGTGCCGTAGCAAGCACGCTGTAATGATTATCTCGCACCGATTCTATATAAGCATCTCTGCCATAAGCTCGTTCTACAAACAATTGCTCACAATAGGAAGCCATACCTTCATTGATCCACATATCTTTGGCGGTTGCACAGGTCACCAAATTGCCCCACCAACTATGCCCCAATTCGTGCGCCATTAGGCTTTCTCGCTTGAGCGTGCCATCAGCCGCAAAAATTGGATAAGCAATATTGCTGGCGTGCTCCATTGCCCCCGAACGAAAGGGCACCAAGCTATAGCCCACCTTTTGCCATCGGTGCGGCCCAAACCAATATTCATAGGCTGCAATCGCCTGTTTGAGATGTACAAAAGACTGCACCAATGCTGCTGTATCTTTGGCATTGGCTACCAACCGAATGGGAATGGTGTCTTCTACACCTACATATTCTTGCTCTACTACGGTGTAATTAGCAACAGCTATAGCTGCCAAATAACTAGGAATCGGCTCTTTCTGCTGCCAAACACGCGTGGTTAGCTTATCTTTGGTTTGTTCGGATTGCAAATAGCCATTGCAATGGGCACGCTGCTCGCCTTGTGTCGTAATTTTAAAGGTGTAACTCGCACGCTCCCTAAAATTATCAAAACAGGGATGCCATACACGACCATAATTGTGCGGATTGGAAGCAAAACCCACCCCCAAATTATAGGCATATTCATCTTGGTAATAAAAGCCCCCCCAACTCCCATCTCGCTGAGGTTTACCGTGATAATACACCCGTATTTGTTGTGGTATGTTGGCTGGTAATGCTTGTCCAAATTGTACTTGAAGCAAGGTGTCATTATAAACAAAAGAAATAGCAACATCCTTCCACTGCACAGAATCTACGTCCAATTGTAATAAATCCAATGGTAATTCTTGTAAATTAGCTTGTTGAGGTACAAAATCAATCGTACACCAACCCCGAATTTGCTGTTTCTCGTGTGCAGCCATATTCAATACTACGGTGTAATGCAGTATATCAAATTGTTCTGATCGAACATTGGTATTAATACTATAAGGCAGGCTATCCCACTGTTGTTGTGACAAGAGTAGCATTGATTTGGTGTGCCGACAAGAGGGATCTTCCTCACAGTTGTTTTTTTGGGCATAGAGGCTTAATTGTCCAAATAAAAATAAAGTTAAAAATGCTTTATATTTTATTTTATAAAAACAAAATAAAATATGGGAGGCCATAGGGTTAAACATTAGTAATAAAATTTTAGAGTCTTTTTTTGTAAAAATAGGATTTCCGCTTAATTTAATCAAAATTCGTGATACACGACTTATTTTCTTGTTTTTGAACACCATTACCATTCTATCTTAATTATGATACTTGCTTTAGATCAGGGTACTACCAGCTCCCGTGCAATTGTTTTTGACCAAGACGGCACTATTGTCGCTACGGCCCAACAGGAATTTCAACAATATTATCCTCAAACCGCTTGGGTTGAGCACAATGCTTTGGAAATTTGGAGGACGCAGTTGGCTGTGGCCAAAAAAGTCTTGAGAAAAAAACAGCTTGATCCTACAGCCATCAAGGCTATTGGAATTACCAACCAGCGAGAGACAACAGTAGTCTGGAATAAACATACAGGCGAACCTGTATACAATGCCATAGTTTGGCAAGATCGCCGCACTGCCGAGCGTTGTGATCTCTTGCGTGATGAAGGCTGGAAAGATTATGTTTATAGTCAAACAGGTTTAGTTTTAGATGCTTATTTTTCGGGTACAAAATTAGAATGGATACTCAACAATGTCGAAGGCGCACGCAAAGCCGCCCAAGCAGGTGATTTGCTTTTTGGCACCATTGATACTTGGCTCTTGTGGAAATTGACCAATGGAGCCGTACATGCTACCGACTATAGCAATGCATCAAGAACCATGCTCTTTAATATACAAACCCTTCAATGGGACCAACAATTGCTCAATGAATTCAATATTCCTATTAGTATGTTGCCCGAAGTGCGCCCTTCGAGCGAGGTCTATGGCCATAGTGATTCCAAATTATTGGGCCACTCTTTTCCTATTGGTGGAATGGCTGGCGACCAGCAAGCTGCCTTGTTTGGTCAAGGGTGTACCCAAGTTGGTATGGCCAAAAACACCTATGGAACAGGCTGTTTTATGCTCATGAACACAGGGCAAAAGCGTATTCCTTCCAAGGCGGGCTTATTAACTACTATTGCTTGGGGGCTGGATGGTAAGATTACTTATGCGCTAGAGGGTTCTGTTTTTATTGCAGGAGCTGCCGTACAGTGGCTCAGAGATGAGCTCAAGATATTGGACGAAGCACCCGATTCTGAGTATTTCACCAGCAAGGTGGATGATAACGGAGGGGTTTATGTAGTGCCTGCTTTTGCAGGTCTTGGTGCTCCTTATTGGGATATGTATGCTAGAGGAGCTATTTTTGGCTTGACTCGTGGTTCTAACAAATATCATATTATCCGTGCTACCTTGGAGTCTTTGGCCTATCAAACCAAAGATGTATTGGAAGCCATGGAGAAGGATGCTGCTGTAGACCTGCATTGTTTGCGTGTAGATGGTGGGGCTTGTGCCAATAACTTCCTGATGCAATTTCAAGCAGACTTGCTCAATACCACGGTAGAACGCCCTGCTGTGATTGAAACTACTGCCTTGGGAGCTGCTTATTTGGCTGGACTGGCCGTGGGTTTTTGGGATAAAGATAGCTTGGAGCAACGTTGGCAATTGGATCGGGGATTTCAGCCCGTTATGCCCGAGAAAGAACGCCAACACTTGTACCAACAATGGCAAAAAGCAGTAGAACGTACCAAAGGCTGGGAAGATGCCTAGTTCTATGGGCTATTACTCTAAAAATCTTGAAATCGAAGTAGAGGGTAGCACTCCTAGTATTGTACCTTCTACTTTGGTAAAATATCATTTTTCATGTATTGAAATTTACCTCTTGTTAAGAAATACTAGATGCTATTATATATTTTATTGATAATAATGGGTGTAGTGGTAATGATTGCAATTGTTGCTAGTGCTCATACGCGCCGCAGAGCTGTTCGAGCAGCAAGATGCCTCCAAAATATGGAAAGACGTTACGAGCAATTTTTGCAAAATAATCTATCCGAAGAATTATGGGTAGAGGGCATTTTTATTACCAGTCCTCAACGCCTTGCCAAAGATGCACTTTTGGTGCTGCAAAAAGACATTACCGAACTCTGCCAACTAACCACAGGAAGCTATCCCTATAGCCGTGTAGAAATCCCCTACTCTGCTCAATATTTCCCCAATGTCGCTCGATTGGCAGAGGAACGGCTCTACCAATCTCGTTACAGTCGCACTCAACAAGCGCATAGACCTGCCCCTCAACAACTTTTCTCCGAAGCATTAACAGAGGCCATTATCATCGACCTTCAACAACGATTAGCCCAAAAACATTAATCCTTGCTTTGCTCAACGATTCTTTTTCTACACAAAAATAACTGTCTATACATTTAATGCAGTAATTCTAATTAGAAAGCTTGATTCATTTTGAAAAAACAAGTGTTAAATAAAAATACATAAAACACTGATTTATAAAACATGCCAACTTCTGGCATCTTATTGGACTATTGTTAAGTAAGTTTGTAAGTGACTATCACAAAATTGAAAGATTAAGTAGTCTTAAAATTGAGTCTCAAAGTACTCTAACTAAATAACATAGAGAGATTCAATATCAACAATAAATAAATTTGGGTTTTAATTGGGGTGATTAAGGGCTTAGAGAGTCGGATAACTTTCTAAGTCCAACTTCCAAAAATAAAACACATCAACAATATATGCTTGGGTTTTAAATGATTATTTATTTTTAACTCATATTATAGAGCGGTATTCAAGACTTGAACAATCGGGAAGTTGTTCAGGTCTTTTTTTTGCCTAATAATTAGCTTATCTAAAGCGTCCTTGCTCGCCTAGCCCTTTTTTATTCTCATTTTCATCAACACATCTTTGGTGGGTCGAGAACCGCTAACGGGCACTGCTGCAATTTTTTCGAGCACATCCATGCCAGAGATTACACGACCAAAAACCGTGTACCCTCCATCTAAGTGAGGGGTTCCCCCTTCTGTGGCATAGGCTTTCTTTTGCGCCTCTGTATACTGAATGCCGTTTTGGGCTTGCATTTGGCTCAACACATTGGATTTTACGGGCTGTCCTTCTACAATATAAAATTGCGAGCCAGAAGAGGCTTTTTCTGGATTGACAGCATCTCCTTGACGAGCAGCCGCCAAAGCTCCTTTGAGATGAATAAGGGTATCTACAAATTCTGCAGGAATGGTGTAGCCCGGTCCGCCACTGCCCAACATTACATTGGGAGCGGCTCCCTTAGATGCTGGATCGCCGCCTTGAATCATAAAATTATCAATTACTCTATGAAACAGCAAGCTGTCGTAAAATCCTTCTTTGACTAATTTGACAAAATTATCCCGATGTTTGGGGGTGCTGGCATACAATTGCAGCTCCATGGTTCCATAATCTGTTATCAACTCCACAATAGGAGCATACTTGGGTGATTGGGGATTATAAATACTTTTAGCACAAGAGGTCCACAAAAAAATACAGGAGCATAAAAAAGTGCCCAAATAGAGTTTCATAAAATGTTGTTCGATTAGATTCTTAATAAAAATAAGTCTCTCCTTCTACCCATTTGGGTTCTATGGGCATGGTATAAAAAAAGTAAGAAAGAGAAACGTGCAAGCGTCTGTTAGAATAGGTGGACAAGGTACTATTTTCTCCTTCATCATTTACATAATTGATGATAGAGGTAGGCGTAAAACCATGTAGGTATCGAATAGTGCAAGAAAAATGCTGTAAAAAAGTGTGTTCGGCCTGAAAAATAGCCGCGCCATTCCAATATTTGCCATCCAAAACCTCTGAAAAGCCCGTTACATCAAATAAATAATTGACCTCCGCCCCTCCTCCTACCCAAAAATTAGGAGAAATCTTAAACTTCATCAATATGGGCATTGTGATATACCACAAGTTGAGGTTGTTATCATTCCAAAAATGCCCCTGATTGCCCTCCCAACTTACGTTTTGCTCCAATTGCAACTGCCCCCAAGTAGATATAGCCAATTGTTCGGCCATGCCAAAAGTAGCGCCTAAGGTCGGAAGCCCCCAGAAGTTCTCAGACAGTGGATGGTGTTGGTCATAAAAATCGGCTGTGGTAGGCCCTGCATGAACCCCAAATCGCAACGATTGCGCCTGTAAGGTGTCTATTCCTACCCATCCAAAACCAACAAAAAGCAGTATTAATGAAAAAGGATGCACAATGATAATGGATATTAATGTAGTTGCTCAAAATTAATAAAACAATAGAATTTGTTCGTAGTTTACTAACGTCAGAAATTCTTATTCTATTATCATCCGCAATTGTGTTGCCAAACTTGGCGGCGAAAAACCTAAAGTTTTTTGAGCTAATGTACTGTCTAGGGCAACATTGGCCGGACGAATATGGGCCCGAGGGGCCTGTGCCTGCAAACTAGGGGTTATCAATGTGGTAGATACGCCCAGTGATTCGGCGACAGCCACCATAAAATCGTATCTCGAATAGGCTCGATCGGCACCCAAATGAAACAAACGCTCCTTGTGCTCCCAACTAGGTGTGGGTGCTAAGGCATAAGCCAAGGCTTGGGCAATTCCTTGGCTCGCTACGGAGGTATGGAGCATAGAGCGGTATTCATCGGTAAAGGCAACGACTGAAGTACCTGCTTTTAATTGGGTGATACTAGATTGATAAAAATTATTGGTGTAGGATGGGCCTTGCCCAAATAACAACGGCAACCGTATGATAAGGGTGCGCTCAAACTCGGTTAGCAAGAGTTCTTCGGCCATTTGTTTTTGTTCGCCATACTGCGAAATCGGATAAACAAAATCATCTTCCTCATAAGGGGCGGAGTGCCCATTAAATACCAAATCTGTAGACGTATACAGAAGTGGGATTTGCAGCATGGATGCAACTTCGGCCAAGGCTACGGTAGTGTAAACATTGATATGATGGCTTAGGGCAGGATGTTGCTCGCAAAAAGCCGTATTGCTAATGGCAGCCAAATGAAGAATGGCATCGGGCTTATACTCCTCTATCAATTCTTCTATCCTATTGGTTTCCAACAAGTTGATACATACCCATTGTACAGATTCTTGATCGGGCAAATTTCTAAAATAAGTACCAATTAGTTCATATTCTGATGCCAAAACCTTGCATAAAGTATGACCCAAAAAGCCAGAGGCTCCTGTGATTAACAGTTTTTTTTTCATAACTGCTGGTGTAATAAAAAAGCAACGGCTACTGCGCTCCTATTTTTTTGTAAATAGTAATTAATTTTCGGCCTTATAGCTCTTTTGATAATCGGCCCAAGGGGTTTGTTTGTAGTGTTCCTCTGCCAAATAGTGCATAATGGTATCAAAAACATTTACATCCAGATAACCCGGAATGCGTTGCAATAATTGAAAGTCTTCGTTGAGAAATATAACCGTTGGGTAACTCATCTTGCCATCCAATAAAGCCGCCGCCAACTCGTGGTACCCTCTTCGTCCGTTATCTACAAACTTAAATTCATGTCCTTGAAAAGTAATAGAGGCTCGTTGCTCTGCATTGAACTTTACAGGATAAAAATTATCATTAAGATACTTAGAAATTTTTTGATGTTCAAATGTTTGTTGGTCCATTTTCTTGCACCAGCCACACCAATCGGTATAAATATCTATAAAAATTTTCTTGGGGGTTTTGCCTCGTTTACGCGCTTCCTTGTTTGCTTGGATCGCTTCTTCCCAAGTCATCCACTGCACATTTTTGGCTTCTGTGGTAGTAGGAGTATTATCTGTGGGGACAGTTGTGAAAGCTAGGACAACACAACAAATACTTAAAAGTCCAATTAATAGTAGATTATTTTTCATACGTTGAAATTGATTAAGTCATCGACAGCACATTACATGCTTCTTTGTCTTTTGGTAAACTGCAAATTAAACTCCACAAACCACTCTTTTAGTCTCTATTAAACAGTTTAAGATTTATTTATTACTCCTTAACAATTAAGACTTGATTGATTTATCAATTGAAGTGTGCTCAAATTTGGGGAAATCATTGGTTTACTGCTGTGTAAGTTATCAAAAAAAAACTGCTATAACCAACTTGCCTAATATATTTTCCGTGTTGGAATAATTCAAATTTGGCATTTTAACCCAACCTCGTATGCGCTACCAACAACAAATGAACTTAGTAGCTCATTTGCTGTATTTAATAAGTAACAATCGAGGCTTATTGTCTAAAATTCAAAAATGATTCCAATAAATGAATAAAAAGAAAGTTGTAGTTGCAATAGGTGGATCTAGTGGTGCTATTTATGCCAAGATTCTGCTTGATAAATTGCAGGGTTTGTCTGCACAAATCGAGAAAGTAGGCGTGGTTATGAGTGATAATGCCAAGCTCAACTGGAAATTAGAAATAGAGAATACGGACTATGAGAATTATCCTTTTGATTTTTATAAAAAAAATGATTTTTTTGCCCCTTTTGCCTCTGGTTCTGCCCAATATGGGGTGATGTTGGTTTGTCCTTGCTCTATGGGCTTGCTGGCACGTATGGCAGGCGGCATCTCCAATGACTTGGTGACTAGAGCGGCTGATGTAGCCCTCAAAGAACGCAGAAAACTGATTGTTGTACCTAGAGAAACCCCCTTGAGCCTATTGCACATCAATCACATGAAAACGCTAACCGAGGCAGGAGCTATTATTTGCCCGGCGGTGCCTTCTTTTTACAGCAAACCACAAACGATTGAGCAAGTAGCCGCTACGGTAGTTGATCGGGTATTGGATTTGGCAGGTTTTCAGTTGGAGAGTTTTCGCTGGTCGGAGTAAATTTACAACCGTCTCTATCCATTCGCTATTTTAGTTGTTTATGAAAAAGCCATTAGACCAGCCACTTGAACCAACAATTCCTACCAATAATCGCACACTGGTAGGAATTGTTTTATTTTTTTTGGCCGTGGTTTTTTGTTTTGCTAATGGTGCCATCTTGCTCTTTTATCAAAGTCAATCGCCCTACTTTGGTGGGGATGTGCTTATCATTACAGGCATTTTGTACCTTCCATTGGTTTTATTAACTTCTTATCTATTGTATTTGTTTGCTGCCTTTGTTTTGTTGTGTTTGGAGGTCTTGAGTTGGCTATTGCATCTGAAAAAATTCCAAAATTGGATACGTCAACAGCATCACAAGTATACCTTTTTTCTGGCCTTTGTGACTGTACAGTTATTGATGACCGTTGGCTTTATTTATCAGTTGTTGGTGGGGTGAAATTACATAACTGCATAAAAAAAGGAGCAAACCAACTCAATGATTTGCTCCTTATAACTTTACTATAACGCTACAAGACGGTGTAGTTTTAATCTACATTATCATGCAAAAAAGAATTGTTATCTTTTATTTCTGGCTCGTCCTCATCAGATATGCTCCATTTGGAGACATTGGATTGAGAAGAGTGTTCTACATTGTCTAATGCAATGCCTTTACGCAAATAAGCAGGCTTGTTTTCCAGCTCATTCAACACTTCAGGATTGTTGAGTTTTACACTCAAGTTCTTCAAGCGTTGGCGACGTTCCTCTAAGGTTTCCTTACTTGGTTGTGGTTGCTTGGGCTGCTCAGGCTCTTGGCTTGAAGGCTTCACAAAAGGCTGTTTTTCAATGGAGTATTTAGGTTTGGTTTCTTCATTTTTAGAAGAATTCCCTATCTGTTTTTTTTTACTCAAATTGAATTCTATAGTTTCCTGCCCTTCATTATCGCCAAAGAAATTGGTTGGACGAGGGCTTGTCTCTTCCTCATCATCCAAGGCCACCCGCACTTTGCGCTCTACAGGACGCTCCACACGCTCTATGGCCTTTTTGGTATTTTGGCCTGTTTCAAAACCTGTAGCAATAACCGTTACAGAGATTTGCTCGCCTAGATTTTCATCATAACAATTACCCCAAATCAAGTCTGTACCATAGCCAGCTTCCTCTTGCACATATTCTGTAATCTCAAACACCTCATCCATAGTCACCTCTTTGGTTCCCGACGTAATATTGAGCAAAATATGCTGTGCACCTTTGATGTCATTGTCCTCCAACAAAGGCGATTGCAAGGCCGCTTCTACGGCACGGATAGCCCGATCATCGCCCTCTGTAGTAGCCGTACCCATTACCGCTACCCCAGAATCACGCATCACGGTGTTTACATCCTCAAAATCCACGTTTACATAACCCGGCACCGTGATAATTTCGGCAATCCCCTTGGCAGCCGTCATCAAAATATCATCGGCTTTGGAGAATGCTTCGCTCAAATTGAGATTGCCGTAGATTTTACGCAATTTATCATTAGAAATAACAATAAGTGTATCTACGTTTTTCTTCAATTCGGCCAAACCTTCCATGGCTTGTTTCATACGGCGGCGGCCTTCAAATGTAAAAGGCACGGTAACAATACCTACTGTAAGAATATCCAATTCTTGTGCAGCCTTGGCAATGACAGGAGCAGCGCCTGTTCCTGTTCCACCACCCATACCAGCAGTTACAAAAAGCATTTTGGTGCCATCGCTAAAATATTGCTTGACATCTTCCAAAGATTCAATACAAGACTCACGACCAATAACAGGCTTAGAACCTGCGCCACGCCCTTCGGTTAGGGTCGGGCCCAATTGTATTTTGTTGTGTACAGCCGATAAATTCATGGCTTGATTATCTGTATTGCAAATAGCAAAGTCTACACCTACGATTTTCTTTTCGTACATGTAATTGACCGCATTACTACCGCCTCCACCAACACCAATGACCTTGATAATTGGACTAGAATCTTCTGGTATGTTAAAGTTCATAATATTTTCTTTCTACTATTTTAAATAGTTTTCCGACTTAGAGATTGCCTTCGAGAATCCTGTAAATTACAAATATAGTGATTCTTCATTAAGATGGTTCTCAATTTGAACAAAAAGGCATCTAATGACTTGAATTTGTGTAGGAATACTTACCCCTTCATTACTACAAATCGCCATCTGGCTCTGCCTCAAACCACTCCTTGGTACGCTTAAATATTTTTTCATACCACTTGTTACCGGGTTCTTCCTCTGTGGTGCTGTGCTTTCTTTGTGTAGCAGGCACGGCATTAGAATTGTACTCCTCGTTGGTTTCGTAACGGCTTCCACGCTCCAATTCTCTAAATCCATTTAGGATTAAGCCAATGCTAGTAGCATAAATAGGGCTAGTGATTTCTTGGTCATAACCATGTGCTAGGTGTTCGGTTGGAATACCCAAACGAGCCGATAAGCCCGTGTGCAATTCTACCAACTCGGTCATATTGCTCAACAAAGCCCCACCGCCTGTTAGGACAATGCCACCAATCAATTTGCGCTCATAACCAGAACGGCGAATTTCCCAGTAAATCAAATCCAAAATCTCCTCTACACGTGCCTGAATGATACGAGCTAGGTTGATTTCAGAAATTTCCTTGTGAGAACGGCCACGCAAACCCGGAATGGTAATAATTCTATTCTCCGTAATAGCATCTGCCATAGCACAGCCAAATTTTACTTTTAGCTTTTCGGCTTGGTTGCCCATTACATTGCAGCCCTCTTTGATGTCTTTGGTAATAATATTGCCCCCCAATGGCACCACAGCCGTGTGGCGAATAATGCCCTCGTGGAAGATGGCCAAATCGGTGGTTCCACCTCCAATATCCACCAAAGCAACGCCAGCTTCCAATTCTTCATCGCTCAATACAGAAGCAGAAGAAGCAATGGGCTCCAAGGCCAAAGAAGCCATATCCAAGCCTGCTTTTTGGACACACTTAGCAATGTTTTTGGTGGCCGTAGTTTGGCCGGTGATAATGTGGAAATTGGCCTCTAGCCGAATACCAGACATCCCAATAGGATCCACAATTCCCTGCTCATTGTCTACAATATATTCCTGAGGAATAACATGAATAATTTTATCCCCCGGAGGCAATACCAATTTGTACATGTCCGATATTAGGTCGTCAATATCTTCTTGTGAAATTTCATCGTGCAAGCTGTGGCGCGTCAAAATTCCACGGTGCTGCAAACTCTTAATGTGTTGCCCTGCAATACCCACATTCACCACTCCAATATCTACTCCCGAGCGGCGTTCTGCCTCTGCAATAGCATCAGAAATGGCTTTTACTGTTTTTTCGATATTGGAAACCACACCACGCAAAACGCCTACAGAGGCCACTTTGCCAGTTCCTAATACTTCCAATTTTCCGTGTTTGTCTTTGCGCCCAACCATCGCGCAAATTTTAGTCGTTCCAATGTCTAAGGCAACAACGATTTCGTTTTTCATAGTAATCCGCATTTAAGTTCTTTACAATGTCTTGCGGTTGCAGGCAATTGCTTTTTACCTGCTAAGTAGATGGTCAAAATAAGTTTTAATTAAAAAAATGGAAGATTTTTGTTAATAATTATTTTGAACGACTACTTACATCTCGCATAGTTATAGTTAGTTATAGTTAAGTTTTTATCTTTTTTTGGCAACAACTTGTCCCTTAAAAGATAAGTTAATGCTTTTGTATTTATCCCAACCCTCTACGGGCAATCCATCTTGGTAAAACACCTCCAAACGGTGAAATTTATCGGCAATTTCCTCATCGGGCTGCCCAAACTTGATCTTGTGGTCGCCCAGCTTTGGAATCAAAGTAGCTTCTCCACTGTGGTCAATATGAATTTGCTCAAATTGAGCTTTCCAAAAAGGATCATCATTAATAAACTGTATCAATCCCAATACACGTCTTAGGCGGTGGTGTGGGATGTTGCGGTAATTATCGCTATAGCGACCAATTTTCCCTGTTACCACCATAACACGAGCTGTAAACTTAGGCGAAGTGGCGACACGATTGCCCTCTTCGTCCAAATAATAACTGCTCTCTAGTTCGTCCATAATGCGTGCAATAGGCACTCTTTGTTCTATAGTAATATGTACTTTATTCAAGGCATCTACATAAACATCTGCATTCTTGATAAACATATCTTTTTCCAATACTTCCTCTATTTCCTCTATGTCAATTTGCTCCAAAGACTGCCCCACAATGGCATGGCGAAATTCCTTGAATAATAATTCCACGACATCACGCTCTCTGATAAATTTATTGTCTGCTTCGTTGTTAATAATAGTAATAGACAAGCCCTCATCAGAAACCACGCTCTTCTTTCGATACTGTACAGCCGCCACGATGAGCAGCACCATAGCAAAGCCCCCTACCATAAGCGACAAACGCTTTATTATAAACGACATCCGTTTGGGGTTCACTTTCATTTTTCTTTACTTTTTGTTCGTTAATCAATACAAACGTTAAATAGTATGCCTATTCTACTCAAATAGTTCCAATAACAAAGGCATAACTATTATTTTTTTAACATTTTGGCAATATTAGGCACCATTGCGCCAATATCACCAGCCCCCAAGGTCATTAAAACCTCCAAATTCATATTTTCTAAGGTGTGTAATAACTCTCTTTTTTGCAATAATAATTTGTTATCACATTTCATTTTATCATAAATTATCTGAGAACTAACGCCCTCAATTGGCAATTCTCTCGCAGGATAAATATCCAACAATAGCACCTGATCCAGCAAGTCCAAGGCAGCAGCAAACCCTGTTGCAAAGTCTTGTGTTCTGGAATACAAATGCGGCTGAAACACCCCTGTCAATTGCCGATGGGGGTACAAGGCACGTGCAGCTTTGATAGCCGCTTCCAACTCCGTTGGATGGTGTGCATAGTCATCAATATACACTTGCTCCGTTCCTTCATACACCATTTCAAAACGGCGTTTAATGCCCTTAAAACTTTTCAAACCTGCTCGAATTGCATCCTCTTTCACCCCCAATTGGTGAGCAATAGCAATGGCAGCCGTGGCATTCCATACATTGTGCTGTCCAGCCAAGGTAAATTCTAAATTCTGCCAATACTCGCCAAATCCTTCCCAATCAAAATAGACCTTGGGAGCCACTGCTCTAAAATTGGTGGCTTTTACGGTGCCACTATCCATACCATAACTATAGCAGTTAATGTTATCCATCTTCAAGGACAACCCCTCTGCTACATATAGGGTCTCCTTCACTTGGCCTGCATACGCCTCAAAACTCTGCTCCAATTGCTCCACTGCTCCATAAATATCCAAATGATCGGCATCCATAGAGGTAATCACGCCTATATGGGGGTGCAAATGTAAGAAAGAGCGATCAAATTCATCGGCTTCCATCACCACCCAATCCGAATTGCCTGCCGCAAAATTGGACTCCAAATTGCCAGCAATCCCCCCCAAAAAAGCCGTACAATCCACGCCCCCTACCCGCAATAAGTGGGTCAGAATAGAACTCGTGGTGGTTTTGCCATGTGTGCCAGCTACCCCAATTGTTTTTTTGTGCTTAGAAATCAAGCCCAACACTGCTGCCCTTTTCATAATCGGGTAGCGCTGCTCTCGCAAGTAGGTCAATTGCTGATGATTGCTAGGAATAGCAGGCGTATACACCACCAAATCTATCTCGGAAGGCAACAAAGCCACGTCATCTACATAGCTTACCTGCATCCCCTCTTTTACCAATTGCTTGGTCAAGGCTGTTTCGACCTTGTCATATCCAGAAACTTCGCATCCCAAATGGCGAAAATAGCGCGCCAAGGCACTCATGCCAATGCCGCCAATGCCCACAAAGTAGATGTTTTGAAGTTCTTTTAGTTTCATTGTAATGCTCTATTATTCAGTTACCACCTCCTCAGTATTTACGCCCTCTCCTGCTGTCGTTTCTATAAATTTGCTCACGCTCAAGATAATGCCCAATGAAATCCCTGTAAACAACAAGGATGTTCCGCCCATACTTACAAAAGGCAAGGTCAATCCCGTAACGGGCAATAAGTTGACATTAACAGCCATGTGTACAAACGCTTGAATGACCAAACTAAAACACAAGCCTAGAGCCAACATGGCTCCAAATGCCTTGGGGCTGCGTGTTACCAAACGAATACAACGCAACAGCAAGGTAATGTATAAACCAATAATCAAAAACGCTCCTATAGTGCCGTATTCTTCTACAATTACACAAAAAATATAATCGGAATACGAGTGTGGTAAAAAGTGTGCTTGTTGGGCATTTCCCGGACCCACTCCAAAAAATCCGCCTTGTGCAATCGCCATTTGGGCTTGTTCTACCTGAAATTGCTCCCCAGACGAACCCACCCAGAAATCGTGCAAACGGCTTTGCCAAGTATCTACCCGAATAATGCCCGGTAAGAATTCGGACAGCATAATCAACACGGCAAAAGCACCTATTCCCAGCATAAACAAGGAAAATACATTACGCATTTCTAAACGCCCTACAAACATCAACAAGGCGCAGGTGAAAAACAAAATCAAGGCAGAAGATAAATCGGAAGGGGCTATCAAACCACAAACCAATAAGACGGGAATAATCAATTCGCCCAGTGGCACTTCTCTGCTTTGCATCAAGGACAAGGTTCTAGCCGTGTACATGATTAGGGCAATCTTGGCAAAATCGGAGGTCTGAAATGTCACCCCAATAAACGGAATCCGAATCCAACGGGTAGCTTGATTAAAGGTTTCTCCTAGCAATTGGGTATACAATAACAAAGGCACTGCTATGACCAGCAAAATTACCGATAAACGTCCGTATTTGACATAATTGACCATGTGACAGATGTAAATCAGCACCACTGCTGCCCCCAACAAAACAATGTGCTTAATCAGGAAGGATTCGGTATTGGCTCCTGTACGCAATGCCAGTGCCTCTGCCGAGCTGTATACCGTCAGCACAGATAAAATAGCCAACAGGCCAATCACTAGCCAGATGACTTTATCGCCTTGTAGTAGGCTTCCTAATTTTTTTTGTGCATATTTTATATCCATCTTATTCTATACTTACTGCTTATCACTTTGGTGATCCGCAGGGTTTTGTTTCCAGTTTAAGTTTAAGGTTACGGTTATGCCTTCGGTTAATATTTTGTATTGTTGTTCTAATATGTTGCGAAAACGCTGCCCACGAGCCTTGTAATTCTCAAACAAATCAAAACTAGCACAAGCGGGCGACAATAAAACCACATCTCCTGCCTCGGCATAAAGGCTTGCTATTTTGATGGCCTCCTCCATGCTCCCTGCTTCTACCACTATTTCGTGTACGCCATTCAGTGCCGTTTTTATTTTTTCATTGTCCTTACCCAAACACACAACTGCTCGCACTTTTTGGCGCACCAACTCCAACAAGGGTTCATAATCATTGCCTTTATCTACGCCCCCTACAATCCATACGACAGGCTTGGTCATAGCATCCAATGCCCAATATACGGCATCTACATTGGTGGCCTTGCTATCGTTGATGTAGGTTACTTCGTTGAGTGTGAGAATGGTTTCCAAACGGTGTGGATCATTCTCAAAACTGCGTAAGCCTTTTGCTATTGCCTCAGCCGTAACGCCTACTTGTTCGGCAGCCAAAACAGCACATTGTATATTGAACCAATTGTGACGGCCCTTGAGTGCCAATTCACTTTTGGCTTGTTCATAACTGCTGTGTGGCACTCTTAGTACTGCCGATTCTGCTAAATTATCGCTTGGGTCTATGCCCAATAGTTGATCGTTTGGGTGTTTGTTGTTTCTTGCCTCTAAGCCCTTGGCAATCCATTCACTCCCTTGGTTGTAAATGATGGTTTGAGGCTTGGTATTATTTTTTGCAATACGCAATTTGGCGGCTGCATACTGCTGCATTTCATAGTTATAACGATCTAAATGATCGGGTGTAATATTGAGCAAAATCGCTACTTCTGGACAAAAATCTTGAATTCTATCCAATTGAAAACTACTCAATTCTAATACATAATAAGGTTTTGGGTCCAAGGCCACTTGTCTGGCCCAACTATAACCAATATTGCCTCCCAAGCCTGCATTTATGCCTCCTGTTATCAACAAATGGTGAATGAGCTTGGTGGTGGTTGTTTTTCCATTGCTACCGGTAATGCCAATAACATAACTATCGGTATGGCGACTGGCCCACTCTATTTCGTCTATGATGGGCGTTCCTTGTGCTTCTAATTGTTGTATTAAGGCTACGTTATCAGGAATTCCAGGGCTTTTGATAACCAAATCGGCCTCCAAGATGCGGACGGTGCTGTGTTGCCCTTGCTCATAAGCAATCTGGTGCTGCTCTAGCTCTTGCTGATAATTGGGGGCAATTTGTCCTAGATCAGATACAAACACCCGATGGCCTTGCTGCTGGGCCAATATAGCTGCCCCAACCCCGCTTTCACCAGCACCCAAAACTACTATGTTCTTTTTTGGTGTCATTGATTATCTAATCTTTAAGGTTATAATGGTTAATACCGCCAAAAATACGCCTACAATCCAAAAGCGGCTGACAATCTTGGATTCGTGAATGCCTTTCTTCTGAAAGTGGTGGTGCAAGGGCGACATCAAAAAGATGCGCTGTCCTACGCCTGTTTTTTTCTTGGTGTATTTGAAATAACTGACTTGCATTACTACCGATAGATTTTCGGCTACAAAAATCCCACACAACAATGGAATCAATAATTCCTTGCGTGTCATTACTGCCAAGGCAGCAATAATGCCGCCCAATGCCAAACTCCCCGTATCGCCCATAAATACTTGCGCTGGATAGGCATTGTACCACAAAAATCCTATACAGGCTCCTAAAAAACAGGCCGAAAAGATGACCAACTCTCCCACATGTGGCACATACAGTACGCCCAAATAATCGGCCAATACATTGTGCCCCGACACATAAGCAAATAAGCCTAGTACAGACCCAATAATGGCTGATGTTCCTGCTGCCAGTCCATCAATACCATCCGTTAGGTTGGCGGCATTAGAAACGGCTGTTACAATCAAAATGATAATGGGTATAAAGATTAGGAAGACCCAATCCTTGGCGTTCTCACCCAAAAACCACAAAAAGTACTTGTAGTCAAATTCGTTTCCCTTGAAAAAAGGTACATTCGTCATGGTGGTTTTGACATAATACATGGTTTCTTTGTACGGTATCAATGCGCCTTCCGAACTCCTCGCAAAACGCTCTACTCCCACACTGTCAATGACTTGATAATTGTAGGTTTGGGCTGTAGCCTTATCTACTCTTACTACTACATCATCATGAAATAGCATCACTGCTCCTACAATTCCGCCTAGTATCACTTGCCCTAGTATCTTGTAACGCCCCGAAAGCCCGTCTTTGCTCTGGGTCAGCTTCATGTAATCGTCCAAAAAGCCTATGACTCCCATCGAAATGGTGGTGAGTATCATGAGCTGTATGTACACATTGCTCAAATCGGCCAACAACAAACAGGGCAATAAAATGGCTAAATGAATCATCAAACCGCCCATAGTAGGGGTATTGGCTTTGAGGTCTTCCCCCGGCAATCCTAAGGCACGTTGCTTTTCAATAATTTGGCGTTTTTGGATAAAATCAATAATTCTTTTTCCAAAAACTAGTGTTACAATCAATGCAATTAACACTGCCAACCCTGCTCTGAATGTCAGGTATTGAAACAATCTAAAATCTGTTACTTCTGCTAACCAATATAACATTTGTTCTCTACTCTAGTCTGTTTAGAGAGGTGTTTCAAAGGTGTTGCATGCAACACTTTGAAACTATGCCTCTGCCAATGCGTTGATTAATTCTTCTTTATCATCAAAAGGGTGTTTCACCCCATTTATTTCTTGGTACTTCTCGTGTCCCTTGCCTGCCACTACAATAATATCGCCCGTTTGTGCTAGGCGACAAGCCGTGCGAATAGCCTGTTTTCTATTGCTAATCACCAATGTTTTTCCTTTGGCTTGAATAGGAATGCCTTTTTGCATATCCTCCAGAATAGCATCGGGATGTTCAGTTCGAGGATTGTCCGAGGTCAATATCACCTGATGGCTGTAATTGCACGCTACTTGTGCCATCAAAGGACGCTTGGCTTTATCGCGATTGCCTCCACAACCCACCACCGTCAATACCTGCTCATTGCCACTACGCAACTTATCTACCGTTTGCAGCACCTTTTCCAAGGCATCGGGTGTGTGTGCATAATCCACCAAAGCCATAATCTTCTTTTGGGGGTGCATCACATATTCAAAACGGCCTTCGGGAGCTTGCAACTGACTCATTACAGCCAGCACCTCCATTTTATCGGCATCCAGCAAACGGGCAGTAGCATACACAGCCAACAAATTATAGGCATTAAAATGACCTACCAACCTCGCAAAAAATTCCTCTCCATCCAAATCGAGCAACAAACCTGTCAAGTTATTCTCAACAATCTTAACTTTATAATCTGCCATCTGGCGCAAAGCATAAGATACCCGTTTAGCTTTGGTATTCTGCACCATAATATGCCCACGCTTATCATCAATATTAGTCAAAGCAAAGGCAGTTTTGGGCAAACCATCAAAAAACGCTTTTTTAGCTTCCAAATAATGTTGAAAGGTTTTGTGATAATCCAAATGATCGTGTGATAAATTGGTAAACACGCCTCCTTCAAAATGCAAGCCTGCAATACGTTTTTGGTCTACTGCATGAGAGCTTACTTCCATAAAAGCATATTCGCAACCTGCCTGATTCATCTCTACCAACAAAGCATTCAAGGTCAATACATCAGGCGTAGTATGGGTACTTTTTACCAAGCGTTCTCCTACTCGATGCGCTACGGTAGAAATCAACCCTACGGTATAGCCCAAGGCCGTAAACAACTCGTACAGTAAAGTAGCTGTAGTCGTCTTGCCATTGGTGCCCGTAATACCCACCAAACGCAATTGCTCAGAAGGTGCTCCATAAAACTGGCTTGCCAATTGCCCCAAGGCAGCCGCACTATCTTGCACCTTATAATAAGGTACTTGTGTGTGCAAATCCTCCGTAGGAGCTTCTTGCGAAACAATAGCTACCGCTCCTTTCTGAATGGCTTGCGCTACAAATTGCTGCCCATTGACTTGGCTTCCTTGCAATGCAACAAACAGGCTTCCAGATTTGACCTTGCGAGAGTCAAACTGAATATCCAAAACAGTAGGATTACCTCCTGTTCCTAAGCTCTGAAAAGCTATTCCTTCTGTTAGTTGTTGTAATTGCATGAATCCGTTTTGTAAATAGAGTTGTCTTTTTTTGTCTAATAACTTAGTTTTTATCCTAATATCAAATCAATGGTATGTGCTTCGTTGACCGAGCGCCCTGGTTTGATGGATTGCGATTTCACCTTGCCCGAGCCACGTACCCGCACCCGTATTTTTCTATTTTCTAATAAATACAAAGCATCTCTCAAACCCATTCCCACCACATTGGGAACAATCTTATCCTGAATATTTCTGGTCAAGAGTTCTAAAGTATCTTGTTCTATTCGAGTTACCGCCCATTGGGTACTTGATACATCGTCAAAAGGCATTTCCAAAGCTTTGAGCAATGTGGTCAAATCCTCTTTGTAACCTACTTGCAAATCAGGCATTTTAGAAGCTACATATACTCTAGCACTGTCATTGATAGCCTCGTGTACCTCTACAATTTGAGAATAACAACGATCGGCAATTTCCTTAAACACAGGAGCTGCCACACGGCCACCATAAAAACCAACTCTAGGATTGGTTACCACCACAATACAAGAATAAACAGGCTTATCAGCAGGAAAATAACCTGCAAAAGAAGAACGGTATTTTTTGGCTACGCCTCTATCACGGTGTTCTTTATAATTAATAATGGCCGTTCCTGTTTTGCCCGCAATGCTATAATGCTTGGGTTTGATGTTTTTAGCGGTTCCATTCTTACCAGAAACCACGCCCTCCAACAACTCTTGCACATAAGCAATGGTCTTTTGATCGGTCAATTTGCGGTCAATAATCTCTGGCTGAAAGCGTTGTTCTGTTCTACCAAAAGAGCGAATCTCCTTCACCAATTGAGGTTTCATCATCTTACCACCATTGGCAATGGTATTGTACAAATTCAGTGTTTGCAAAGGTGTCAGATAAGATTCATACCCAATAGACATCCAAGGCACTGAAATTCCACTCCAATCATTGTGGTCAGGATCTTTGATAAAGGAAGAGCCTTCCCCCGAAAAATTAAGCTTAGAATTCTCAAACTTCAACGCACGCAAATACTTGATAAATTTCTCTTGGCTGGCTTTGTCTTTATTGTAATACTTATTGGCTAGACGCGCCACCCCAACATTGGAAGACATCTCAAATGCCTTGCGTACAGAGGTTTTGTACAAGCCATGATAAGAAGCATCTTCCATCGTTTCATCATAAAACTTGATGCGTCCTTCGTTTAAGTTTACGGTATCATCAGGCGTAATATAGCCATGCTCAAACAATGCCATCATGGTAGCCAACTTAAAAGTAGAACCCGGTTCGGCCGCTTCGGCAATGGCGTAGTTCTTGGTTTCCCAAAACGAAGTTCTATCCTCATTAAAACCAATATTAGCAATCGCTTTAATTTCACCTGTTGCCACTTCCATAACAATAGCACAACCATGATCGGCTTGGTTGGTTTGCAATGTTTTGAGCAATGCCTCTTCTGCAATATCCTGAATATTAATGTCTAGTGTCGTAACAATATCTTTACCCGATTTGGGTTCTATTTCGGACATATCGGTTAGAGGCACCCAAATATTGCTCCCAATGCACTTCATTGGTTTGGTGGTTTCCTCGCCTGACAAAATATGATCGTAAGCTTTTTCTAATCCTACTCTTAAAGTATCTACAATAGGCTCTCCCAAGCTGTTGCGTAAGGTGTCGCCATTTTGGTCGGTTTTGACATAAGAGCGAATATATCCAATAGTACGGTGCGCCAACATCTTGAAGGGATATTGTCGCTTGCTCATCTTATCAATAATCAGCCCACTTTTGTATTGTCCCCCTTTATTGAACAATGGAAACTTCTTAATTTCTTCCAATTCCAAATAACCTACATTCTTACGAATAGGAAAATAGCGATGTCCTGCCTCACGGGCCTGCAATAAACGGCCTCGATAAGCCCCTATGGTATAGCGGTTATCCACATACTTGGCCAAACAAGCAGACAAAGTATCTAAGTAGTACATAAAGGTATCTTTGGGTACTACTTTGGTATCAAAATGCAATTTGAAATAAGGAAGGGAAGTAGCCAATAAACGCCCATTTTCGGATAGGATATTGCCACGAGGGGCTTCTACTGGACGTTCGGCAATGTATATATTTTCGGCACGTTTACGCAAAGCATCCCCATCAATGTACTGAACCTTGGCAATCTTGAGTACGATGACCAAAGCCACTACAAATGTCAGTAGCATCACCACGTAGATACGCCACAAGATGGCATTTCTAACATTGACGTTTTCGCGCTTTTTGAGCTGTTGGCTATTGTCTTTTCCTGGCATGGTGTATTCGGTAGATACTGTCGTATAGAGACAAAAATCCTGATAGAACAGGAGATCATACTAACGATTTATAAGGTAGTATGGGGAGCAGAATGTCACTTATCGAGCGTTCTTGTTGATAATTTTTTTGGGGTTGGTTTCTAACTTTTTTAATCCTAGTTTGTGGACCTTGGCAGCTACATTTGACTCCATGCTTTGATACATCAAGTCTGATTTCTTGGAATTGCTCTCCCAACTCACTTTACGCAGTTCTTTTTGCAAGGAGCTAATGTCCTTGATGGTCTGAATAGCATAATGAGAATTGGCAATGTAGATAATTCCTAGAAAAGCCAAATAAAAAATAAAATGTATGTTATTAAATAAGTAAAAAGCGGTCATATTCAGTCCATTCACAAAAGCAGGTGGCCGTTTGGGGCCTGCCTTGGTGGTTGGGTTGTTCGCTTTTTTTAATTTATTTTGTGCCATTTTGCTAAGTATTCTTCTAGTAGTAATAAGTTACAATACTTCGTGGATTTTTTACTTTTTTTACAAAAAGCTAAAAAAGCATCTTGTATCTAATTGATTATCAATCTTTTACAATCTTGACTTCTGTTCTGTAATAAACTGATAATCAATTAGATACGATTTCCAACGAAGTAAAGAATCTATTTATCAAACTATTACAGTTTTTTAGCCACACGCATTTTAGCAGATCGGGCTCTTGGGTTTCGTTTAATTTCTTCTGCACTTGGCAGAATTATTTTTTTATGGGTAGCCTTTAAGGGCAACTCAAAATGACCAAATTCATCTTTCTCAGGTTCGGCACCAAAAGTACCTTTCTTGATTAGATTTTTGGCCAGTCTATCCTCTAAGGAGTGATAAGAAATAACCACTAATCGTCCTTCTGTTTTTAACAACTCCATGGCTTGCCACAACATCTCCTTCAATACTTCAATCTCTCCATTCACCTCCATACGCAACGCTTGAAAGACTTGCGATAAGTACCGATTACGCTTGCCTTTGATACAATTATCAATAGCCCCAATAAACTCCCCAATGGTCTGTAAGGAAGCTCCCGAATCTCTAGCTGCTACAATTTGTTGAGCAAGGGTACGGGCATTCCTCAATTCGCCATATTGGCTAAACAATTCTTGCAAATCTTTGGCATTGTAAGTCGTTACTACCTTGGCGGCGGTCAAATCAGCTTGCTGGTTCATTCGCATATCCAAAGGCGCATCAAACCTAAACGAAAAGCCCCGATGTGCCGTATCAAACTGGTGCGAAGACACCCCCAAATCGGCCAATACGCCATCTACTTTACGCACGCCTTCCAAACGCAAAAAACGCTTTAGAAAGCGAAAATTGTGCGGCAACAATTTGAAACGTTCATCCTCCAAACTATTACCAGCGGCATCGGCATCTTGGTCAAAGGCATACAAACGCCCCTCTGGTCCCAATTGGGTCAATATAGCCGAAGAATGTCCACCTCCACCAAAGGTAACATCTACATAAACCCCCGAGGGGTCAATATTTAAACCCTCTATGCTCTCTTGGAGCAATACAGGGTCATGATAATTCAGTTCCTCCATCTTGGTGTGTATCCTTCAAGTTTTGGGAATTTCCCATTACGGCTTCTGCTAATGCTTCAAAATCTTCTGGTTCTTCTTCCAACAACGCTTCATATTGTTCTTTTGACCAAATTTCTATTTTATCAAAATAAGCCAACAACACTAATTCTCGATCAATGGCAGCATATTCCAATAACATTTTGGGCAGCAACATACGAGTATTGCTATCCAATTCTAATTCGGTAGCTCCTCTAAAGAAGTAGCGTACAAAAGCACGATTGCGCTTGACATATTGATTGAGTTGTTGAATTTCTTTGGCATTGGTTTCCCAAGCCTGTCTAGGGTAAAGCACCAAACACTGTTCAAATCCTCGGTTTACTACAAAGCCTTGTTCTGCCTGTTCTCCCAATTGCTTGAGCAAAGGGGCAGGTAGACGCAGACGACCTTTTGCGTCGATTTTGCAGTTATATTCACCTAAAAGTTGTAGCATTTAGTGGTTGTTGTTCCTAGTTCTAGACCAAAAGTACCATTTTTTACCACTAATTGCCACTTTCTACCACTTTTTGTAGTCTTTTTTTTCCACTTTTTTTCTTTTTGAGGCATCTCGTCCCTCCAATTACTAGGATTGTCCACTATTTGCAAGCAATTTTGATGCTTTTGGGAGGAAAAGTGGTAAAAAGTGGTGCATTTTGCAAAAGTGGTGTTTTGTGGGTATTGATGCCTTGGGCTTGCTTATAATAAGCCTCTCAATTGGTACATTTCGAGCCATAAACCACGCCCCGATTGCTCGTCTACGGCCCATTTATTCAGCCATTCAAAAAAAGAAGAACAGTGCATCCAATAACAGGCTTGCCAAGTCGTGTTTGTTTTCTTGAGATTCATATCCAAAATATAAACAGGATAGTTGCTGTTGGAGGCATCTATAATAGAATAAATATCAGAACCCCAATACAAAAAAGGCAGGGCCTCTTTGGGCAATTGCCAATCCCAATCTGCCATATTAGCCGCTTGCAATTCTTGATAGGCTTCTAGTAAGGTGATTTTATCCGTATTAACATCCGATTCTAATAGAAAGAAACCATAGTCTGGCCCAAATTTGCCATTGCCCATATCGGCATACAATTGCTGCAAGGCGGTAGGCAAATCAAAACCCAATTTTTTTTCGAGTTGCTCCCATTGGTAGGTAATGTTGCTTCTTTGGAGGGCTGTGGGAGGGTTGAGATTGGGATATTGTTGTGCAATTTTTGCAATAAGCTCCTTTTCTTCCTGAAGGCCATTAGGAATGGGAAGAAGGTGAAATTTGTGCTGACGCTCCACCAAGCGATAGCTTCGTTGCTCATTGTACCAGCCCTGTTGCAAGGCAGTACTAATCCACCCCTCAATATGCTTGGGGGTACATCTTTTTTCATATTTGGAGAGCAACACAATGGATAATTGTGTGGGTGGGTCTATTATATTATATATCGTGCATTCTGCCATTTTCAGCCAAGAAAACACTTGTACTTGCCATCGGTAGTGTTGTTGACCCACTGTAATTGTATTCATTATTAGTTTGCTTTAACATTGCTCTATAGAGCAATCCAATCCACAAAGTATATTCGTATTGTAACCATTACAAGATACACCAACTTTGGTATTTTTCTTAGTGCCAGTTGTTTTAATCACTTTTGGCATGTTTTGTCGTTAAATTTATAATGAGTTAAGCATAGATTTAATAGCAGGTTACTACTTTTTTATTTACATTAGCCTCTACATGAGATTGTGATAGTTCTTATAGATAAAAGCATTTTTACAATCTAATTGTTCTCACCAAAACACCATTACTATGTCCTTGATTAATCTATCAGACAACAATTCCATTGTACACCAATTTCTAACGGAACTCAGAGATATTGATATTCAGGTCGATCGTTTTCGTTTTAGACGAAATTTAGAGCGTCTGGGGGAAATTTTTGCTTATGAAATCAGCAAGAAGTTGCCGTATCTTCCATTAGAAGTAGAGACTTCTATGGGTATTTCGGACTGTAAGATTATCCAAAAGCATCCAGTATTGGCTACCATCATGCGTGCAGGTATTCCGCTCCATCAGGGAATGCTCAATTTCTTTGATCAGTCTGATAATGCTTTTATTTCGGCTTACCGCAAACAGCACAAGGATGGCACCTTTGAAGTGCATGTAGATTATGTCTCTTGCCCTCCCCTACAAGATAGGCCGCTTATTCTTTGTGATCCTATGCTTGCTACTGGGGTTTCTATGACCAGTGCGCTAGAGGCACTGCTCGAATATGGGCAGCCAAGCCAATTGCATATTGTTACGGTTATTGCTTCTACCGATGGTTTGGAACACTTGCAACGCACTGTACCAAAGGCTACGATTTGGGCAGCAGCAGTAGATGAGGAGCTTACTGCCCGTTCTTACATTGTGCCGGGTTTGGGCGATGCGGGCGACTTGGCTTATGGAGCCAAAGGGGATGGCGAGGAGCATTAGATACTTTTTACGCTAGATTTAGGGCTGCTCAGAAGCAGCCTAAAATATTGACAATGAGTATATTATTCCTACATTACAACAATCAATTAACAGTACAAACTAAAGTTTAAAAGTCGCAAGAACAATAGACATTCAAAAAATAAAACAGCACTAAATTCGACCTAACCAATGGCCAGAGCAAAAAAATTACAAAAACTCAAAGCAGAAGTACTAAAGATTCAAAAAACGGTAAAATATTACAAAAAATTATTTCTAGAGGATGGTTACATTGATGAAGGGGAACAGCAGCAATTGGATCAACTATCCAATACTATTGTAAGAATCAATAAAAAGATTAGAGCATTAGAGGAACAAGAAAGCACAGAGCCGCTGCCTACGCCCAATGACCATAAAACACAGAACAACACTGAAAACGCAACCATCAATCAGGCTATACAAAATATCTTATCCGAAGATTCGATAGTAGAGCTAGAGAATATTGATAGTCCGTTTTCGTCAACCTCCAATGAGGATGGAATTGGAGATTTTTTCCTAACTTTTGTCATAGACTTCAAAGTAACTGCCTTTACCATATTTGATGCCAATGGTAAAATCGTATACACAGTTGCCCCACAGGGTGATTTGCCAATAAAGTTGGATGTTGATTTGGTCCAATTGGGGCTTGGTTCTGGAGTGTACTATGCTGCCGCAATAGGAAGTAGCAAAAAGGAGGTTGTTGCAAAAAAAATCACCTACATTAAGAGTGATGATAAAGCAATACTATTCGCCAAAATAGCAACCACAGCCGATTCTATTGAGAGCATTATTGAGGAGTTGGGAAAACTCAAAGAAACTACTCGTAGGAAAATTCAGGCGTTTAATGAGATATATGGAAACTATTGTACTGCTTATGAATTGTATCTACAGAAAAACTTAGAAGTATTTTTCAACTCTACAACAACTAGCCAAGGTTTAAGTGTAGGAGCTGATTTTGTCAACAAACTCATAGCTGGCGCTACCAGTGATCGCACTTCTTTGTTGTTAGAAAAAGTGGGTGGAAAAGCATTGGTAGAGAAAAAAATTGCAGGAGGAATCACAGCCTTGGCCACTGCACTGGGGGGTGCAGCAGGGAATGCACCGGGGGCGGTTGCTGGTTTTTTGGTTGGAACAGCCATTGATGTTTTTGTCAATTATGTATTGGGGGGTATCTTGCCTAGCGATGCAGAACAGGCTATTGTGGAGAACCAAAAATTGATTAATGCCTACATCCAACAACTGAACAAAGCAATTAAAGATAGGATTTTTAGTTCTAAGGCTAAGATGTCAAAGATTATTAACATCGATCAAGATTTAGTGTATATATCCAAAGAAACCAAAGAGGTAGAATTTATTTATAAGGTATATGCCCAAGGCGTAGATTTTTTGAGCAAACAAAAAATACCCGACAACCTAACCCTAGCCAATGCCTTGCTCAAGATTTGGCTAAAAGAAAATGCAGGGGATGATGCTGATGATGGCAATCGTTATGTTAGTGATGACCAATGGGATACTAATCTCAAAACATTGCGAGCGAACGGGGTTATTACAGGGGGCGAAGGAGGCTTATCCAATGAGTGGGATACCTTTATTTATCAGTTTGAGGCAGAATTAGCACGTTGGGGCATACTGGATAATTGTAGAACAATTATTGATGAAATGCATGCTTGTACCAGCAAAGAAAATTCCATAGAAGGGGTTTATGGCGAATACCACCAGAAAAAAATAAAACTGGGGATTGGAACAGTAATCACGGATTTTGATACTTTTTTTAAGCAGGTTAAGCAAACTGATGATTCCGCTCTCTACGGCATACCAATTGACAACCACATGAAAAAATCTTTTGAGGATGGTACCATGGAGTTTGCTATTGTTATTAATCTATCTAAAGATGAGAACAGCCTCTTCATTACTCACTTTGATTATATACTAAAGGATGATGTGCAATCCATTGGTATAAAAAATCCAAGAATGTGGAGTGAGAACATTGATAACGGGATTAGTAAGTAACTATAGATATGAAAAAAGCAATTTTTGTAGGCAGTAGTATATTATTTTTATTATTAGGTATACTCCCCTACAGTATGCAATTGTATGGCCGAAAGCAGTTGGCTGTTAGTTTGGAGCAACCTAATTTTGACTTAACAGGCTACCAAAAGGGCTGGAATTGCTTAGAATATGTGCAGTGGTTTCCTTTTTGGCAATCAGAAACTAAGAAATACCAAAGATGTGGGCTTTTAAAAGCTAAAATGCGCTTTTTTGAGGAGTGGACTGATTGTCAGATAAAAGCGGAAGAAATGCTAAAAGTGTGGATAGATCAACATACTACCTATGTTCCTTCATTTGGCACTACATCTATTGCTGAGGAATCGTTTTTGCGGCAACTACTCTATTGGAAAGCTAGTAAGGTACCTTTAGATAGTTTGTCAGAACGGTTACAAGAACGAATCGTAATTTTCTACGACCACTACTGCATAGATAATAGAAAAAAATGGAAACCATTTGTGGATTGGACAAAAGAAAAGGGAATAGAGTTAGTTGCTCAGGATAGTATTT
>CAYULH010000057.1:0-32606 GCA_964445645.1 uncultured Aureispira sp. | reverse complement strand
ACTCGCGACCCCAACCTTGGCAAGGTTGTGCTCTACCAGCTGAGCTATTTTCGCTTATTTTTGTAGGAATAAGCCGCTACCCTTGTTCCTTGTGGGTACAAATATAGCATGTTTAAAAAAAACTGCCAAACTTTTTTCCACTTTTTTTGATTGTTGCTATAGATAAAAACACTACAAAATCAGTTAACCCTATCATTATCAAAAAAATAGCTCACTCCTTTTTTTTCAAAAAAAATTCCATCCAAGCTATGCAGTTGCAGGTTTTACTTGCAGCACATTGCCACAGTTTTTGCACTGGTGCAATTCTTCATTGTTGTTGAACTTGGAGAACACTTCGGGCAGTTGCTTCTCAATATTGGTCAATTTAAAGTAATCCTCGTGCAACTTATGATTGCAAGCATCACAATACCACTGAAAACCATCGGTGTGCTGCTCTATATCTCGCACATGCTCAATCACAATGCCTATGCTGCCTGCTGTACGTTGGGGCGAGTGGGGAACTTTGGCAGGCAAAACAAAAATTTCTCCTTCATTGATGGGAATATCCTTGGGTTCGCCATTATCAATAATCTTCAACACCATATTGCCCTTGATTTGATAGAAAAATTCAGGTGTTTCATTATAATGATAATCCTTGCGCGTATTGGGCCCACCCACCACCATGACAATATAATCCGAACCTGGAAAAATTTCCTTGTTACAAACAGGCGGCTTTAGATTTTCTTCATTTTCCTCAATCCATTGCATGAGGTTCACTACATTAAATGCTTTCATCGTATTGCTTTGTGAGGGTGATAAAATTGGATAGTCAAAATAACAAAAAGGCCACAAATTCCTAAATATTTAACCAACAACTCCATGCTTTTCTATTGTTTGCAAACGCTAATCCACTGTAGCAATCACCTTCAGCTCAATCGCAATAGGCGTAGGCAAACAATTGATTTCACAAGTGGTTCTACAAGGCTGGTTGTCCTTAAAATATTCGGCATACAAGCGATTATAAGTCTTAAAATCATCCTTCATATTGGTCAAGAAAACCGTCACATCCACAATATTATCCCAACTAGAACCACAATCCTCTACAATATAACGCACATTCTCAAACACGGCCTTGCACTGCACTTCTATATCATAAGAAACAATATTGCCTGCCTCGTCCAACTCTACCCCCGGAATGGATTGGCTCCCCAACAAACGCGGCCCAACCCCCGATAAAAACAACAAATTGCCCACTCGGCGAGCATGAGGATACGCCCCCACAGCTTTGGGAGCACGGTCAGAATACAGCAGGTCTTCTTTTCTTGGTAGCATGTTTTTTTGTTTTTTTTGATAATACGATTTTTTATTCTAATACTTAATACAAACATTCTTAGGCTCGGTAAAAAAATCCAAGGCATGAAAGCCGCCTTCTCGCCCCACGCCCGAAGCTTTTACGCCCCCAAAAGGGGTTCTCAAATCACGCAGCAGCCAACAATTAACCCAAACAATACCAGCATGGATTTGTTGCGCCAAGCGTGTAGCACGCCCAATATGGCTCGTCCAAATAGTAGAGGCCAAGCCATACGCTGTGCCATTGGCATAAGCCAACACCTCCGCCTCGGTATCAAAAGGCATAATCGTAACCACAGGGCCAAAAATTTCCTCTTGGTTGGTTCTGCAATCGGCTGTCAACCCTTCAATAACCGTTGGGCGCATAAAATAGCCCCCTTCACATCGCCCTTCGACCACCACGGGTTTGCCCCCTGCCAAGATGGTACCGCCCTCCTCTTGTGCCAATTGCACATACGATAACACTTTGTCTAAGTGTGCCTTAGAAACCAATGCCCCCATCGTAGAACCCTTGTCCTTGGGGTCGCCCACCACCATCTGCTCCACCTTGGCTACAAAATCCGCCTTGAACCGTGCATACAACGAACGTTCTACAAAAATCCTAGAGCCACACAAACAAATTTGCCCCTGATTGGCAAAGGAAGAACGCAAAGTAGTGGCCAGCATTTGCTCATAATCGCAATCGGCAAAAATGATATTGGGATTTTTGCCGCCCAACTCCAAGGACAATTTTTTGAACATGGGCGCAGCAATACTCGCAATATGTTGCCCCGTTTTGGTACCGCCTGTAAACGAAATGGCCTTCACTTGTGGATGCTCCACAATGGCATTGCCTGCCTTATGCCCCAAACCATGTACAATGTTCAACACTCCAGCCGGCAGTCCTGCCTCCCGACACAATTTGGACAACAAATAGGCGGTCATGGGCGTGACTTCTGAGGGCTTGGCTACCACACAATTGCCTGCTGCCAAGGCTGGCGCAATCTTCCAACTAAACAAATACAAAGGCAAATTCCAGGGCGAAATACAGCCCACTACCCCAATAGCATCCCTGAGGGTGTAATTGATGGCTTGGTCCGTCATGGCATGGGCATGGCTTGCATAATGCTCTATAGCTGTGGCATAAAAATGAAAATTGCTGGCTGCTCTTGGAATGTCCACCACCCTAGCCAATTGCACAGGCTTGCCATTGTCGGTAGATTCGGCCAACGCCAATTCCTCCAATTGCGCTTCTATCAGGTTGGACAATCGCATCAATATCTTGCCTCTTTCCTTATTGGTCATGCTCGACCATGCAGGAAAGGCCGCTTGTGCTGCTTGCACGGCTGCTTCCACATCTTGTGCATCCGAGTCTGGAATTTGAGCATAAACCTTCCCTGTAGCAGGTTCGTAATTGTCTAGGTATTGCCCATTTTGGGGCGCAACTAGCTCGCCATTGATGTAGTTTTGTAATAAAATCATGGTTGGTGTTTTTGGTGTGCTAATAAAAGGGTGTGCTACAATTGATAAGCCATTTCCAAAGGGGCTTGGGCAAAATGTTTGTGCAAGATGACCTCCAAGAATTTTTGGTCGGTGGCATCAAAAGCGGCTGGCTCGGTGCTGTCCAAATCCAACACGGCAATCAATTGCCCTGCTTGGTTATGTACTGGCACCACAATCTCCGAATTGGTGCGGCTATCGCAAGCCAAATGAGCGGGATCGGCGTGTACATCTTCTACAATCTGGGTCTGCTCGGTGCTGGCCGCACGCCCACAAATCCCTTTTGTCAAGGGAATGTGCAAACAGCCCAAAGTGCCCTGATACGGCCCAACCATCAATTGCCCCTTGTTCATACAATAAAATCCGACCCAAAAACAATAGGGCAAATGCTCCTTGAGTACACAATTAATAGTAGCCATCTTCATAATGGCATTACGCTCTCCCTCCAAAATGGCTTCCAAGGCTCTGGAAGCGGCCTCATAAGCTTCCTCCTTCCCTACAAAAGTCGCTGTTGGTATGCTTTCCATAATAATTCTTTGGTTTTGTTTGATTTGAATTACGAATGTACTACTTTTTTGATGCGCCTGCTCTTTTTTTGCCGTTCTAAGAATAAAAGGTGCATTAAAGTTGGCATTCTAATTACAATCGCTTATCTTTGCCGAGCTACAAAGCACTACATCACTGCCCAGGTGGTGGAATTGGTAGACACGCCAGCTTGAGGGGCTGGTGCTCGTATAGGGTGTGCAAGTTCGAATCTTGTCCTGGGCACTATTAAAAAAGTCAAAAACAGTTTGTTTTTGGCTTTTTTGTTTTTTGGGGATAGGCTCTTCTATCATTATCTCAAAATAAGACCAAAACAAAACACTTAAACATTGCCCTCTTATATCCAAGGCTTAAATTTCTTATTCTTAAAACGCTTGAATTCTAAGCTGCGCTGACCAAAATTGATGAGCAGGCCAATTTCCAAATTATAGGCTTCTAGGTAATTGATGGCTTGTGCCAAGTGTACATCTTTGACCTGAGTGACGGCTTTGAGTTCTACCGAAATGATGTCTTCTACCAAAAAATCGACTCTGCGTGTCCCGATTCTTACATTCTTGTAGAAAACAGGCATTTCAAATTCTCGTGCAAACGAAAAACCTTGATCGGCCAGTTCTATTTGCAAGGCTCGTTGGTAAATAACTTCCTGAAAACCATTGCCTAAGTCACTGTGTACAGCCATGGCGCAACCTATAATTTTTCCTGTTAGTTCAGAGTATTTGTAGTCTTTGTTTATCATTAGCGTGGGTTCATTGGTTAAAATGAGCCTTGTTTACGGGTGGGTGTTTTCTTTTGTTGCGTGGTCTTGGGGATTTTTTTTGTTTTTGGGGTGTTTTTATATGCTGCGGGTAGTCTTGACTGTGATTTTTTTTGATTAGCTTGATTTTTTTGATTTCCCGTAGCAGATGTGTAATCATGGCCATCATAAAATCACAACAAATCAAGGTAAACTGCGTGTACTAGGAAAAAATCATGGCCATCATAAAATCAAACCAATCAAGGTGAACTGCGTGTACTAGGAAAAAATCATGGCCACCATAAAATCAAACCAATCAAGGTAAACTGCGTGTACTAGGAAAAAATCATGGCCATCATAAAATCAAATCAACCAAGGTAAGCTGCGTGTACTAGGAAAAAATCATGGCCATCATAAAATCAAACAAAATCAAGGTAAACTGCGTGTACTAGGAAAAAATCACAGTCAAGACAATTTCCCCCTACGGCAAAAACACCTCTGCAATCATACATCGTACACTACCTCCTCCTAGAGTTTCGATGGTGGGGATAGGGCTGGATAACAGAGTGGTGTGCTGTTCGATTGTGCTGATTTGGGCAGAGCTTAGGCTATCTCTGGCTTGTTGGGAGAGCAGCAAAAACGTGTCGCCTGCTGTATTTCTCACTTGAAGCATATTGCCTGCAAAGGCTTGCAATTGAGGCCATGTGAGTGGAATCACCGTTTTATTGGTTTGCTCAAAGGTTTGGAGCAGCTGTTGGCGTTGTTGTGGGTTGGGGATGGTATCTAGGCCAATAACTACAAAGTCCTCTCCTAGTGCCATCATCACATTGGTATGATAAATTTCTTGGCCTTGCTCATCCACTGCTTGAAACAGGATTTTTTGGTAGCCCATGGTTTGGCAAAATTCATCTAGGGCAATTTCTTGTGTGCGAGGGCTGGTGCATGCATAACAAATTTTGTGTACTCGATCTAGAATCATGCTGCCTGTCCCTTCCAGAAAAACACCTTGTGTTTCCCAGTGTTCTAAGGCAATAATAGTAGAAAATCCAAACTGTTCCTGAAGTTGTTGTAACAAATCTGGCCTACGCTCCAATCGGCGATTGAGACTCCACATAGGATAGGTGATTATGCAGCCATTGTTATGAAAAGAAACCCAATTATTTGGAAAAACAGCATCTGTCTTTGCAGGGGAGGCATTGTCTTCTACTACCAATACTTGAATGTCTTGGGCACGCAAAACAGCCACCAATTGGTCAAATTCAAATTGGGCGAGTGCTGGAATGTTGGTGGGAATAGCCGAATTATTTATGGATTTGTTTTGTAACAATTCCTGTACATTTTTGTCTTGTTGAAAGGCGTTATTGGCTGCTGTTTCTGGGTTAAAACCAAAATTGGCAGGTCGAATCATTAGTAATTGATGGGTGGTTTGCTGTGGCATTATTGCTGTGTTAGTAGTAATAAATAAACAGCTAAATATAAGGGTTTTGTGCCAATTAGAGGATAAAAAAGATCTGAGTCACAAGGAGTACCACCTACAGCACAGTTTATCCTCCTTCCAAACTCAGATCTAAATCACAATCAAATATACTAATTTATATTTAAAACAAATAAAATTATTAAAATTAAAAACAACTAAAAAAATTAAATATTTAAGTGTCTTGACGATATGATGACGATTTCCATCGACTTTGTGTTATCTTATATGCGCTTTGTGTTAGTGCGTTTGAAATATATTACTGATATTTGTAGTAATAGGCTTTTTATTCAACTCCATAGCTTCATTTACAATGATTAAAGTCAACTCCATCAGCCAAATCCATGCTATTCTTGGGCTGCCCAAACCCAAACATCCCCTTATTTCCTTGGTAGATATTAGCCAATTGCAAATAACAGAAGAAGAAATTGGGACAAAAATAAGTTATGAGTGCTTTATAGTTTCCTTAAAAGACAAAAACTGTGGGATGGAGTACGGGCGCAATTCCTTTGACTTTGAGGAAGGAGTGATGGTTTTTTCGGCCCCCAACCAAGTCTACTCCCCTACTTACACGGTTCAAAAAGGAGAAATAAAAGGCTGGTTGTTATTTTTTCATCCCGACTTGATTAGGAATACCAATTTAGGAGCAGAAATAGATAATTATTCTTTTTTTAATTATGAAGTATTTGAAGCACTACACTTATCAGAAGATGAAGAACATACGGTTGAGGCTTGTGTAAACAACATCCAAAAGGAATACGAACGTCCTATTGACAACCACAGTCAGCGTGTTATTGTAACCAACTTGGAATTGCTGCTCAATTACTGTTTGCGCTTCTACGAGCGTCAGTTTAATACCCGAACCTCTCAAAGTAAAGATGTGGTTTCGGAGTTCAAAAGACAGCTCAAAGAGTACTTTGATACCAATCAGCCACTAGAAACAGGTTTGCCTAGCATACAGCACTTTGCTGACAAGGCGCATTTATCGGCACACTATTTTAGTGATTTGCTCAAAAAAGAAACAGGCAGAACCCCCAAAGATCATATCAATGAGTTTGTAGTCGAAAAAGCCAAAAGTTTAATTTTGGGTACAGAACAGCCCATTAGTGAGATTGCTTATGACTTAGGATTTAATTATCCACACTACTTTTCTAGAATATTTAAGGCTAAAACAGGCTTTACACCAAAAGAATATAGGGTTCAACACTAAAAATCTGCGTTTTGTGTAGTTAGTTCTGCGTTTTGTGTTATTTAAAGTGCTTAAAGTGTTCTAAATTTGTAATAGTAATTAGGACAACAACTAACAAATGCAAGTCGTTTTACATAAAAAGTCGTGTTTATTATTTTCATTCTCAATAAACGCTTGGCACGAAAAATGATTAAGCACTATTGTTCATAAAGAAATTAGGCAAGACCTTTAATCTCTCTAACAAATCATGAAAGGCTCCTTTCAGATTGTGATTGACAAAGGAATTGTTAAAGAGTAATAATAATGTTTGAGGTAAGTATTATTATTCCGGACCTTATCACTGATTTATTAGTGGTAAGGTCTATTTTTTTGTCCAAAATTACTACGTAAAATCCCGTATAGGCCCTACCCGTTTTTACGTATTTTTCTTCTTTTTGAGAAAAGATTACCCTTCATAACAACTTTTGTTAATGGTAGAACGTCTATTTTGTAAGTAATAATAGCACTACTATATTTTGTTCCATGTACTACAACAAACTCTATTAGTTTGACTATCAAAATAATGCAAAAATAAAAAATGTGTTTTTTTGACAAAAATATAGTATTATTGGTAACAGTTCTAAACTATTCCACTAAATAGCAATATTTCCCCCATCCAATCCTACATGTTATTGCTATTGGTACATTCACGAGGTCTCCTACACCCTCTGCTACACCAAATAAACCATCAACCCAATGTTTCATTCTCTAGCACTTTTATACCCTACTTGCTCCCAACAATGTCCAGTACATAGCAGCAATACACAGAAATAGAATATATTTTTTTAAAACCACTAAGGCATTAGTTGGTCTTGATTAACTATATCTATTAGATATTTATACCCAGCTCTTGCCTTCAAATCCTACTCTATGACTACTTTTTATGTGAGCGGAACACTTCGTGACAACAACAAGCGTCCGCTCAAAGATCTCACCGTGAGACTTGTACGTTATTTATCGTCTAACAGAAAAACTACCATTAGTTCTTCGGTCAAGACCAATAGCAAAGGGCAATTTAAGCTGTCTTTTACACACAAGATGCCCTTGACGCATCGGAGCAAAATTTCTGGATTTGCCCAAGTCCAAGTCCAAGTCTATGACCCCAAGGGCAAACTCTTGGAGGAAATAAGCGTTAAGCCCAAAACAGCCACTGCTCGTGAAGCTACGGTAGAAGCCTACTTGGACTACACCACTGCTCCCCCTCCTCCACCCAAGGATTTATCTATCAGAGGAACCATTACCTTGGATAATGGACAAATTCCCAGACAGTTTAGCGTAGAAGCAGTAGACCAAGATTTGCGTAGAGAAGAGGTATTGGGTATGACTGTAATATCCAAAACAGGAGCCTTTAGAATCAGTTATTCTACTGCTGATATTTTGCGTGGCGAACGGGGCAGTGCCGATTTGTTTATTAGAGTGTATGATGCTCAGGGCAATAAAGTAGGGCAATCCAATACTTTGTTTAATGCGCCAGCCAATGCAGTGATTGATTTGGAAGTTTCGACCGCCAAAAGCGTGGTATTGTCCAGCTATGAAGCCATTGAGCAAGCACTGCCCAATATTTTGGAAGACCTGCCCATTACCCAACTAGAGCAAAACGCCGATAAAAAAGACTTGGACTTTCTCGCTGCTGAAACGGGTTTTCCGATGTCCGAACTCACGGCCTTTGTGCTAGGGCATCACTTGGAACAAAAAAGTGATATTCCGCCTAGATTTTGGTTTGTTATTTTGCTGCAAAATAATCTACTGACTGCCAATTCGGCTCCCATTCCTCAACAACTCCAAAACCTTGAACTCCAATTTCCAGCACTCGAATCCGAACAATTGACCAATAATCTAAATCAAGGGATTAAGGACAAGCAAATCGATTCCAAGTTTGCTGATTCTATCAAGAATTGGGTGGATATTTATGAGAATTATGTTCTACAATTAGGCAAACAGAACAACCAAGATTTTAGTCAGCTTGTGATTAAAAAACTGGGCATCAAACAATCTCAAAAACAAAATAAGTTATCTAAGCTTCTGCTCAACCAAACCAATCTGAGTTTTAAGACCATACAAACCCTCCAACAAGATGTTGATTTTCAGCCCAAGGAAATTCAACAAATTCAAAATTTGTACAAAATTCGACAGATTACTAGGGGAGATTTTAACTTGGTAGATAGTATTCAGAACAATTATAATATTGAACAACCTGAACAACTTAGAGCACTTGCCAAATTGGATGTATCAGATTGGACTAAAAACCTAGAACGTGGCTCTACAACCTTGCCATTTGATACCAAAGACCTAGATAAAGCCACCCGTCGTCAACTCAACCAAGCTTATGGAGAAACCTTAAAGCTACGTTTTGCTCAAGCCTATCCCAGCATGAGTTTTGTTGGCGATTTGGAGCGTCATTCTACGAGTGATAACAAACTGTATCTGCAACACAGCAACACCATACAAGCAATTATAGAAAGAGACAGCAATTTTGATTTAATCAACACACCGCTAGATAGTTACATACAGAGCAGTCCACTACTGCAAAAAAATCCAGCTGCTCAATTAGAACTCAAAGCGGTGCAACGGGTGTTTAAATTGGCACCTAGCTTTGATGCTGTTAATAGCCTGCTAGAAAACAAGGTACACTCTGCCCAGCAGATTTATAGAACAGGGCGTTCTAACTTTGTACAAACCTATAAAAACAAACCGGGATTTAATCTCGAAATAGCCCACAAAACTTGGGACCAAGCAGAGGCCATTCATGCTGCTACGACCAGCCTAGTAGCCGAATTGCAACAACTAAACCTTGCCAAAAGTCTCCACTTTTTGCCCTTAGATGCCGACTTTTCGGACTTTCCCAATTGGGAAAATCTCTTTCAAGGGGGCGATAACTGTGCTTGCCAACATTGCCAATCTGTATACAGCCCTTCGGCCTACTTTGCCGATTTGATGCTTTTTCTTAGTGATAGAAGGGGCAAAAACGTGGAGGAGACTCTTAAAAACTTGCTCTTGGCTCGCCGCCCAGATTTGGGTTACTTAGAATTGAGTTGTGCCAATGCCAATACCATGCTCCCCTATGTAGATGTAGTCAATGAGGTACTCGAAGCGGCCGTAGCTGCTGATGCTGCTGATATTGAACTCGCAGGAGTAACCGTGGTGAGTAATTCTAATATAAATAGAACCAACCTAGAAAATGCTTTTGAAACATTGGGCATACCACTAGACAACAATTATGACCTTTCACAAATAGGCACAACTTCCAACTGGGTACTACATAGTGATAGTATTACTTATTTATTGGTAAAAAAGGGTACCCTGTATTTTGCTAGAATATTGCCCAATACCAAGCAATCTGCTGCCTTGCTTAGAGCACGCCCTCAATATACCAACCCAGTAGCTTATGAGCGTTTGCAAGAAGCAGTTTATCCAGCCATTTTGCCTTTTGATTTGAACAAAGAAAAGCTGGATGCTTCTTTTGGTAAGTTGAAGCAGCAACGTTGGAAATTACTAGAAACCTTCCAGAGCAGCACTAGAACGGACAACCCTACAGAGGAGGAAATTACAGCCGTTTATTTTGGTATTGCTGTTAATAAGGAACTGAGTGAGGATGAATGGCGCATTATTACCCGAAGACAAAGTAATGTTACCCAGCATCGTTATTGGGGCAGTCCCAACAATCTCCGACTCACAGTTGATGTCAAAAATGTAAGAAAATTATTGGATCACACCCACCTGACCTACAATGACTTACTTATATTATTAGACTTGCCCTTTACCAATCCAGCACAAGCACTTAATATTGTACACCCTGAGGATGGTTCTTGTGATTTGGATAGAAAAAGAATACAAGGCTTTACTATTTCCATCTTAGACAGATGGCATCGTTTTTTGCGTTTTTGGAGAAAACTGCCCTTAGAAATGTGGGAAGTAGATGCCTTAATCAACCACCCTGCTGTTGGTAACGGAAAATTAGACGCTGATTGTTTGGTACAAATTCGCTATGTATTGGAATTGCAAAAACAACTAGATGCAGATTTGAGTATAGCTCAAGTTCTATCCTTGCTCGGCGATGTTCCTACCCGAACCATCTTTGTAGAATTGCACAAAAAACGCAACAATGCGCTCTACCAAGACCTGTTTCTCAATCCCAATTTGGTCAAAGAACCCCATGCAGCTTTTGAATTGAGTGCCGTAACTGCCGAACCGCCTACTGCCATTATCGAAGATCACATCTTGGCTATTTTGGCAGGCTTACGACTCACAGAGCCACACTTGGAGCAGTTCCTCAATATGAGAAAAGCCTCTGACAATAGTTTGTATATTCCTTTGGCCGAGCAAGGTGCGCTATCTTTGGAGAATTTATCCTTCTTGTATCGCCAAAAAATCTGGAGCAGTAGCCTAAAACAACGTGCCAGTGATTGGGTGAGTTTCTTGCAAGTACACAACAGTGATGTTGATTTCTCAACCGCCAAGGATGCCTTGGATTTCTTGGCTCAAGCCCAACGCTTCTTTGATAGTGGATTGACCACCAATTTGGCTACTTATGTGCTTCAAGCTGATACTACCGCAAGTGTTGCCCCCAGTGAGGCCAACGTGGCTAAAGTACTCAACAAATGGCGTGGCAATCTTCAGGAGATTCGTGCTAATTATGACAACAGCCAATATGATTTCTTACAAGCTACTCCTTTGTCAGATACGGCTAGTTTGGAGGGTTTGGTGCGTTCATTATTAGAAAAAGCCAACAGAAGCGAGGACGAAATTACACAGATTTTTGCACTACTTAGTAATACTGCCCCTAGTGGCACCCCTGAACAACGATTACCACTTAAGTTTGTACAACCTGTCTTCACCATCCGACTCAATAGTTTGCCCGATAGTGTAGAATTCAATGATTTGCCCGAAGAATTGGCAGCACGTCTAGAGTATGATAAGGATGCTCAAGAATTGACACTCACGGGCTTTATTAGTACAGATGAACAAAATGCGGTACGTACCTTGTCTACTGATACTACTTATCAGCAAGCTATTGATGATTTGGCTGCACAAGCGCTCACAGGCACCTTTGAAGCTTGGCAATTGTGGCTAGATAGCAGTGATTTGGATTTTGCTGCTGCTAATTTTTATAATCAACACTTAGCCACTGCTGCCAATAAACTATTGGACTATTGGGTTCAAAAAGATAGTCGGGTATTTTTGACCACAGAATTATCCAGCCTGTTTGGTTGGCCGGCTGTACTCAGCTTGCGCTTCATCCAACAACTTCAAGTGCCTGTTGGTGGCGGCAGTAGTGCCTATTTAGAATATTTATTAGGTGATTTTGCCGATAGCAGCAATAGTTTGAGTATTGCCAATCACCCTGCTGCCTTCAATGGCTTGTATTGGTTGGATAGAGTCTATCAATTGGGCACAGCACTCGATTTATCACCCAGACTTTGGTACTGGTTAGAACAACATGGAGGGGTGGCACAAACCCTAGATTGGTATCAACTGCCCCTGACAGCAGCTAGTACGGCCGTCCCCGTCACACGCCTACTGAACCTTGTACATTTCTTGGAGTTGGAGCGTTTTTATAGAGCTTCTCTTACAAGTGATCTGTGGACTATCTTGGCCAAATTGGATGAAAGTAGCTACACCAGCAATGATGAATTGGTGAGTGATTTGGCGGCTGCCCTTGGTGCCACTGTTGCAGATGTAGAAGGTTTTGTTCAATTGCAAAACTTGACCTTACCAGATGCCTTCCTACAAGTAGGCGTTTGGCAAAATGTTCAAGAAGCCCTCGAATTTGCCCAAGCTCTAGGCAGTAGTGTATCTATGCTGTTGCCGCTGACCATTGCCAGCCCCGAGCCAACTGCCACGGCCCAATTGGAGCAATTGTTACAAGCCAAATATGGCGAAAGCACTTGGATTACACTACAAACAGAAATGGAAGACATCTTGCGTGGACGCAAGCGCGATGCTTTGGTGGCTTACTTGTTGGCTCAAGAACCACCAGCCGATGCGCCTTCGGGCAAATGGCAAAACAGCAATGATTTGTACGCTTACTATTTGCTGGATGTACAAATGGGCTCTTGTATGCAAACCTCTCGTTTGGTGCAGGGTGCTGGTTCTATTCAGTTGTTTGTGCAACGTTGTTTCTTGGGCTTGGAGCCTAAAGTAATGGTGAATGTAAACGGAGACCAAGGTGATAGTGCTTGGAATTGGTGGAAATGGATGCGGAAATATCGTGTTTGGGAGGCCAATAGAAAGGTATTCTTATACCCCGAAAACTGGACAGCTCCCGAATTGCGCCCAGACCGCTCCGATTTGTTTAAGCAAATGGAAAAACAACTCCTACAAGCAGAAATGACCGATGAGCAAGTCAAAAAAGCCTTTACAGCTTACTTGGAACAATTGACAGAAATTGCTCACCTAGAGGTAGCGGCCTATTATCACGAAGATCGTGGCGATGAATCGATTCTGCATGTGATTGGGCGTACAGAAGGTACCCCCCATATCTACTATTACAGAACCTATGACTACAGAGAATGGACTCCTTGGGAAAAAGTGGAAGCTGATATCACAGGTAATCATCTTATTCCTTTTGTAGTCAATGGACAATTGCACTTGTATTGGCCTGAATTTATGGTTGTTCCTGCTCCGGGTGAAAACAACACCACAGCTGCTCCTAAGGAAGATGAAAATGGGAATATGGAAGTTGCCTCTACGTTAAAACAAACAGAACTACGTTTGTCTTTCTCTCGCTATCAAAGTGGTAAATGGACACCCAAACAAACATCTGAAGATGTGCTTTTCTCTGCTGTATATATAGGAGATTTGGATTTGAATACTGTGCGTTTTCATGCTATTGACTTAACAGCACGAGAAGGCACTTTAGGAATTCGCTGCAAAGCAAGCACTGTTCCAATAGATAATAGACAAGCAGAAGCAGGAAATTATTATGTTACACGTAAAATATTTGATGGTTTCTTTGACTTGGCTGGGCCTAGAGGATTGCCCTCTTTGCGCTCAACAGACTATGTATTTGAGCATAGAAAACTCCCTGGTCGTGGTCTATTTGAATCTAATAGTTCATTTAAATATAATAACCAGAGTTATTCCAGTAATGGTAGTTCAAGATTCAGATTACGAGAACGCAATACAAGAGCTTATCCTAATGGAGATACCCTGCGTCCTTGGACTAATAGCAGTATTGTTGATTCTGCCACCAGAATTATTATCCATGAACCCTTGGATAACTGGAATGCTTATTTTGGTCATAATTTATCTTACTTTGATAAACTAATAGGTAATTACACTACCCTCAATGAATATAGTTCAGATGAGTGGGCACTCATTCCGATGGGTGCTTGGTTGCCTTTTTCTTATGGTAATAAAGAAAAGAAATATTGGGCATTTCCTCTAAGAGAAAATAGTACAAATGAGGAAGAAGAAGCCGATCAAATTCCTGCTTATTATCCCTTGCTCAAGCAACAATCAAAAGAAGCTGCAAGTCCTCTGGTACAGGTTTTCCAATTCTTTGTTAATAATAGAAACAAAGCACCTGAAGAATTCACCAATAATGAACGACGCACTTTTGTCAATATCATGCGTAGATTTGGCCGCTTGAAACCTAAATCAAGTGTAAGTTTAGCAGAGTACAAACGTATGCTAGAAAAAGACTATTATTATATTGCCACTGGGCTTGAAGGTAGAAATTCAGCCCAACCTACCATGGATACCCGTTATCATTTTATTGATAATTATCATCCTTTTGCCAATGAGTTCTTAAAACTCATGTACGACCCCAGAGAGGGCATAGAATCGCTTATGCGTCGTGAAACCCAACTCATGGCAGAAGATGAGGCCAATAGTTTTGACAATACACAATACCCTACTGATCTTGTATATGGTCATGCTGATGGTAACAAAGAATTATTGCCACAAGAGCAAGTAGATTTTGCCCCCAATGGAAGCTACAGTGTTTACAATTGGGAATTGTTTTATCATGCGCCACTACTCATTGCCAATAGCTTGAGCAGCAACCAGCGTTTTGAGGAAGCTATGCAATGGTACCATTATATTTTTAATCCACTTGGACTAGAGGGCACGCTCCCAGATGGCAGTGAGGCAGGAGCACCCAATAAATTTTGGATTACCAAGCCTTTCTTTCTCAAAGGTACAGCAGCCTACCAACAAGAGCGTATTGATAGCATTCTGAATATGCTGGCAGGTAATACGGCCGTGGCTGGTTATAGTGCCAGCTTGCAAACTGAGTTGGAACGCCAAGTAGCCGATTGGCGCAAGCATCCATTTGAGCCCCATCGTGTGGCTCAATACAGAACAGTGGCTTATCAGAAAAATGTATTCATGAAGTACTTGGATAATTTGATTGCTTGGGGCGATCAACTGTTCCGACAAGACAGCATGGAGTCTGTTAATGAAGCCATTCAGTTGTATATTTTGGCGGCCGAATTGTTGGGTTCCAAGCCTCAGGCTGTGCCTTCTAGTGTCAAGCCTTCTGTGGCTAGTTTTAATGAATTGGAAGATAAATTAGGAGCTTTTGCTAATGCTGTTATTCAGGTCGAAAACTATATTCCGCCTTCTATGCTGCCAACAGCACCCTCTGGCACCAACAGTGCGCCTATTCCTACTTTGTATTTCTGTATTCCTGAGAATGACAAATTATTGGGCTATTGGGATGTCGTGGCCGATCGCTTGTACAAGATTAGAAATTGTATGAATATTGATGGCATTAAGCGAAGTTTGAGTTTGTTTGAACCTGCCATTGATCCCGGTGCCTTGGTCAATGCTGTGGGTGGTGCTGGCGGAGGTTTTGGTGCAGCTCTGGCCGATCAGAATGCCCCACTACCCTATTATCGTTTCCCAACACTACTCAAACAGGCCAATCAGGTGTGTGAGGATGTGCGTTTATTGGGGGAGGCATTGCTTTGTGCTTTGGAGAAAAAAGATGCCGAAGAGTTGGCATTATTACGCAGTGAGCACGAGAGTAAATTGCAAGATTTGCAGAAGAGTATTGCCAAGTTAGAAGTAAAGGAATTGGAAGAACAGATAGAAGCTTTAAAAGCGAAGCAAAAGCTTATAGACTTCCAAATAGATTACCATGGCGGTATACTGTCCAAAGGCTCTACAATTTGGGAAGGTACGGCTATTCTTACCAAATCCCTTGGTTTATGGTACTATGGTTTGGGTGCTGTAATGTATGCATCTTCTGTGCCCTTAGAATTAGCAGGCTCTATATCCTTGGGAAGTTCTGGTGTTGGAGGTTCTCCTGTTGCTACACTAGCTATAGGCCCCAAAAATGCTAGTAATTCAGCCTATAAAGCAGGAAAAAAATTCAAACTTGGAGGAGAGATAGCTATGAAAGCTGCCGATATTATATCAAAAGTTGGCAAATTGCAGAAACAAGCAGAGAAAGTAGCCTACAAAAAGAAGTTTGCCGAAAAGGAAAGACCCATCGTAGAGAAACAAATCAAAGCTGCCAAAAAAGCCCTAGAACGCGCCAAGGAAAAAGCGGCCTTACAAGTAATACGCTATGAACAGGCCAAGGCCATTGGCGACTTTATGACCCAGAAATACACCCAAAAGGAGTTGTACCAGTGGCTTACTGGCGAGCTTTCGCAACTGTATTTCAAGCGTTACCAATTGGCTTATGATTTGGCCAAGAAGGCCGAGCGTTGTTACCGTTTTGAGTTGGGCTTGTCGCACAGTTCTATTGTTAAGTTTGGACACTGGAACAGCCTCAAAAAAGGCTTGTTATCAGGCGAAAAATTACAATATCAACTACGCAAACTCGAAGAGGCTTATGTAGACAACAATCGTAGAGAGCTAGAATTGACCAAGCATTTTTCATTGGCTCAATTAGATCCTTTTGCTTTGCACAATTTGAGAGAGCAAGGAAGTTGTTTGTTTGATTTGGAAGAGGCTTTGTTTGATTTGGATTATCCTGGGCATTATTTCAGACGCATCAAATCTGTCAGCTTGTCTATTCCTTGTGGTGCTGGGCAGTATACTACCATTGCTTGTACCTTGACCTTGACCGAGAACTACATCAGAACCTCTACTGAAGGTGAAGATTATGCCCGTCAAGAAGAGGGAGATACTCGTTTTGTGTCTAGCAATTTGCCCATCAAATCTATTGCGACCAGCCATGCCAACAAAGATCATGGATTGTTTGAAATGGACTTTAAGGATGAGCGTTACTTGCCTTTTGAGGGGGCTGGTGCAGTGAGTAAATGGCAATTGACCTTATTTACGGATGACAGAGAGAGCAACAATTCGGGCAAAAAACTGCGTCAATTTGATTACGGAACTATTGAGGATGCCGTATTGCATGTGAACTATACTGCTAGAGCAGCAGGTGGTTTATTGAAAAACAGAGCTATTGCTGCTGCCGAGGCTTATTTTGAGTCCGCTGCGCCCAACAATAAAGCTGTTTTAGTGAATTTGAAAGAGGCTTTTGGTGCTGCTTGGAGTACTTTCCAAGGGGGCACATTGGGTTCGCAAGTATTTACCTTGCCTGTTTCCAATGCCTTGTTGCCTTATATAGACCAACAACAACCAATCAAGGTAAATGCCATACAGCTTTTTGTACAAGCTGAGGGTTTGACCAGTGCTTCTAAAATGCAACTCAACTTGCCTATAGCAGAAGCTCCTGCCGACCAACTCTTGAGTCTGGTAGAAGATAATGACTGGTGGATATCTACTAAAAAAGATACCAATGCCTTGACTGTAAATATGGCTGCATCTGTTACCAATTGGGAGATTCGTCCTCCGGCTGGCATGGATGCCAATGATTTGCAAGAGCTGTTGGTTTTGATAGAATATCAATGGTCTTAAACCAAGATGGCTAATATAAACCAAGAAGAGGCTGCTGGATTATTCCGCAGCCTCTTTATTTTTTGGTACATAAGAATAGAAAATATGCTCTACCAATAATCCATACTATTCCTCTGCTGCCATAAGCTTGAGCAACCATGCTTCGGCTGCTGCTCTATTTGTAAAAAGCCGTGCAGGAGTAGTTGTTTTTTTAATTCTCAAAACCAAATTGCCCAACACTTTTGCTCCAAAGGAATTCACTAAAAATGCAGTCGCAACTTCGTCCATATCAATATTACTATAAACCTCCAAAAGGTCTCGTTTCATGTGCATCCTTGGCAAAACCGCCAATAGACCTCGCCGTTTTCCATCTATTACTTTTTTGATTAGTAAGGCATGTGCGGTAACCGTTTCAACTGTATCGGGTTCATTCCAGTCCTCTCGAACTTTAGTTTCTACAATACCATTGGGATGTAGAATCGCTACGGATGATATAGTGCTATGTGTTTCCATTCTAAAAAAATTTGATAACTCAATAACCCCATTTCTACTCTGCTTCTGCCATGATTTGGAGCAACCATGCTTCTGCTTCTTTTCGGTCGGTAAATAGGCGAGTTGGTTTCAGTGTTTTTCTAGCTTTTAAAACTAAATTTCCCAATACCTTAGCTCCAAAAGAGCTAACTAATAAAGCAACTCCAGCTTCTCCTACATTTGCTTGATTATAAATCTCAATAAGCTCTCTTTTTACATGCAAATTGGGTATAACAGCCAAGACTCCTCGCCGCTTTCCATTTACTACTTTTTTTAGCAATAAAGCATGTTCTGTATTTATTTCAACTGTATCAGGCATACTCCCACCAGATCGGATTCTAGTTTCTACAATACCATTATCATGTAAAGTTACTTCAAAAGATTCAGTTGTATATTTTTCCATAAAATTATATTTTTATTCAAGAACTACTATTTTTTTCCAGCAATTATATCCAAGAGCCATTCCTCAGCTTTATCTCGATCCGTAAACAAGCGTATCGGTCGGTTTTTCTTTAGAATTTTGAGTGCTAAATTTCCTAATATTTTAGCCCCAAAAGAATTGACCAGCAAAGCATCCGCAAGCTGCCCTGTATCAATTTCATTATAAACCTCTATTATTTCTTTATTTATATGAAAACTAGGTACCAAAGAAAGTGCAGCATGCCTTTTCCTGTGTTTATTTTCTGAAGAAGCAAAGCGTTTTCTCTAGTACTCTCAGCCGTATCGGGTTGATTCCAATCTGTGGGAATACTAACCTCCAAAATACCATCTGGACGTACAACTATTTCCATCGATGGTGTGCTATATTTTTTCATGGTTTATCTTATAATAATACTTTATAAATTATGCGATAGTTTTTAGTGTTTTTTCTTTTCATAATCATTTAGCAATCAAACAGGAACAATACACAAAATCCAACATTTAAACTTATCACTATTTATTTGTGAAAAACAAAAGTTTTTTTTTGCACAAAGGCTTGATTTACAATACATCTAAAATACAAAAAACAGTTACCAAAAAAAACTTCCCACCGTATTTATTTACATACTGAATGCTAAAATAAAATTCTACAAAATGTATAGTAAGCAAGCACTTCACTATCGTTTTTCAGTTTAATAAACACTAAAAATGCTGCTGATAAAAATCCACAATACGCTCATCCACCAATACATCTTGTGGGCGTAGTGGGCGGCGCAAGACAATTCCTTCTAGTGTTCGACAGCGGCTGAGTGCCACATAAGTTTGTCCAAACTCAAAAGCACCTTTGCCCATATCAATAATTACTCGATCAAAGGTTTTTCCTTGGCTTTTGTGAATGGTCATAGCCCAAGCCAAACGCAAGGGATATTGTGTAAACGTCCCTATTTTTTGGGTTTCTATTTGCAATTGGTCATTGAGATTATGACGCACTACCTCCCATTCATAAGGTTCTACATCAATATAAGCAATCGTGCCATTGGGCTGCAAAAGGGCAACCTTGATACTATCTTGTGTCAGGGCATGGATTTGACCCACACTGCCATTGACATAGCGTTTTTTGGGGTCATTTTTTAAGAACATAACTTGTGCGCCGACCTTGAGATGCAAGGGGGTTTCGGCTGGTAATGTTGTAACCGAACCTGTTATTTTGGCTAGATAAGAATAGGTTTCGGTGTGCAACTCGGCCAATTTTTGCTCATTGATGGCATCTACCTCTGCATTGCGAGCAGAGAGAATGACATAAAAATCCTCATCCTCCAATTCGGTCTGATGCCGCTCATTCAATTCATTAAACTCCTCTTCATCAATTCGGCGCAAGCGAATCGCATCTAACAAACGAATAAAACGCCTGTTTTCTTGTCGATAAACCTGCCTTAACTCAATCATCTGAATATCCAACTCGCCCGATTGAAATACCTTGGCCGAAAAGAAATAAGGACTCTCATAATGTTGATGAAAAAGGGCGCGCTCCTCATTGGAGGCAATAACAGGCGGCAATTGAAACAAATCACCAAAAAAAATCATCTGTATTCCCCCAAAAGGAGCTGGATTGCCCGTATTGACCCGCAGAAAAAAATCAATTTGCTCCATCAAGTCGGCCCTTACCATAGAAACCTCATCAATCACAATGGCTTGCAAGGCTTGAAACATGCGGCGATTTCTTCTCACCTTGATTTCTTCTTTCTTGAGTGGGCGTGGCGGAAAGCCAAAAAAGGAATGAATGGTTTGCCCTTCGATATTGAGGGCAGCAATGCCTGTGGGAGCCAATACCACCATTTTTTTGCGGGTGTGCTGCCGCCAAAAACGCAATAAAGTTGACTTGCCCGTCCCTGCTTTGCCTGTTATAAATAAACAATTATTGGTGCGCTCCATTTCGTGCAGAGCCGCCTTAAAGTCTGGATTGAGGTCAATGCTATCTTTGTTCACTATTGGTGATTGATTTTGGTAAAATTCCTTTGGTACAACTTACTAAAATTATTTTGGTTGTTAACCAAGGAACAAAAGAAAAGCTTTTAAAACTTGGCAATCTTGAAAGAAGCTCAAACTTCCAAAAGTGGCAAAAAAGCGATACCTTACCAATAACATTAGGTCTTTTTTTGATTTCTGAGCTTGTTTTTGGTTCATAAAAAATATCCATCATGCACATCTTCTACACTTTTTTATTGGTTGGAATGTTCTTTTCATTCAGTCTACAAGCACAATACGATCACCAAGATATTTTACCAGGCGAATCGGGTGCCACGCTGCTCACCAATCTGAAACGCGATTACAAACCTACCCTCAGTGTTTCTTATGGAACAGCAAGAGATAATATGTTTCGTTATATTTATGAAGAAGATGACACGGTTACTTGTGTGTATACAGGGCTAAAACGTTATTTGCCACCCAATGCTACCAGTCCTAGAACCATTATGTTTGATAATGGCAGTACAATTTCTATCAATACCGAGCATACCTACCCACAAAGCAAGACCCTGAATGATGCAGGACGCACCGATTTGCATCACATTTTCCCTACGCGGGCATTGGCCAATAATGGGCGTAGCACACTGCCCTTTGGAGAAATTGCCCCCAATAATGTGGACAAATGGTACAAGGATGCCCTTATGCTTACCACGCCCCCTCCTGTTGCCGAACAGCACTTGTACAGCAAACAACAAACGGGGGTTATGTTTGAGCCACCAGCAGACCACAAAGGCAATGTTGCTCGTGCTATGTTTTATTTTTATACCATGTATAGAAATGAGGCAGATGGTGCAGATCCCAATTATTTCAATCTACAAAAAAGTATCTTGTGCCAATGGCACTTGGATGATCCTGTAGATAGCATGGAATGGGTGCGTACTTCTAGAATTTCGTTGTTTCAAGGCAATAAAGTCAATCCTTTTGTAATGGATTGTACGCTGCCCCAACGTTGCAATTATTGTACACAAACTTGCACGCCTCCCAATAGCATTACCCGCCAAGAGGATTTTGGTTTGTTCTTGTTGGATAATGCCCCCAATCCTGTAAGTCATAGCACCCAATTGAGTTATCAATTAGAACGCCCTCAGGAAGTTACACTACGCATTCACAATCATCTGGGACAAGTGGTACAAACAATCGTGGTGGCCGAAGAGCAGGCGGCTGGACAATACACTTACAGCTTTGATGCCTCTGTATTGCCCAATGGTTTGTATAGCTACAGTATTACTATTGGACAAACAGGACGTAGTGCTACCTTCTCCAAAACCATGATTGTTTCGCACTAGTCGGTGCTTGTATTTTTTTACTATAATTTCCTACTCTTTATGCAGCGTTTATTTTTATTAACCAGTAGTTTTTTCTTTTTGTTAATGTTGGTAATGGCTTGTGGTGGTAATACTTCTGAGAATGCGTTTCCAAAACAACTCCCTGTAGATAAACGTGCCCAACAACAACAACAGGAAGCCTTAGCTTCTAAGCAAGAGCAAGCGTTCAAGACATGGGCAGCCCATCGCCAAACTATTGAAACCCTGTTGGAAACCAGCAGTTATTACACCACCAAAGATGGCAGTACGGCCGCTGTGAGCGAATACACTACCTACTATCTGGACGAAGATAAAACTACTCCTATCAAAACACGTTATACGTATAATACGGGTTCTTTTGACATCATTTATTGGTTGCCCAATGAACAAGTTTGGTTGGAGCGTGATGGCTATGACTTTCTGATACAAAACAACCAAATTCTACGCACCATGCGAGGAGCAGAAGTTGCCGAAGCCACTTCTGTAGAGCACAAGGAAGCCTTAAAAATAGTGACCAAAGCCCGTGCAGAAATGGCTCCTATTGCTTACACTTTATAATTTTAATTACTGTTTATGCCTGTTCTAACACTTGGTTTTTCGCCTTGTCCTAATGATACCTTTATTTTTGATGCACTAATCCATGAGAAAATTGATACCGAAGGCTTGCACTTTGAAGTCCAATTGGGTGATGTAGAACAACTCAATCAAAAAGCTTTTCGACAAGAATTGGACATCACTAAGCTGAGTTATCATGCTTATGCTCATTTATTGCCTCATTATGCCCTGCTCCATAGTGGTTCGGCATTGGGCAACAATTGTGGGCCCTTGCTCATTGCCAAAACGGATTTAAACACAGCCAATTTATCCAATAAATCTATTGCTATTCCAGGAAAATACACCACTGCTAATTTTTTATTGAGCTTGGCTTTTCCCGAGGCACAACAAAAAAAGGAATTGCTGTTTTCAGAAATTGAGCAAGCGGTGCTAGAAGGGCAAGTAGATGCTGGATTAATTATTCATGAAAATAGATTTACCTATCAAGACAAGGGCTTGGTCAAGCTTTTAGATTTGGGCGAATGGTGGGAAAACAACACCAGACTGCCTATTCCACTGGGCGGTATTGTGGTCAAACGGGAACATCCTGTGGAACTGCAACAACGTATCGATCGGGTGCTAAGACGCAGTATTGAATATGCTTTTGCCCATCCCGAAAGTTCCTTGCCCTATGTGCGCCTGCACGCCCAAGAAATGGATACCGCAGTCATGAAGCAGCATATAGATTTGTATGTCAATGATTATTCTGTAGATTTAGGCGCAAAGGGAAGAGCTGCTGTGCAATATCTGTTTGATACGGCTGCTGCTCGGGGCATTATTGAGCCTACTCAAGCGTCCATTTTTGTTCCCTTACCTGCCTAATTGCTTTCATTATGCCTACTGATACTTACCAAACCATTGCTGCTCCTGCCGAGGGCTTTTATAAAGAGAAAGGCAGTAAGTTTATTGCTTATGTCTACGAAGTAGATTCGGAGGCGGCGGTACGAACTTGCCTAGAGGAAGTACAAAAGCTGCACAACAAAGCACGCCACCATTGTTATGCCTATAGAATTGGTAAAGATGGCCATCGTTTTCGGGCCAATGACGATGGAGAACCATCAGGAACGGCTGGCCGTCCTATTCTGGGGCAGATAGATAGTTTTGGCTTGACCAATTTGTTGGCGGTAGTTGTTCGTTATTTTGGAGGGACGAAGTTGGGCACTTCTGGCCTCAAACGTTCTTACAAAACGGCTACACAGGATGCCCTAGAACAAGCCACTATAGTAGAACGTATTGTAGAATCGAGTTATGAGGTGGTATTTGATTATGTGGCCACCAGTGCCGTTATGAATTTTATCAAACAAGAGGGCTTTGTTATCCAAAGTATGGATTATCAAGAAAAAACAACGCTATTGGTGCAAGTACGCCAAAGTGAGGCCGAGCGATTTGAGACGACTCTAAATAAGATAATTGGGGTGAAAGTGGAGGAAATTAGTTAGTTGTTTACACCTTTACCTTTTCCAACAAAATTTGCTGCTCAAACAACTCTTTGAGACGGCCATCGTGGGTTACAATGAGCAAGGTAGCCTTGTAGGCTTTGCTTTGTTCTAATAATAATTGTACTACTTCATGGCAATTTTCATCATCCAAACTAGAAGTAGGTTCATCGGCCAAAATCAATACAGGATCATTCACCAAAGCACGAGCTATGGCTACTCGTTGTTGCTCTCCCAAGCTCAAATTTTGGGGTTTTGCTTGGAGCTTGTCGCCCAAGTTCAGTCGTTCTAGCAAACCTTTAACCTTATTGCGATCTTGTTGGGAACCAGCCAAGTATTGTGCGGTTAATAGATTGTCCTCTACTGTTAGAGCTTTGATAAGATGCGATTGTTGAAAGATGATGCCAATATTTTGCCCTCTAAACTGATCGAGTCGCTGCCCTTGCAAGCCTGATAATTCTTGGTTATGGATAACAATCTGTCCTGATTGGGCGGGCATCAATCCTCCCAATAAATGCAGCAAGGTGGTTTTGCCACAGCCCGACTGACCCAAAATTAGCCAATGGGTGCCTTGCTCACAATGCAAATTGGGAAATTTGAATACTTGTTGCTGGTTATATTGAAAGGTAAGTTCGTTGGTCTGTATCATAAGCCATTTATTTTTTGCTTTTGGAAGGATAAAAATACAAAAAAGGAGTTGCCTTGAAGACAACTCCTTCTATAAATTTTGGGCGTATATTATTAAGAGCGAAACAATTTGATGTTCTATTTACTTATTTTTAAAATTCTTACTGAGAATATTACTCATCAAGTAAGCAAAATTCTCTTCATCGCTATTCCATTTGCGCTGAGGGCCTGTATGTTCATGGCAAATTACACCAACCATTTTGCCCTCTACAAAAATAGGTACATCTAGCATAGAATTGATGCCATTAGGTTTGAGATATACTTCTGAAAATTCAGCTGTTCCGGGATGGGTATGGGCATCCTCTGCCGCTAGTGTTAGGTTGTTGGATATGGTTTTAAAATAGTTTGGAAAATCTTTTTGTAATAAAACAAATCCTTGAGAGTGTGCTTGCTTATTCCTTTCGTACAAATTCATGCACTCAATCCCCGAAGCATCCTCATTATATAACCAAATACTAGCCCGACTCACCTGTAATGTTTCTGACAATACTGTAGTAATTTGTTGAGCAGCCAATTCCAACGAGTCATTATTCAGTTGTGCCAAAATTACATCTGAAAAAGCTTGGATATAGCTCCGTAGTGTTTTTACAGTGTCTAAAGCCGTATCTTCTACGGTATCCTCTAGCTTTACTTGTTCCTTTACATCAAATTCGCTACGTACAATTTCAAAGCTCTCTTCTATCTTTTGAATATTTTCTAGCGAGTCCTCCATAGTTTTGGCCTGAAGAGAAGAGCTTTTAGAAAGTGCTGCTAATCTAATTTTTGCTGGTAGGCCTCCTATTTTATCGGCTTTCTTAAAATAATCTAGTAATTTATCTCCCATTTGTTGCTTTTTTTAAATTAAAAAATAAAACACATCAATTAAACCTACTTTGATAATGTTCTCAATGTAAAATAATAGGTACGATTTATCATAGACAATTTTTTTTTTGGCAAGAAATAATACAAGATAATTCTTGGTGAGAGAAAGTATATCATCATCTTGGCAAGAAACTGAACTTTGTTTTAAAAAAACAAAAATAAATTAAAATAAAATATCAAATACAATTGAGTTGGTATTTCTAGCAATATATGGGTTTATGGCTTATTCTAACACAAAAAATAAAAAAGGAGTTGCCTTGCGACAACTCCTTTTTTATAATTTAGACGGTTATAGGAACCTACAAACTAAAACAATGCTTTAGCTATCTGTTTTTAAAACTATTACTGAGAATATTACCCATCAAATAAGCAAAATTTTCTTCATCACTAGTCCAATTGCGTTTTGGGCCAGTGTGTTCATGACAAATCAACCCTACCATTTTTCCATCTGCAAAAATAGGCACATCTAACATGGATGTAATACCATGTGGTATCATATAGGATTCTACAAGCTCAATGGTTCCGGGATGTACATAAACATCATCTGCTACCAATGTTCTATTGGTAGCAAGGGTTTTAAAATACTCTGGATAATCACTTTTGCTCAATATTGCTCCTTGTGAATGCAGTTCTTTATTTCGTTCATATAAATTAATGCAAACCATTCCTGATTCATCTTCATTATAAAACCAAACACTAGCACGGTTTACATCTATACTCTCAGCTATTACAGTCGTAATTTGTTGAGAAGCCAACTCTAAGGTAGCTTGTTTTGATTGTGTTAAAATAACATCTGAAAATGCCCTGATATATCCTCTCAAACTTTTAATAGTATCTCTAGCTGTGTAAGCTGTAGACATTGTTACTCTTACCTGATTTTTTTCATCAAACTCTTGACTTATAACTTCAAAGCTCTTTTGCATACTTTGAATATTCTCTATAGAGTCCTCCATAGTTTTGGCCTGAAGAGAAGAGCTTTTAGAAAGTACTGCTAATCTAATTTTAGCAGGTAAGCCTCCAATTTCATCAGCTTTATTAAAATAGTCTAATAACTTATCTCCCATTTAATTCATATTAAAATAGTAAAAATTAATCTATCAGAACAACCAATAGCTTCCTATTAATTCGTGATAAAGATAAAACAATGTACACAAACTAGTATCGATAGACCGTTAAAAATTTCTTAAAAAAAGATTTAATATTGATAAAGTGCCATAAAAAAAGCCTATTTAATTCAATTAAAAAACATAAAAAATAATTAAACCAAATAGGCTTTCTAAGCATTAAGTCTACAGACTGCTACCCTTATTCTACAATAATCTTAGCAGTCTTGACCTGATCGCCAATAATGAAGCGAGCGAGGTATACGCCTGATGGATAATTGCTTAAATCAATGGCATAGTTTTGCTCCAATTGCTCATTGGGTGCAAATTCTTGTACCAATTGACCTGCTATATTGGTAACACTCAATTGTACCGTTGTACTTTTACTCAAGTTCAAATGCACCCATACCATTCCTGAAGTTGGATTGGGGTACAATTCAAAGCTAGACAAGTCTTCTAATTGGTCTATGCTGTTGGGCAACTGATAAGGCACAACAATACCTGTTAGCACTTGCTGGCAACCTGTTGTTACATCCGTTACCGTTACATCATAAGTACCCGCTACCAAACCTGTCAAATCATCGGTGGTGGCCCCTGTATTCCATGTATAACGCAAGTTGGCCACACCTGAACCCCCTGTTGCTGTAATGTCTATACCGCCTTGGGTACTCAATACCTCTGGATAAATCGTATCTACTGTAATTACAATTGGATTGGCTGCTGTGATGGTACTAGATGCCGTGGTATTACAACCATTAGCATCCGTAATAGTTACGGTTTGTAAACCTGCTGGCGCTCCTGTTACATCTTCTGTAGTCGCTCCTGTTGACCATAAATAGGTGTAAGCTCCTGTTCCTCCTGTTACCGTGATGTCAATATCACCTCCAGTACCGTCACAATCTATACTGCTGCTATTTACATTGGCAGTTAGTTCAATAGGTTCTGTTACTTGATAGGTCATTACATATTCACAAGCTGAAGTAGTACCATTATCAACAATCGTTACCGCATAAAAACCACCATCTAAACCTGTCAAATCCTCAGTAGTAACACTATTGCTCCAAGTATAAGAATAAGGCCCAGTGCCACCTGTTACCGTTATATCTATAGCACCATCTCCTGCACTACCACAAGATACATTGGTAGTAGCGTCCGTTACAGTAGGTGTTGGAGACAGGGTTACTCTTACGGTATCGGTATCCGTACAGCCATTGGCATTGGTTACAGTTGCGTAATAATCGCCAGTAGTGCTTGCATCATAAGTTGATGTCAATGCGCCATCTTGCCACTCAATCTTAGTAGCGGTAGAATTGCTAATGGTTGGGATAATTTCTGCAATCGAACCCCCACAAGCAGTTAAGTCAGGGCCTAAATCTACATCAATACCAATATTATCTACCATAACTGTGGCGACAGCACGAGCAGAAGGACATCCACGCACCTCGGCATAATAAGAAGTAGTAGCGGACAAGGGCATCGTAGTAAAGCTAGTACCTGTTGTAATAAGGTTGCCACCAACAGGTGCATCGTACCACATGATTTGAGCAGGCCCATAGCTGGCTACTGTCGATACAGTTGCTGTGCTCCCCACACAAACAATCGTATCGCCTGTCATAGTCAAGGCATTCTGGTTGTTTGGATTAATGGTTATAACAGTATTAATGGTATCATTAGAACGGTTGCCATCATTGCTCAAATTAACGATTACTTGAATATTGTAAGTACCACCAGCCGCTGTGTTGATGGTTCCCATGTTTCTGTTTATAGTGGTACCCGGTGCCAATAGTTGCTGTGTAGAAGTAAACGTTGCTATCGTGCTTCCTGTTACATTTACAGTTATTGGAACATTTACCAATAAGTTAGAACCCACATTGGCAACAGCAACTACAATATCGTGGCTTGCTTGACCACATCCGTCTGGCGAAACTACCTCTACGGCTCTCATATCATTACCAATAATGATGTGTTCATCGGCTCCAATATCTGGACGCACACCCAAGGGGCGTGGATCGCCATTAATATCATAGGTAATTGGTACGGCCAAGTTAGGATCAGCCGTATCAATAGCCAAAGCACCACTAATGAACAAACCATTTACAAAGTTTGGATTACCACTCACAGAGTTGGCATCATAACCAGCAGCACCATTGGTTTGCCAGTTGGCTAGTGTATTGTAAGTAGTCGTTCCAAAACGCACGGCATCACCTGTACCTGAAATATAATACAAGTTATTATCCATTCCAGACATGCTCACTGGGTCAAGGGTATAGAAACAAGTTCCATTGCTAGTGGCCATGATGTTATTTCTAAAATCAATATTGGCTTGATTATCCAACCATGCGGCACGGAAACCAGCTTCAAAGGTATTGTGATAGACATAAGTAGAAACAACATCTCTCATATAAAGTGCTTCACCACTTGTTCCTGTCTGAATCATATTGTTGGCAATTAATCCATCTCTAGCTTTATCGCTGGTAGAGAATCCACCAAAAATAGCCAAACCATAATCGCGTGATACAATATCATTTTCTCTAATCGTAAAGTTTCTGATGTCAAACAACTGTACAGCATCTGCTCCATTGGCTCTCAAACCATAGATTTCGTTTCCTACAATCATCAAGCTGTCTTGCTCATCTACATAAATTGCAAAACTATAAGCATCGTGAATTTTGTTGTTGTAAATTTTGTTGTTGGTGTTCTCCACATCAGGCAGCCCACCTTCGAGCGTAATACCACTTTTTCCTCCTATAATTTCATTGTTGCGAATCATGGTAAAGTTGGCATTGTTCCCCTCGCTTCCAGTACCGGGGGTACTTGACGTAAAATTAGCCGAAGTTAAGATTCCAACTACATTGGCATTGCTACTTACTATCGAAACATTAATAATATTGTCCTCAATAGTGTTGTTGTTGGCTTCATTAATCAAAAGCACACCATAACCAATAGCGGTTCCTGTATTTTCTATTGTAAAGTTCTTAAAGGTAATATAGTCTGCGCCATCCAAAGTAACAGTAGCAGCAGTATTGGTACCTGAACCATCATGTGTTAGCGTAGCATCTGCAGGATCATAACCATCAAAGGTTACGGTATTGGTGGCACTTACTCCAGAAATTTCATTCAGTACAATTGGGCCATTGTATACCCCAGCAGCTACTTCAAAAACAACCGCACCATTCACCCCACACTCTTCTAGTGCAGCAATAGCATCATCTATAGTAGGGAAATCAGACACTGGTGTACCTACAGAATAGGTACCTACCAAACCTGCACACAAATTGACCACTAAGGTATCATTAGAAAGACGCTCATCTAGTACACCATTTGGATTTTCTGTCCAGAATGTCAATTGGGTAGTACTAGCAGGCAAGTTTACATTGGCCAAAATGACATTGGCACTGCCTCCTACTGGAATAGGTGCGCCTGTATAGCTTGTGCTAATCGGTGCATTGTTATTGATTTGCCAAGAAACATCAAAATTAGCCAAAACTCTTGTTCCATAATTGCGAACATTCACCTCTATAGAAGAGAATCCTGCGCTAATTGGTAAAGCTGGAGATATTAATTCGGCAACTCCTGCATCATTTTGGGGTGGTGTAAATTCATCGGCACCAATATCTACAGAGGCGGCACCAACTGCTGGACGTACATCGCCATCAATATCTACTACAATATTGGTTACAGTTCCACGATCATTAACCAAAGGCCCATCTACGTGCAAATCATTGGGTGCTACAAAAGTAGGTATTCCCTCTATAGAGTTGGCTCCATAGCTATTGGGGTTATTGGTCTGCCAATCGAGCAAATCACTGTATAGCAGCCCCGAATAACGAATGAGGTTGGGGTTAGCTGGATTTTTATAGAACAGGTTGTAATCCATTCCTTGGAATGTATTATTACTGAAGGTCTCAAAAGCATAGTTATTAGCAGAGTTAGAAATAAAGATATTGTTCTTAACATCTACTGTATTATCAAAGTTAGACCAAACTACAGCAGAAGCATTTTCTGTTCTAACCGTATTGTGATAAAAATTGGTAGAACGAGTTGTAACCAGATAAACCCCTCTGTCATCTTCTGTTTGTACCATGTTGTTGGCTACTGAACTTGGAGCAGTCACTACAGAAGTTGCTTGAGAATTGGAACGGCTGATATAAATACCATAATCTACGGCCTGTACATCATTGGCACTTACACTAAAGTTATCAATATAAAAACAATAAATTCCATAATGGAAGGTACTAGGAAAGTTAGAAACAGTATTGTTTTCAATAATACAAGAATCTTGATAGTAAGTATAAATTCCGTAGTTATCTGCATTAGAAATATCATTATTACGCACAATATTGCCTACATTATAACTGCTAGTAGAGATACCACGCAAGCTAATACCACGATCAGCTCCTGTAATTACATTGCCTTCAATTAGGGTATGGTTGGCATTGTTACCATTGGTAGAAACAGAAGTAGTAGAACCTGTTGTCACAATACCACAAGTATTGAACGCATTGGTAGGCGCCATAATAATTCTATTGTTCAAAATACGATTGAAGTTTGCCTGATTGGTGAGCAACACGCCCCAAGCGGTACTAGTATTGGTATTGGACAATACAAAATTTTGAATGGTTACATGATCTACCCCATTCAATGTAACTACTGCTCCTGAATTTGCATTGATGGTTGCTCCTTGTGCCAATCCATCAAAGGTAACTGTATTGGTTGCACTTGCTCCCGTAATAGGCTGATTGAGCAAAATAGGGGTGTTATAACTCCCTGCTTGTACTTCAAAGGTTACAGGGCCACCCACACCACAATTGTACATGGCACTCACTGCTGTTGGAATATCTGGAAAATCAGAAGTCGGTGTTCCAACAGTATACGTTCCACCCAAACCTGTACAGAAAATGGTAGTTAAGGTATCGTTGCCGGGGTCTGCATCCGTAACACCATTAGGATTCTTAGTCCAGAAACGTAAATTGGTCAAACCTCCAGCAAAAGGAGTAGAAGCAGATAAAGTTACATTGGTATTGCTAAAAGGTGCAATAGGGCCTCCAGCATACGTAAAAGGGGTCTGTGCTACGCCATTAATTTCCCACTCAACATCTACTGCTGTTAAGGCATTGCTTCCAAAATTTTCTAAAGTAACATCTACAGGATAGCTCCCTGCTACTGCTCCCTGAACAGGAGAAACCATAGCCGAGATACCTGCATTGTCTGGCAAAATATTCTCTACCAAAAAGTCATCCAAACCTATATCACCTGTAAAACTGGTACCAGTGACCCCTCTAAAGCGAAATTTTACACTTGCTTGTCCACCATAGGCTGCTGTGTTGACCACTGCCTGCAACCAAGGAGCAGAAGAAGAAGTTTGCTGCTGTCCAGTGCGTGACCAGAGCGAAGTCCAAGTGGTGCCTCCATTGGTACTCACCTCAAAAAATAAAGATCCTGTTGTTGCTCCATACATGTGGTACCAAAAAGATACTTGTGGGGCTGGGGCTGTCGTAAAGTCAAAGGTAGGGGTTTCCAAATTGGCAACACGCCCTGCTACCTGTCCGCTTAAACTTCCAGAAGTTTCGAGATACATATAAAAAACACCTGCTCCGGGGGTATGGTCTACTAGTGGGCCAGTATTGGAAGACCCTGTGTTGTTTATATCATTGGTCCAGTCCATATCATCACCTGATGCGTTCACCCAACCGGGTTGTACCATGGTATAGCTAGGATTGGAAACAGTTGGCCCTGTTGTTTCATTTTCAAAATCATAAAAATAGGGGAAAGAGTTGATAGGTTGAGCAACTGCATTGTTGCTACTCCAACTCGCTAGAATAAAAGTAAAAGAGAGCAACATAAGCAGTCTCTTGGGGATGGTGACGAATCTCATCATACTTGTTTTTGGTAAAAAAATGGCAATAAATCTTGTTATTTATAAAATGAAAATGCCTTTCCTACTTTCTATATTTTTCTAATTTAGAACAATACAAAAAACAAGAAAGGCTTAAAAATAATAGGCTATTCTACAATAATCTTAGCAGTCTTGACCTGATCGCCAATAATGAAGCGAGCGA